>CANQEE010000010.1 GCA_947594595.1 uncultured Bacilli bacterium
ATGTAAAAAAAATACAAATTAATTGTATAACTTGTATTTTCTCTTAAATTTTTCCAACATTTACTTTACTTCACCTTCATTTTAAAACGCCCTTATTTTGGACGTTTCTCTTACATTTCGTTTTCACTTTCTGAAACTGGAATTTACTTTTTCATTTCACAATTTTTTTTGTTTTCGTTTTTACCTTCTTTGTTGGGTAAATTGGCTCTATTGTTTCTGGAATGAAGTGAACATTTTCAGGTTTTTTCATTTCTTTATAGATTTGCTCATATTTTTCACTTGCTTTTTTTCTTTGTCGAAGGAGAAACTGATATTCTTCTTCTGTATCAGCAAGATAGTATGGATCGTTTTGATTGGCAGAGGGAAAAAGATTCTTTAATTCCTCTTTTCGATTCAAAATCATCTCATCTAGCACTTTTTCTCTTTCTAAAGCTTTACTTTTTTCATGATTATATCTATTTGATTTCTCTTCTAATGTATTTTTCTTTTCATTTATCAAATCTTTAAAATTTTCTTGAATTTTCTTTTTTACATAAGAATAGAGAATCGTACTACTTGCTGATGCAAAAATGGAAAAACCAAATTCCATAGAATGAAGTAAAGAAGGAGAAAAATAAGAGAATTGTCCATAAATCCATGCAGCAAGAAAAGAGACTAAGAGAAGATCACTAACAAAAGAAAGTTTTAAAAGCATGGAAAGTAAATTCTTTTGAAAGAAATAATCATAAATATAATTTTCCTTCTCTTCTAAAAGATGAATGTGTTCCATCTCTTTTCTTTTTTCCTCTTCTAATATACTTATTTCTTTCTGAAGTTTTTCTTTTGCATATAATAACATCTTTTTCATCTCCTTATTAGATCATATAAATTTTTAAACATATAAGAATCTATTTTTCCTATTCTATCCGTTTTGATAGAAAAAAACAAGAATTTTTTGTTCTTTTTCTAATATCTTATGATATGATAATAAAAGAAAGAAGGAATCCTTTATGAACCAAGAAAAAAAAAGACAAAAAATAAAAGCATTCTTAAAAGCATTGATTTGTTTCCTTCTTTTTTGGTTTTCTGGATATCTTCAAGTCATTCCAGTATGGCTTTTTCACATTACAAAAATAACTGAGACTACCCAAATTTTTCTAAGTCTTTTTTCCAATTTTATAATTGCTATCGTTCTAATTTTATTATATTTAAAAGATTTAAAAAAAGAATGGAAGATTTTTAAAGCGAACCATTCTGATTGTATTGATGTTGGATTAAAATATTGGATGATTGGACTTTTTATTATGATGGGAACCAATATCATCATCAATCTTTTTTCAAAAAGTCATCTTTCAGGAAATGAAAAGGTCGTCCAAGAAATGATTACTGTTCTTCCTTGGGCAATGTTAATCAATGCAGGAATTCTTGCACCAATTGCAGAAGAAATCACTTTCCGAAAAGCTTTTCGAAATTTTCTTTCAAATAAATGGGTTTTTGCTCTTACTTCAGGATTGATTTTTGGAGGACTTCATATCGTTGGAAACATCTCTTCTTTCGTTGATTTCTTCTATATTATTCCTTATGGAGCTTTAGGAACTTGCTTTGCTCTTGCTTATGATGAAACAGATAATGTCTTTACATCTATGTTTTTTCATTTCTTTCACAATACCGTCCTAACGATCCTTTCCATTTTATGATTCCATAATTTTAAAATGATTTCCAGAATCCAAATAAAGGATTCCTTTTTTTCCTTCTAATTGAGGAAGAAATTCTTCATAATAATTCATTGAATCAAATTTAGTTAATGTTAAATAAATCATATTTCCATCATCTAAATATAACAAAAAACGATCCTTATCTAATTCATTTGGTACATAAGTTATTTCAGAAATACGAATTCGCAAATTCTCTTTTATTTTTTCAAGTCCTTTTAAAAAAGCTTGACTTTTATGATTTGGAACATAATTTACAAGATGAGGAACAGTAGGGGCTATCCCATTATCCAAATTGACTTCTTCCCCATTTTCTAAAACATATTTTCCAGTGGAAAGATTTTTATAAAGAATGGTCGCTTCTTTTACTTTGATAGTTAATACATGATAAAAAGAACGTTTTACTTGCACTGTTTGAATTAAAGGATTTGATTTTAATCTTCTTTGAATAGAAATTGTCGTTGCTAAATAGAAACTAGGATAGTCACTCACACCTGCTAACTCCATAATCTCCATATCACTTAATAATTTATTTCCTTGAATAAGAATATTTTGAATTTTTGTCTTTAAAAATAACTGCACACAAAAAATAAGGATTACAATCACCATTAGAAATATAAAAAAAGGAATCCACTTAATTTTTTTCTTTTTGATTACTTTTGCCATATTCTCTCCTATTCAAAGTTTACAAATTCTTGTTCAATTTTTAGTTTAATTTTATAGTGTTCTTCTACTGCATCTTTGACAAATAAAATTAGATCATGAATATCTCTTGCACTTGCATTGTCTTTATTGATAATAAAATTAGCATGTTTTTTTGAAACTGCTGCACCTCCTTTGGTAAGACCTTTTAACCCAAGATCTTCAATTAACTTTCCAACGGGTTCTTTATTTTCGGGATTTCGAAAAACACTTCCTGCACTTGGATATTCTAAAGGTTGTGTTTTTTTTCTTCTTTCTTTTCGTTCTCTCATAACTTTTTCGATGGCATCTTTTTTTCCTTTTTGTAATTTAATTACAGCTTCTAAACAAATATAGTCTTTATGTTTTTGTAAAAAAGATGTTCGATAATGAAATTGCATTTCACGATTTGTAAGAGTAATAATTCTAAGGTCAGGAGTTAAAACTTTAACTGTTTGAACAAGATAGCCCATATCACTTTTATAAGCACCTGCATTCATAAAAATAGCGCCTCCTATAGATCCTGGAATTCCACTTGCAAACTCAAGCCCTGTAAGAGAATGTTTGGCAGCAAGAAGAGAGAGTTTGATCAAAGAAAAACCTGCTCCAACACGAACTTTATTTTCATAAAATTCGATCTCATCTAAAGCATCTAGTTTAAGAATAACCCCCATATATTTTTTATCACTAAAAAGAACATTGGATCCTTTTCCAAGAACTTTATAGGAAAGATGATATTTTTTTAATAAACGACACGTTTTTACAAGAGATTCTATATTTTTAGGAAATACCATACAAGAGGCTACTCCTCCTACCCGATAAGTTGTATACTTAGATAATAAAGGAGCTTGAATGAGTTTCCCAAGTTCTAATTTTTCATATTCTTCTATAAATTCTTTCACTTCACATTTTCCTCTACTAATGTTTTTATTTCTTTGACAATTAAACTGGCACTGTTAGAAACGCTCATCTTGTGTGATGCTTTCTTCATTTTTTGATAAACTTTTTGATCCGTTAAAATTTGATCTATAAAGGGAAGAAGTGTTTGATAAGAAAACTCTTCTTCTTTAAGAACAATTCCAGCTCCTTCTTTCTCTAATGCTTTGGCATTTTTCATTTGATGATTTCCTGTTACATAAGGACTTGGCACAAAAATTGCAGGAAGTCCAATGGCTGTAATTTCTGCAATCGAAGAAGCACCTGCTCTTGTTACAATTAAATTGGCACATTTTAAAATTTTTAAAAAATCAGAAAGAAATGGAACCAATTTTACATTCTTAGGAATTTTTTCTTGTGCAAAGGAATTATAATATTCCTTTCCTGTAATTAAAAGAACTTCATAAGATTTTCCTTCAAAATAGGGAATCATCTCTTTTAATTTTTCTGTCATAGTCATTGATCCTAGAGAACCCATTACGATAAGAACAAGTTGTTTGGATGGAGAAAGATGGTAATCTCTTTTGTCTGCTACCTTTTCTTCTAAAACTGCTTCGCTTCGAGGATTTCCTGTAAAAACTGTTTTTTCTTGAGGAAAATCTTTCCTACTTTCTTCAAAAGAAATAAAGATTTTATCAACGAATTTACTTAAAAAACGATTGGAGACTCCTGCAATAGAATTTTGCTCATGAATTGCTGTTTTTATCTTAAGTTGATGCGCAGCATAAAGAACAGGTGCACTGATATATCCTCCTACACCAATCACAATATCTGGATGAAATTTTTTGAGTTGTTTTTTTGCAATTTTAATAGCGGAAAAAAAAGTTGCGATCACTTTAATATTTGCAAAAATATTTTTTCGATTGATTCCTTTCATTGGAATTCCTACATAAGGAATTTTTTTCTCTGGAATCATGGTACTTTCCATTCGATCTGTCGTTCCAATATATAAAACTTCTAGTTTGGGATCTGTTTTCTTTAATTGATCATAAATAGCAAGGGCTGGAAAAATATGTCCACCTGTTCCTCCAGCTGTAATAACAACACGCATTTAACCATCCCTTTCTTTGTTTCATTATATCATAATTTTATGCCAATCGAAAAAAAATAGAAAGAATTCTCTCTATTTTACTTTCCTGTTGTATAATCTGTATGTCCCTCTTGAATAGCTTCAAGTTGAACTTTTCCATAAAATTCGATTGTTTTTTCATCAAACAAAGAATTTGGAATATCTCTTTCACAATCAATCCATACTGTAATTGAGTAAGTCTCACTCTCACCAGAGGAAAGAGTTCGATCACTAATAAGAATTCCTTCATTATCATCAACGAAACCAATTGAAGTGGTTCCATCTGGTTTTTTAAGACCATACTTGATATAACTAGAATCTACATTGGTTAATCCTTTTGGATATGACTCTTCGTCTTTTTTTAGACGCAAACGATAAGTTGCTGAAATATCTCCATCATTTTGAATAGTAAATGTGTAAGGAACCTGTGCAAGTCCATCCTCATTCGTAATTGGATATTGACTAGTTAAATTGATTTCTTGAGCTGTTTCATCATCAATTTTCATTACAAAACTACCAACTCGAATTTCATTTTCTGTATCTCCCAATTTTTTAAATTGAAAGATTGCATAAGTCAATCCAGATATTAAAACGACTAAAAAGAGAAGGGCTACAATCATTGCAGCGACTTTCATTTTTGGAGTTTCTTTTGGTTGTTCCATAGTATCACATCCTCTACAGTTTGATTATATAAAGATTTATTTCATTTGTAAAGAGGAGCCTTTGAAAAAGAAAGTAAAAACTGTAAAGAAAAAGACTACATAGAGTCTTTGATCCATTCAAAACGATATTTTTGTTCTACTTCCTTGTATTTTTTATGATCCACTTCACTTAAAAATTCTTCCAAGTCTCGAATCCAAATTTCCTCTTTTTTGAAAACATTTTGATAAACTACTTTTTCTTTTAATGTATCTGCATCTTTTCCAACAAGAAGAACTTCATAAATATGTCCTTTAAAATGACGATAAATTCCATGAATGACCAATTTATTTTTCTTCATTTTGTAAAGCTTCTTTCCTTGAAAAATTCAATTTTCCTTTTTTATCATATCCAAGACATTTTACAAGTAAAACATCCCCTACTTTTACAACATCCTCTGTTTTCTTAACTCGTTCTTTCGCAAGTTGAGAGATATGAACAAGCCCTTCACAACCAGGCCAAACTTGGACAAAACAACCAAAGTCTTCTATCTTAACAACAGTTGCTTCATAAATTTTTCCTGTTTCAACTTCCCTTGCAACATCCTCAATCATCTTTGCAGTTTTCTCAATGACTTCTTTATCAGTATGATAGATGATCACCCTTCCATCCTCTTCTAAATCGACTTTTACAGCATTGACATTATTAACATCACTGACACCGCTTGCTTCACAAATGATTTTTGTAATCATTTCACCACCACGTCCAATTACATCACGAATTTTATTAGGGGAAATCATAAAGATCTTTGTCTTTGGAGCATATTTAGAAACTTCACTCCGAGGAGTTGGAATTTGTTTTTCAATCACATCTAAGATTTCTTCCCTTGCTTTTTTCGCTTGAATCAGAGCTTCTTCTAAGATTTTTCTTGTAATTCCTTTAATCTTGATATCCATTTGTAGAGCACAGATTCCATTTCTTGTTCCTGCAACTTTAAAGTCCATATCTCCTAAGTGATCTTCCATTCCTTGAATATCTGTTAAAATTGTATAATCATCTTGATCGGTAATTAAACCCATTGCAATTCCTGCGACAGGAGATTTAATGGGAACTCCTGCTGCCATCAAACTCATACACCCTGCACAAATACTTGCTTGAGAACTACTTCCATTACTTTCTAATATTTCAGAGACAACACGAATGGTATAAGGAAATTCTTCTTCACTCGGTAACACTTGCAAGAGTGCCTTCTCTCCCAAAGCTCCATGACCAATTTCACGTCTTCCAGGGCTTCCATAACGTCCTGTTTCTCCAACTGAAAAAGCAGGAAAGTTATAATGTAACATAAAGCGTTTTCCATCTTCTAATCCAAGTCCATCTAATACTTGATGCTCTCCTAAAGCTCCTAAAGTTGTAACAGACAAACTCTGTGTTTCTCCTCTTGTAAAAAGAGCAGAACCATGTGTTCTTGGTAGAAGATCTATGGCTGTTGACAAAGGACGAATTTCATCCATTTTTCTTCCATCCGCACGAATATGTTCTTTGACAACAATTTGGCGAAATAATCGATATTCAATTTCTTCCATCGCAAGAGAGACTTTGGTTAAGAAAAGTTTTAGTTCTTCTTCTTCGAATTCTCCTTCTTTTTCTTTTCGGTATTTTTCAAGAGTTTCTTGCTTAATGGTATCAATAGCTGCATACTTTTCTAATTTTTCTTTCATTCGTAAGGCTTGATTTAATGGATCTTTTACAAGTTCTTCTACTTCTTTTTGAAGGCTCTCTTCTACTGTAAGTGTTTCATATTCCATCGTAGGAGCGCCTATTTCCTTTACAATTTTTTCTTGAAAAGCAATCAATTCTTTGATCGCATCATGTCCTTTCATCAAAGCATCAAGCATTTCTTCTTCTTTTACTTCTTTGGCACTTGATTCAACCATATTGATAGCATCCATAGTTCCTGCGACTGTCAAATCAAGTTCGCTTTTCTCAAGTTGCTCAACAGTTGGATTGATGATAAATTCTCCATCTATATATCCAACTTTTACTCCTGCGATCGGTCCTTCAAAAGGAACTGGAGAAATCATTGTTGCAAGAGAACTTGCAAACATAGCTGTTAATTCTGGAGAATTATCTTGATCGACTGAAAGAACAGTATTGATGATTTGAACTTCATTTTTAAATCCTTTTGCAAAAAGAGGACGCATTGGACGATCAATCATTCGAGCTGCTAAGGTTGCATTTTCTGTAGGTCTTCCCTCTCTTTTGATAAATCCACCTGGAATCTTTCCAACTGCATATAATTTTTCTTGATAATTTACAGTCAATGGAAAAAAGTCAGATAATAAATTTACGTTTTTATTGACCACAACTGCTGTTAATACAACAGTATCTCCATAACGAACTAAAACACTTCCACTGGCTTGTTTTGCCATTTCTCCATGTTCTACAACAAGTTTTCTTCCTTGAAAATCCATTTCAAATATTTTTTTTGCCATATACTTCTTCCTCTCTATAAAAAAGAGACACTCCTTCCTTGTGTCTTACTTTCTTAATCCTAATTTTTTTACTACTTCACGATATCTTGTAATATCTTTTTTTGCAAGATAATTTAGCATACTTCTTCGTTGTCCTACTTTCATTAAAAGTCCACGACGTGAATGATGATCATGTTTGTGTTCTTTTAAATGTTCTGTTAAATTTGCAATTTCTTTCGTTAAAATTGCAATTTGAACTTCTGCAGAACCTGTATCTTTTTCATCTCTTGCAAATTCTTTGATAAGCTTTGCTTTTTCTTCTTTTGTTAAAGCCATCTTAACACTTCCTTTCTTTTTCTAATTCGCCAAGCCCTTGGATGGGGAATAGGAAGACTTCCCGATTCAAAGCACTCAGTAAACACTATTACTATACTAAATTTTATTTAATTTGGCAAGTTTTTTAAATGATAGATTTTGACACAATTATTTCTTCTTTGTTATAATTTGAACATCCAAGAACTTTTTGATAGTTTTATTTGAAAAAGAAAGTAAAGTTTATGTTCTATATTCTCTTTTTCTACTATAATAAAGATGAAAAGAAGGTGATTCGATGCAAGACGCGTTTTTAAATCGTTTAGAAGCTCTTTTAAAAGAAGACTTTTCTTCCTATTTAGAATGTCTTAATCAAATTCCAAAAAAAGCAGTTCATATCAACACAACAATTGTAAAACAAAAAGAACTATTAAAACCACTTCTAAAAGATCCTATTCCTTTTGATTCAGATGGATTTTACATTGAAGAAGAAAAACCTGGAAAAACAATTTTTCATACATTGGGCCTTTTTTATGTACAAGAGCCTAGTGCTATGATGCCTGTTCTTGCAACTCCATTCGCAAAAGATGCGATCATCTTAGATTTATGTGCCTCTCCAGGTGGAAAAACACTGCAATTAGCAAATCTTGCACCTGATGGAATCATCTTTGCAAACGAGCCAAATCCTGCTCGCGCAAGAAAACTAGTTTCTAATATCGAACGACTTGGTTTAAAAAACGTTATTGTAACCCAAATGACAAGTTTAGAATTAAAACAAAAGTTTCAAGGATATTTTGACTATATTCTTGTAGATGCTCCATGCTCTTTAGAAGGAACGTTTCGAAAAGATCCACTCGCTATAAAACTTTGGAGTCAGGATCGCGTCTTAGAAATGGCAAAAATACAAAAAGAATTACTAAAAGATGCAGTTACAATGCTCCGAACGAATGGAAAATTAGTCTATTCGACTTGTACATTTTCAAAAGAAGAAAATGAAGAAGTTGTTTTGGACTTACTCCTTTCCTCTCCCCTAAAACTTTTGAAAGTAGATCAAAAACTTTTTCCATACACAAGATGTGGTCTTAAAGAATTTGGGAAGGAAGTTCAAAAAACAAGGAGAGGTTATCCCTTTTTAATTGGGGAAGGACAGTATTTTGCTGTTTTTCAAAAACAAACGGAAGAAAAGATTAACTCTTTTCAAACAAAAATGGAAGAACTAGAAAAAGAAGAAGAAAATTATATTGTACCTGCTATTCAAGAAGTGATGACAGAAATTCCTTTTTCTATTAAAAAATATCATCACCATTTCATTGCAGTTCCTAAAAAATTAGAAAATGAAAAAATTCCTGCTTTAAAAACAGACTTATGTTTTGTAAAAATTGGAGAATTAAAAAAAGGACGATTTATTTTTCATCATCAGTTTGCAAGATGTTATGGAATTTATTTTAAAAATCAGGTACATCTTAGTATCGATGATCCTCTTTTAAAAAAATATCTTTCTGGTCTTGAAATAGAAGTTGAAATTCCAGATGGTTGGGGTGTTATTTGTGTAGAAGGATTCCCTCTTGGTTTATTTAAAGCAAGTCATGGAATTTTAAAAAATCATTATCCAAAAGGACTTAGAAATTAAAAAAACTCTCTTTGAAATAGAGCTTATTCTTTCAAAAAGAGTTTTTATTTTTGTAACATATTTAAAAGATTGATTTTAAACATATCTTTTTCTGGATTGGATTTCGAAATCATAACTCCCTTATAAGTAGATAATTCTGCTCGATGTCCTTCATCCAAAATGCCTTCTGGTGTAATATTCGTAAGAAGAATAACGTTTTTATCAAGATATACTGTATAATGTAGACGAATTTCTCCATGTACTTTGGCAAACAATGCATCTGTTGGAAGTTTTAATTCATAAGAGACTGTATTATTTTTTAAATCTTTTCCTACTTCTTCTCCTAAAAAAGTACCCTTCCTAATTTCTGGATAAAATTCAAATGTAAGTTTCTTATAAGCTAACATATTGTATTTTCTAAGAGAACGTTCTTTCTTACGAAAATCATTTTCATCTAGGTATTCAAAAATATAATTTTTTTCCATATCAATAACCCCCTATTCTTGAAACCCTTACCTTTCGAAGTTGGCTATATTATAACACAAGTTCTTTTATTTGTCAAAGATTTCTTTAAAAGATTGGTCTAAAATCGAATAAAGAAAAGTCCGAACCGGAAGATTTATTCGTTTTTCAATGACTTTTTTATATCCTCTAAGCTGCTCTTGATAAGCAGGATCTTCCACTTGTTTTAATTTGTAATCAATAATGATTGCTTCTTTTGGACAAAGCAGAAGTAAATCAATAATACCATGGTATATTGTATGCTCCATCTCTTCTAAAAATTCATACTCTCTATATATTTTAGAAGAAGCAAGCATTTTTTGAATCCATTCATTTTCTACAAAAGCTTGTACTGCTTTCAATAAAATAGGTTCATCTTGAACAACTTCATAGTTTGGATTTTTAAAATCTAATGTTTCAAAAATAGCATGCATCCGAAGACCTAAAGCAATAGATTCTTGTTGTTCTTGACTCAAAGTTTCTTGCATTGTTTTAGAAAAGCTAGTTTGTTGAAGAGGAGGTGTTATCTCTTCCATCTTTACAAAAGAGATTTTCTTTTGAACTTCAATTTCTTTAGGGGTTGGAAGAGTTCTTGGATAAAGATATTGTTTGGTAAGGAGTGGAATTTCTGTTTTTCTATTTTCTTTTTCTTTCCAATGATCATAGAGCAAGTAAAATAATTTTTCAAAGGAAAGAGCTTTGATTTTTTCATCATAGGAAAGAGAATCAAAAACATCTTCCTTATCTTTAGCTTCTGTGATCAGAATGATTTTTTCCTTTGCTCTTGTTAAAGCTACATAGAAAAGACGAATTTTTTCACTTACCTCTTCTTTAGTCATCTCTTCTTTTAGTAAAATTTGACAAAGAGTTTTACTCTCTTCTTCTTCCTTTAAATTAGGAAGAAGGATTCCATATTTTTCATGAAATTTTATCTTTTGTCTTATTTCTTGTAAATTAAAAGGATGATGAAAATCTGTAAAATAACATATAGGAAATTCAAGACCTTTCGATTTATGAATACTCATCAATAAAACGCTATTGGTATCTTCTTTTTGATAAGAGACACCTACTTCTACTCCCTCCTCTAAAAGATTGGTTAGAAAGAAGAGAAAATCTTGATTGCTCTTTCCTTGTTTCTCAACAGATTTTGCTAACTCATAGAAGTATTCCATCCTTTTTCTATAAGTAGAAACATTTCCTATTTCAATTAGTTTTTCTTCATAAGAAGTCGCTTCTAACATATTCAAAAGCATTCTACTTGGAGGAGTTGTTCGAAAGGAATCTGCAAGCATTTCAAAGGTTTGATATAAAGGAGTTTCTTTCCATTTTTTCTTTAGAAAAATCAAATAAATCTCATCATCTTTCATTTGATAGAGAAAACTTCGTGCAAGAGAGGTATAAGCATGACGAAAGGAAGCATCCCACTTTTTATTTTGGATAAGAAAAGCAAGAGAAAACATATTTTTTAAAAGAGCAATATCCATCTTACTTTGAAGGGTATCATCTTTTTCAATAGAAAGAGGAATTCCTACATATTCAAAGATTTTTTTATAAGTATCAAAGTATTTGCTTCGATCCAATAAAATAGCAAAATCAGAATAACGAACAGGACGAAGAAGATTGGTTTGTTGATCTAAAACCAGATAACCTTCCTTCATTTTCTTTTGAATATCCTCAGCAATTAAGAAAATTTCTTTTTCATATCGTTCAAAAGGATCTTTCTCTTTCATTTCATAAGTATAAACTTCTAAAGACTGATTTTGATGGGTTTCTTCTGCCGAATAAGCTTTATTTCCAAAAATCATCGCATGTCCTTCTTGATAGATTACCCCTCCTAAAATATCATCCATCAATCTAGAAAAAAGCAAGTTAATGTCATCTAACACTTCTTTTCTAGAACGAAAATTCTTAGAAAGATCAATGGTAATTCCTCCATTTTTCTTCTTGAAAGAATCATATTTTTGCTTAAAAATTAAAGGATTGGCATTTCGAAAACGATAAATAGATTGTTTCATATCTCCAACCATATAAAGATTATTTTTAGTAATGTAGGAGAGAAATGCTTCTTGGATATCACTGGTATCTTGATATTCATCCACTAGAACTTCATCAAAAGCATCTTTTAATTCAGAAGCAATGAATGGAAAATCACGAACAGCAGAAAGAGCAAATTTTGCAAGATCCATAAATCCATACATTTCATTTTCTCGTTTATATTTTTCTAACTTTGAATCAAATTTCTGTACTATTTTTAAAATCGTTACTGTATTTTTTTTAGTCTGTAAAAGTTCTTCTAAAATATCCTCTTCCTCTTCATAACAACATAGTTCTTTTATTTCTTTCAAAAGACTACTACATTGCTTCTTCCACTGTTTTACTTCTTCTTCACTATTTTTAGGAAGAGAGGGAAGATGTGTTTTCTCCAGTTGATTTTTCAAATCATTATAGGTTTGAATAGAAAAGTAAGGTTCTATTTCTCTTTTTAATTTTTCTTGAAAATTTCCTTCTGTAAGAGATAACAAAGCTTTTCCGGCTGTTTCAAAGGAAGCTTTTTTTTCTTTGATTTTAGATAAGTAAGAATCCACTAAAAAATCAAGGTGTTCTTTTCCATAATAATGTTCTTCATAATTTTGAAAAAATGAATCTTTATCAAGTAATTTTTCTATAGCTCCCTCTATTTCTAAAATAGATTCTTTTAACACATTATCATCTTTAAGTGCAAATGAAGAAAGCAAGTCTAAAAAATCTTCTTCTTCATTTTGATAAAGTTCTTCAAAAACTACTTCTAGTTGTTCCTTTTTCATAAGTGTTAATAAAGCTTCTTCTGTAATTCCAACTTCTTTAGGAAGACCTAATTCAACATGATATTTTTTTACGACTGAAAGGGCAAAGGAATCAAAGGTTGTAATATAACTGTTATCTAACATAGAAAGTGCTTCTTCCATTTCCTCTTGTGCAAGTTTTTTTCGAATTCTCTCCTTCATCTCTCCTGCTGCTTTTTTAGTAAATGTTAAAATTAAAAGACGTGTGATAGGAGTTCCTTCTTTGACTTTTCGTAAAACTCTCTCTGATAAAACTGCTGTTTTTCCACTTCCTGCTCCTGCACTAATTAAAATATTTTCTCCTTCTTCTTGAATTGCTCTTTTTTGCTCTTCTGTATAAACAGGCATTTTTACACCTCCTCTTCCTTTTTTTCTTGTAAGATCATAAGATCTTTTTCATCATGAAAACACAAATCTTGAAATTTGCAATACTTACAACTGATATTTTCTCTTTTATAATATTTAGGATTGATTACAAAATCAGCATTTAAAATAGAATTTTTAAAAGAACAGACTTTCTTATATGTTTGATTTTGAATTTTCTTGATTTCTTCTTCATTTAAAATTCGACTATATCTAGAAAAACCTTGATTTGTTACTTTAAGTCCTTGAATTACTTCACTTTTTTCGTAAGTTTCATCAAAAATTTGTAAAATTTCTTCTTCTTCTGTTACATATCCTTTTAATTTTAAATTTTTTACTTTCTCTTCTTGATTTTTACTTGGAAGAAGAAGTTGTTGATAAAAAAAGCCTGTAAAAGATGGATTTGCAAAAAGTTTTCCTTTTTCAACTAGAAGCTGATAGATAGGAAGTTGTAAGAAAAGCCCTTCTTGGATTTGAGTTAAGTCAAGTGTAACCTTTCCTGTTTTATAATCATAAATTACATAATATGTTTTTCCATTGTGTTCACAAAAAGCAATTTTGTCAATAAATCCTTTTAATATGACATGATCTCCAAGAGGAAGTTCAATTTTTTGTTCAAAAAGACGTAATGAAAAAGCACTTTTACTATCTTGCTCAATGATCACTGGAATTAAAAAGGAAAGTTCTTTTTTCAGTCTTCGAAGAAGAATTTCTTCTTTTTTAGTTAGAGAGAAGGATGAAATACTTTTTTCCCAACAAGTATCAAAATCAAAAGATGCATCATAAAGATGAGACAATACTTCATGATAGATTGTTCCTATCATCGTTGCAAACGTATTTTTTTCTTCTTCCTCAGCTTTTAAAATATATTTTGCATAATACTTAAACTTACAAAGTGCATAATCATTTAAACTAGAATAAGATAAATAAAGTGGCTCCTGTGGATTTCGAACAAAAGGAATTTTTTGATAGGCATGTTGATAAGTACGATAAGAAGAATTAGGAAAAGAAGCAACCAAAGAGGAAAAAGATGCTTTTTTCTCTCCATATAAAAGATAAGTATCCAATACTTCCCCTAAAAGAATTTGACTATATATTTTACTATATTGATATTTTCCAGAATCTTTTTGTTCTTCTATTTTTTCTTCTTGAAGAAAAGAAGATGGGAAAAAGAAAGTGGAAAGAGTTCTTTTTTTATAAGAGAGGACTACATGAGAAAGACTTTTTAAAATAGAAGATGTACAAGCTCTATACTTTTTTGTTTTTTCTAAAGATGTATCAATTCCTGCTTCTTTTTTTTCCTGATCTTTTAAATAATCTTCATCTCTATAAATCTTAGGAAGAACATTTTGATTAAATCCAAGAACAAAAGTATAGGTATCTTCTTCCTCAAACAATTGATAAAAATCTTCAACATGAACTGCTTGTTCATAGACAGGTTCTTCTAAATAAGTGTTTTTAAGAGCATCTTCTAAAAGCATTCGATAAATAGGATCTGTTTGTGGAAGAAAAAGAAGACGATTTTCTATTTGAACAACTTTTTTTTGAAGAAGTGGATCTTTTAGTTGACTTTTATCAAATTGATTTAAATAATCTTTTACTGCTTGCAAAGAAAAAAGAGAGGATTTTAAATATCCTGTAATGGGAATTTTAAAGAAATGAAAAAGACGAGTTAAAAGATAATGATATTCTTCTGTAATTCCAGAAAGTCTTATTTTAGAATAAGGAACTCCTTGTTGATGTAATTCTCCAATTTGAGAGGCAACCCAAAAAACTTCTTCCTCTAAAGTTTCAAAAGCAAAAACAGAAGGAAATGTTGCTTTTTCTTTAAACTTTAGAATTTCTGCCTTCATTTTTTTAAATCTTTCTTCTTCCATTTTTTCTAAATAAGGATATCCTAAAACATAAATTTTTTGATATTTTTTTTGAGTTTGATTTTCTTTCGCTTCTATCAAATATCCTTCTTTTAAAAGAAGATGATAAAGTTGAACCAATTCTTGTAATTTTTTACTTTTGTATTTTTTCTTTGGATCAATGCTATATAAAAGTTCTATTTTTTCTTTTAAAATAGAAAGAGGTTCTTTTTTTTGTAAAGAAAGATAAGCAAGAGCTTTTTCACGTTCAATTTGAAAGAAAAACTGTTCTTTAAATTCCTCTTTTGACAAAAACGAGATTTGATAAAATCTCTTTTTTTTACTTAATTCTTTTAATAAAAAAAGACGAACTGAATAAGGAACTACGAATAAAACATTGTCTTGAAAATAAGAGTCAAACATTTCTTCACACTTCTTTCTATCTTTATTATACTAAAAACGAGATCTTTTGAATAGAATTCAAAAAAGAAATTTGTCCAAAAAAAAGCACAAAATTGTGCGAAAAAGAAAAAATTTGTTTCCTACTAATTTCCTTTTTTTGATCGTTTGAATAGACTCTACAAAATGAATTTTTTTATTTTGTAGTCTCAAGGACGACGCGGAACGAACCGTTTCCATTGGCGTTACCGTTCGTGTTGTTGAAATAGAAAACACCTGCACCTGCACCATTGTTATGGTTGCCGCTACGAACGGACCATGGGCTAGAAGTGTTCACCATGTTGGAATAATCATATTTGTCTATTCTATCCAACCATATCATATTGAAACCTCATTCTTCTCAAATGTCATAAAATTTGATAGAATTTATGGATTTAATCTTGTTGGTCCTCGATAAACAAAAGTTGCTTCTCGTATATTATCAATTTCAAAAATTTGCATCATCAATCTAGCAAGCCCAAATCCAAATCCACCATGAGGAGGACATCCATATCGGAAGAAATCAATATAAAAATCAAAATCATCAGGATGAAGTCCCTTTTCAATAATTTGTTCTTTTAAAACATCTGCTCGATGTTCTCTTTGAGCTCCTGTCGTAATTTCAAGACCTTTGTATAATAAATCATAGCTATCACTATATCCTTCTTGATCTTTCATATGATAGAAAGGTCTTGATGAAAAAGGCCATTTGGTAACAAAGACAAAATCACTTCCATACTTTTCCTTAGCATATTGACAGAGAAGTTCTTCCTCATGACGTTCTAAATCATCTTTTCGATCTCCTTCATAATGATACTGCTCTTTTAAAATTTTTTTCGCATCTTTCAAAGGGATCCGTG
Organism: uncultured Bacilli bacterium; assembly: GCA_947594595.1. GTDB lineage: Bacteria > Bacillota_I > Bacilli_A > RF39 > UBA660 > CANQVB01. Next base: position 16,249 of record CANQEE010000010.1, read on the forward strand.
GAAATTTTTGTTTTGCATCCGTTATTTCAACTCCAAATTTTTCTTGAATCTCTTCTCCTAATTTTTCTTTGAGCTCTGAAAAAACAAACCGAAGCCAATCTTCTTCCATATCCATAACGTCTTCGCAAGAAGTAATCCATGAAATTTCTGCATCTACCATTTGTATTTCAGTAGCATGATAAGAAGTATGGGAATTTTCAGCTCGAAAAGCAGGTCCAATTTCAAAAACTTTCCCAAAATTAGAAGCCATTGCCATTTGTTTATAAAATTGAGGAGACTGAGAAAGACATGCTTTTTGTCCAAAATAATCTAATTTGAAGACTTCTGCTCCACTCTCGGCTGCATTTGCACAAATTTTTGGACTATTGATTTCAATAAAACCATGTTCATACCAATATTCACGCATCGCATGAAGAATAAGAGTCTGTGCTCTAAACAAAAGATTATTTTCTTCTCTTCTTAAATCAAGAAGACGATAATCAAGCCTTGTTTCTCGAAGAGAAGCTTCTTTTTTCTTTATATCGATAGGCAATTCTAATGGAGCATATGAAGTAATTTCTATTCGAGTTGGAATAAATTCCATTCCTCTTAATTTTACTTTTTGATTTTCTACTAAGGTTCCCTCTACAAGAATCGTACTTTCTTCCGTAATTTTAGAAGCCAAAGAAATTAACTCTTGATTTTTTTCTTCTTTTTCTAATGTAATTTGTACTTTTCCCGTTTCATCTCTTAATATTAGAAATTCTACATATTGTAAATCTCTAATTTTTTCAACAAACCCTTGTAAAACAAGAGTCTCTCCCATATGAGATTCTAATTCATTGAGTGGTATTCTCATCTTATTCTTCCTTTCCTGGAAGAAAAATTTCTTCCTCATTATTTTCTTCCATTTTTTCATCTAAATAATAAATTAAAGCATCTAAATGAACAAGTTCTTCTTCTTTTGTCTGATTATTTTTTACCTTCACTTCATTCTGATCTAAATCTTTACTATTTAATAGAATTAAAAATTTAGCTTTTAATCGATCGGCTTGTCGAAACTGTGCTTTCATACTTCTTCCTAGATATTCCATTTCTGTTTTATATCCTGCAAGACGAAGTTCTTGAGAAAGAAAAACGGCATATTTTTTCTCTTCTTCATTAACATAAAATAAGAAAAGATCAATGGAATCTTCCACTTCTTCCACACCTTCTTCTTGCATTGCAAGAACAACTCTTCCAATTCCTGATGCAAATCCAACACATGAAGTTTGTGGACCCCCTAATGTACTAACCAATCCATTGTATCGACCTCCAGCACCAATGGCAAGATTCTTTCCTTCAATTTCACAAACAAACTCAAATACAGTATGATTATAATAATCAAGACCTCTTACAATCGTAGGATCTACTTCATAAGGAATTTTTAAAAGGTCTAAGTAGGAACATACTTCTTCAAAATGTTTTTTGCTTTCTTGATTTAGAGAATCAAGTGTAATAGGTGCTTCTTTTAAAATAGGATGATTACAATCAATCTTGCAATCTAAAATTCGAAGAGGATTTTCTAAAAGTCTTGTTTGACAATCTTTACAAAATGTATCAATATGAGGTTTTAAATAATGAATTAGTTTTTCTCGATAAGTAAGACGAGAAGAAGAATCACCTAAAGAATTGATTTTTACTTTTACAGATTTTAATCCTAAAATTTTATATACCTGATATGCAAAGGAGATAATTTCTGCATCTGCACAAGGGTCGTTTGTACCAAGCAATTCAAATCCAAATTGTGTAAGCTCACGATCTCTTCCTGATTGTGGACGTTCATATCGATACATAGTTCCACTATAATATAACTTTACAGGTTGAACAGGATTTCCATACATCTTATTTTCAATATAAGAACGGACAACTCCAGCAGTTCCTTCTGGACGAAGAGTCATTTTTCTTCCTCCCTTATCTTCAAAGTCATACATTTCTTTTTTTACAACATCCGTACTTTCCCCTATTCCTCTATGAAAAAGTTCACTGGACTCAAAAATAGGAGTTCGAATATAGTCATAATGATAAACTTCTGCCATAAGAGAGACAATTTGGTCTACCTTACGAAAATATCTTCCTTCCTTTCCATATATATCAGAACATCCTTTTGGCTTTGTAATCATATCGAATACTCCTTTCAAATAAAAAGGCACCTTTTTCAAAGGACGAATTTCTTCGTGGTGCCACCTTATTTTTTCTTATTTTTTGTTATCACAGACATCTGCGCTTCTTCGAAAACAGGGTGTCTTCTAATCATTCTTTTCTTCATATTTTCACCAACCATATGATCTCTCTACTCTAGAATGATTATACTCTTCCCTTAAGAAGGTTATTGTTATTATACGAAACTTTTTGATTGAATGCAAGTATTATGCTGCCATTTTAATACTTGGAATAGAATGGGTGCTTTCTGTTTCACTTTTTTTAGGGACTTCATATCCATTTTGTTTATATAGTTGATGTAGAGAAGAAAGTGCATTCGTTACCTTCTCAGCAAAAATAGGATTTCCTATTTGATAATCCCTCAAAACTTGATCAAACAAGAGACTATCTTTTTTATCTTGAATAAGATAGCGTCCATCAAAATTCTTAGCAAGAGAAGTTAACAAACTATCTTCCTGTAATATTTGCTTTGTAAGCTCTTCTCCATTAAAGTTTTCTTCCAACACAGCTTGTCCTACTAAACTAAATAAAGATTCCATTCCTTCTCCAAAATTAGGTTTTTGTTTTCTTTGTTCATTAAATGTTGCATAATCTTTAATCGCTTGAGTTAACATTAAGTAAAAATAATCATTTCGATTGACAAGAGCTGCTGTATTTCTTGCTTCATTTTTAGAAGTGAAAGCTTCTAATCTTCCATCTTTTAAAAATCTAAGTTTTGCATAATCACCTTGTCCTTTTGCTTTTTCTTGATAAAGAAGATTGGTAACTTGTCTTGCATATTCTAAATCTAAGTAAGTATTTACATCTTGATAGAGCACATCTTCTTTTCTTGCTTTCCTATATTGATTTTCTTCTCTATAAGAAGAGGGATCTTTCTGATTTTCAAAATATGTATCCAATAAATCATAATTTGTTGGAGGAATATCTTTAGAAGCTATTGGAATAGGAAGAGGTTCCACTGGAGGAATTTGCGATTCTTTTTGTTTTTCAATAGGTTCAGTTTCTTCAATTTGTTTTAATATTTTTTCCTCTTCCAAAACATATAAACTTTTTCGAAGTTGTTCCATAGTAATTTGTTCTTGATTGATATTTAAAATGGAACAAAGGATTTCATACTTTGCTTGTTCTTGTGTAGTTTTATTTTGATTCAATTCTGGATAAATATTTTCAATTTGATTTTCACCTACAAAAGCTTTTTCGCCTAATACTTTAGCGTACTCCAAATATTGTTTCAATAGATTTTCTCTTAAAAAAGAGACTATTTTTCTATATTTTTCAATCTCTAATAAAATTTCTTGTGTCATAGCTTTTCGATTTGAAACTTCTTGGTATCTTGTATATTCTTCTATTTGATAATATACTCCCAAACAATAAAGAATTACTTCTAAATTATCTTTCCATGCTTGTAAACTTTGTTCATGAGATAAAACAGAGAGTTGTTCAAAATTATTATAAATTGAATCAATTTGATCTTCTACTACTGCAAAGTAATAAGTTCCATCCTCTAGTGTATATCGAATGTAGTATTTTCCATCTTGAAAAATTTGCTTGACTTCTATAATTTGATCATTGATATCAGAAAATAAAGAAACTGTTTTTTCATTTGAAGAAGTTTTCTTGATTTCTTTAGACTCTGTTTTTAAAAATGGAGTTCCTAATTCATCAATTTTTTGAAGAAGATCCATTTCTTCTTTGACACCTTCTAATGTATTCTCATCAATTTTTAAAACTTTAGCATAAAGCTCTGCTAAAGAGGTTAGTTGTTGCTGCTGGATTTCTGTAAAAGATGTAGTCTCCATTTGATCGATTTGATGAACAATTTTTTCAACTTGATTCAATAGTTTTTTTCTTTTTTGAATCATAGCGAGTCCTTCTTCAATTTGTTTACTAGCTTTCTTTTTAGTTTCTTGATAATAATTTGTTATTTTATTTTCTATTTCTTTTAACTGAGTTGAGTTTTCCTGAGCTTCCTTGGTGTGAATTTGTTCTAAAAAAGTTTGTTTTTTTGATTTTACTTCTTGCATAAGACTTTGAAAAGAGGGATCTTCAATTTGGAAAGAAAGTTGATTTAAATAACCTATCGTTGTATAAATGGAATTTAAAATGGCTGTTGTTTCATTTGCTTCTTGTGATTCTTCCAAATTTTCTAATCGATATTTCATTTCTAACAGTTTCTCTGTTAAGGAGTCTTTTGGCATTTCTTGATCCATTTGCTCTAAATTTTGAGAAACTAATTGTTCAAAACTTCCCATGAAAACTCCTCCTATCTTACTATAAGTATAACATAAAAGATTCACATTCGAAAGACTCTTTTCAATTGTTTTAAAAAATATCGCTATGTTATAGTTTTTGAGGGATGAAAGTTGTAATTTTTATAAATTGCATTAAAATTAAATATACTATAATTATTACAAACATTCTTATAATTGACTGTTGTATTTTTGATACAAATTTTATGGTTACTAATTCCTCTTTTATTTGAACCATGTGAGGTTCTCTTTTTACTTAGCCTAGGCATATTTTCGGTTTTTGTTCCCTTTAAATTTATTGATAAATAGTATTCATCCAATTCTATCTTTCCATTTAATTGAAAACATTGAATAATACTTTTTAAGCAAGATATGACTTTATGTCTCAAAGTAAATGCTGTTTTTGTTGAGGTATGTAAAATGTTTGCCATTTTTCTTATAGAAAAAAGATTTATGACACAATCGATAGCTTTCTCAATTTGATTATAAGTTAAATGAGTATGATGAAAAATTGTGTTAGTAAGGTCATTAAATTTTTTTTACAATCTTTACAAATATAATTTTGTCTTCCATTATACTTACCATTTTTGTTTATATGTATTAACCACATCTTGGGCAATATAATACTTGTTTTTCTCTAAGTACCATATTACTTTCTTCTAATATTTTTAATTTACTGCTTAGTTCTTTTATAATATTTCTCAATTCATCAATATTGTTATATTTCATTTTTTAAATCAAAAAATATTCTTGATTGGCCAGTCGGATATTCATCTTAAACTCTTTTATTATATCACTATCCCCCCAAAAACTACAACATAGCGAATAAATTTGAAATATTAAATATTACACAAGATGCAAAAAATGAGCAAGAGAAAGAGAATTACTATCTACTTGGGCAAGAGCAGTAAGATACTCGCTTTCAACCTGTATAGAAAAGTCAGTATTCATTGTAAAGCTTTCTTCTTCGAATATATTCTGATAAACATCAAGTTTCTGTTCTAAAGAAGCACTTACTTCTTGTAACATTGTTTTAACAATTCGCTTCGGATTTGCTAAATAATTAAAATAAATCCCTAGTCCCAATAAAAGAATTGAAAAAATCTCTAAAATGAAAGACACTTTTTTCTCATATATTTCACCTGTTTTAAGTCTATAGAGAAAAAGAATCCTTGACAAGAAAAAACAGAGACTTCTTGTCAAGCGCTTGTAAAATTCTCTTGTTCTTTAACTTATTTTCTTATTACGGAGTCACTTTTAATTTTTGTACATGAAACATAACAAACGAGTCTTGATAAAAGCACATTTTTGTGTTATTATGTATTTGTCAAAGGAACTTGCATAAAATAAAAAAAGGAACATTCAATATCGCATGTTGAGTGTTGCTATATAATGTGCATCACCTAAATCATTGTGCTTGAGTTAGGTGATTTTTTTATTTTAGAATTACAAATAGTAATACTATAAGTAAAAGGATAATGATTATCAAAAAGAAAATTAGAAAATCTTTTTTTGACATCTTTTCACCTCCCTTCAATTCAGAAGCTCGGCAATCACCCAACTATTAAATGTTCCTAAAATAATCATAGCAAACATTTGTTCTTTTAACAACAACTAAATGATAAAAAATAGCGCACATAGATTGCACACTATCCTAATCTTTCTGTGTGTTTTTTCTTGCCAAAAAAGTTGCATTAAGAATCTTTTAACTTGCTTTCTCCTGTTTTGTAATCGATTTCAATTCCCTGTTGTACATTATAGACAAAGACATTAAAGGAAACACCTTCTCCTTGATCTTCAATAGAATATGCTTCCATTTGTACCCCACTTGCAAGGAGATTGGTCCCTTTAAAATAGGGTGTAACTCGATATAAGACATGATGATTTGTTTCTTTAATATAATTGGCTACTTCATTTTCAAAGGGAAGTTGTGATTTTGTATTCATTTCTCTTGTACACGTAATTAAGTTCTTGGCGTTGGCATTTTCTCCAGTTAACTGATAACCAATCAAGTGACAACGATTATAAAGATATTTTCCGTCGACAATATCATACTTAATCGTATGCCATCCAGAAGGTTTAATCATTCCGATACTTCCTCTTTCTTCCTGTGGCATCAATTCTTGAGATAGATTCGCAAAAGCAGGACCACAACGACCTAGTGAATCTAAGTTACTATAATTCTCAAACGAATTTGAAGTCTTCTCTTCTTCCTTAAATTGCGGTTTGTTATCATTTAAAATAACATAGGGTTCTCCAAAATATTCTGGAATGTCGCTGATTGCATAAGATTTTTGTAAAGTTGGTTCAAAAACAGGACGCAATGCTTCTTGTAAATCTTTTTGATAATAACTTCCCAATCCCAAAAGAAGCAGTAAACTGATGGGAACCATCATTTTATTTATGCTCTTTTTCTGCCTATATCTTCTATGTCTTGCCATTTTACTTCCCTACCTTTTCCATTTTACTATAGCACCTTTTTAAAAAACATTCTATAAATTATTTGAGTTTCGGTTTTTTACGAAAAAATCTGAGCAAATTTAATTTTGAATTAAATCATAGGGATATTTTTAATAAATATTCATCAAAGTTCCATATTTCTCCACACCAATATAGAACATCTGAAAATGCTCTTTTTTCTATGATTCAATTGAATGTATTCTATAGTTTTAATACTAATTGTTTATATTTTTCTCTCTTTTCTATTTTTTCATATTTTTTTATTATTGGTCATTTCTACTCTTGTATGCGATACCGATATTTCTACACTCTCTCCTTCAAACCATAACTCCATTTTTTCTTTCCCTTTTCTTTTTAGTGCCTCTTGATATCTCAGAGATTAAACAACTTTTACTTTTTGATAAACCATATTGTATATCAAATATAAATTTTCTTTCTCTTTTCGTTTCATAGACTATTATTCATTGGAAAGGACCTCCTTATTTTTGTTTAGTACTAATTGTTTAGTGTAATTAAATTTTACTAAATTTTGGAAGTTTTTTCCTTATTTTTTGCACAAAAAAAATGAATCTGTGGATAAAACAAATTCATTTTTTCTTTTGTTCCTATTTTTCACCGGAACTTAAAAACGAATAAATAAAAAAAGACTGAATAAAAATTATTCATTTCCACTCAGCCCCTTTTTTTATTTTTGATATACTTTTGGAGTTTCGATAGAAAGATTCATCCCTTCTCTTGCCATTTCTTCTACAACTTGTGCTGCGATGGATTCATAAGCACTTACCCAATCTTCTTCTCCTTCAATAATAGATCCTGCTTGATCAGAAGTATCATCTCCTGGAAGAATTGTTTCTTCATTATTTTGATCATTATTTAACTCTGGAAAATCTTCGTAAGCACCAGTTCCATCTGTAGTTGGATCTTCATAAGTTGCATCTGTATCAATATCAATGTGATCATTATCCGTATCTTGTCCTGGTTGAAGTTCTTCAATTTGTTTTTCTACTTCTTTATTTTCTTCCTCTACTTCTTTCTCTAACTCTTCTTTTTTAGCTTGTTCGTTTTCTTGGTCTTCTTTTGCTTTTTTAGAAGCTTCTTCTTCTGCCTTTTCTTTTGCTTGCTCATTTTCCTTTTGTAAATCATCTTTGATTTGTTGTTCTTGACGAGCAGCTTCTTCTTTTTCCTCTTCGGTCAAATCTTCTCTACGAACTTCTTCTTCAGTTGTTTCAGTTCTGGTACTAGTTTGAGAAGAAGTAGATCTTTTTGTTTCTGTTTTACTAGAATTTTTCTTGCTTGAACCACTTTTTGTAGAATTGCTAGTTTTTTCTTCAGAATAATTTTTCCAATTTAACATAGCATCTACTTCTGATAAAACTTCTACTTTATATTGGTTATGATTTTTTAAGTCAATTGCAATGTTTTTCTCTTTTGCTTCATTATTAACAGCATCTAAAACGGCATCATAATCTGCATAAGACTCATCTGCTTTATAAGTAGGATTGTTTAATTTTTTAGCTTGAGCTTTCACATTGCTGTCCATTGTCCATTCATAAATATGACAATAGATTCCATCTTTACCAAATAATTTTTCGTCATCTTGATCAATAAAGTGTTTTCCACCTTCTACTGTCCAATTTCGATATTCGTCTCCTATTTCAGAGAAAACAGGCAAACTTAGAAGAAGATAATCTGGAAGTTTTAATTTTTCAAAATTTTCTTGAGTCGCTTCAAGTTTTAATGCTTCTTCAAATTTTAAAGATGATCGTTTTAATTTGTAAAGTTCATTCAATGCATCTTGTTGACCTTGATGATCTCGATTTTCTCTTGCAGTTCTTAATTTTTTATGGAGCGTATCTACTTGTTTTAAATAGTCGTTTCCTTCTTTTGAGATAGAGAAATTCAATAATCCTGTCTCTTCATTTCCCTTTCGAACTGCATAAGCATGTTGCATTTGATAGTACCACTCTTCATAAAAGTCTACATACTCTGCAATGCTAATATCTGAAGCATTCATAAATTTCATATAATCGTTGACATTAAAGTCTGCTCCCAAAATCCAAGCAGAAGCTGCTGCTTCTGTGCTCATTCCAAAATGAACGAGAGCTTCTTTATGACCATCTGGGAAAAGAACATCTTTTTGTTGATGCTTTTCTGAGAATGTCTTATTAAAATAAGTAAGAGCATCTATCATTCCAGTCATAAATTTTTTCTGTGTATCAGATGCAATAGCCTTTACTCTTTCAAAAAGAGATTTTTGCTCTATTTTCTTTAAAGAAGTTTTTGGCTCATTTGCTTCTGTCGCTCTTTCTACTTCTTTAGATACTGTAGATTCTTCTTGTTTTTTTTCGTTAGAACATCCAGATAATATAGCTCCTACTCCAATTGCAAGAGCTGTTCCTGCAGCAATAAATGCTACCATCTTTCTGCTATATCTTATATGGCGTCCAAATTTCTTTACTTTTCCTTTGATTCCAGCTTGCTGACTTTCTGAGATTTTTTCTACTTCTTCTTTTAAAATTTTTTCTTTAGAAGAAGAGGAAACTTGAATTTCAAATATAGGATCTTGTTCTAAGACTCCATTTGCTAAATCCTCTTTTGTATATTTTTTTACTTCATTAACATATTGAAGTAAAAATGGAATGGCTTTCTTTTCTTCTAAATCTTCTATGGTGCCATCTTCATATAAAATTGTACACATATTTTGCATTTTTTCTTCATCATAATATGTGATTATCTTTTTAATTTCATCTAAATTTTTCATTTCGATTCCCCCTATTTCTTTCTACTTTTTCCTGTATAATAATATCCTTGTTTTATTAAATTTTGATCCGTTGGAGTATCACTCCATTTTGTAGTTGTCTTTCCCTTTTCTTTAACGGTTCTAGTTCTCATACTATAATAAGTAATTGTTCCATAAACAGGTTCTGTATGATATGCCTTATCATAAACTGTAATGGTACGATAAACAGGAATTGTTTTTGTAACAATATTTGAACAGCTTACACGAATAGATGTATTAACACTTTTTACTGTATTAGAACTTAATAAATTTTGTGTGGTTGTAGTTCCAGTAGAGACATTTTCAAGTCCTCCTTGATAAACAAATTTTCGATAAGTTCTCTCAGGACTTCCACTACATCCTTTACAACTAAAGTTTGCTCCTACATATTCGTAATGTACACCTGCTGAGTCTTGTGGTGGAACAATACCTTTATATTCACCACTATAAACCCAAGAACCAACACTACTGGTCGTAGAAGTTGTAATATTTGTAATTGTCTCATAGACATTTGTAGTTCGATACGTTGTTTCATTGATTCGAACATAATTAAATCCAGCACAAGTTTTTTCTTGATAGCTTCCATATTGTCTTTGTTCTTGTCGCTCCTGAACATAAGCTTTTTGATAAGTTCCAATTTGTTCTTTTCTTGAAAACAATTGAATTTGTTTGGTACAGTTTATATCTTGATTGTTACAAGTTAATGCTTGATATCCTGCATCGTTTCTTTGCCAATCAGACCAATTTGTCCAACTAGACATTTTTGCTCCTGTTGTCTTTTTATACTCATATTCCATTTTCTCATCTTTTTTCTCTGGAGTAGGAGTTGGATCTGGAGTTGGGGTTGGTTTCGGTGTTGGGGTTGGAGTTGGTTCAACTGGAACTTCTTGTGTAGATCCTCCTGATGGAATAATTTCTTTAGATGGAGTTGATGCTTGTTTCACAATAGCTGTCTCTTGTTTCTCACATACGTCTTTCTTACAATATGTATAACATCCTAAATGAACTAAAATATAATCTTCTTTATCACTACATTTTAAGTTCACTTTCATTAAGAATTCTTCATCCATTTTAGTGACTTTTACATAACTCTTATCTACACTACAAGCTTTCCCATTCTTATCAACAAATGGAATTACTAAATTATTTGCAATCATATCACGAAGTGTCATAGATGCACTCTTTCCAACTTCTTGTGGAAGTCGTTCATCTGTATAATATGAAATTGCGGCGTCTTTCATTTTCGTAAGATTTTCACCAAAAATCTGTTCTAACAATGGTGAATAATTTTCTACTTTTTTTGTACTAGGTTTTGTGAAATTAGATAAAATCCAGATTAGTAAAAATACAAACAATAAAACCAAAACAATTTTCAATAGAAAATCACGAATTGGAAAACTTCTTCTTTCATATTCTTCTGTATACATAACTATACCCCCTCATTTGGCTCATATTTTATCATTTTTTATTTGATTTGTCAATAGGAAATACCAATTTTATTATTGTACATCCTGGGTTCATAAAAGAAAGAGAAAAAGAATCTACTCTTCTATCTTTTTTTAAAAAATCTGCAACTTCTTTTCTTAAAATTCCACGTCCAATTCCATGGATAACCAATCCTTCTTTTTCTTTTAAAATTTGCAAATCTGTAAGAAATTGATCCAATGCAATTTTTGCACTTTCTCGATCATATCCATGTAAATCAAGTTGTGGTATATTTCTAGGAAACATGACTTTCTCTTTCTTTTAAAAGGACTTCTTCCAAAGAAGGAATGGAATAACGTCCTCCTAACTTGGTAACGGATAAAGCACCTGTAATATTAGCAAGGCGAACAACTTTTTCCAATGGAAAGTCCTTCGATAGGAAGTAGAGAAACGATCCATGAAAAAGGTCTCCTGCCCCTGTTGAATCAACTGCTTTTACAGGAATACTTGGAATAATTTTATAGACTCCATTACATTCCATGAAAGTTCCTTTTTCTTCTAGTGTAATTAAAATTTGAGTTTGAAAATCTTTTTTTAAAGTATTATAAATAGGAATAATTGTATTGATATCCTCATAATCCATTTTTTGATGGGTATAGTTTTCTGCAAAGTCATGAGAACAGACAACATAATTAACCAAAGGACAAAGAGAGACAGTAGAAGGCCTATAACTTCCTGCATCTAAAATTGAAATGGCAGTAGGATTGTTTTTTAAAACTTCTCGAGCTGCTTTTTCCTCTTCTCCATCCAATAAAATAAAATCATAGGAAGAAGCTGGAATATGAGTTAGAAAAAGAGAATTTTTATCTTTTGCTGTTAAAATGGTTCTTGTCCCATTTTGTTTATTTGCAATAATAAAAGCAAGCATTGTATTGGATAGATCAGAGAATTCTAAATAGGTGGTATCAACACCTACCGTTTGAAATTCTTTTTCAATTTTTTTTCCATAAAAATCATTTCCAACAAGTCCTGCAAAGGCAACATCACAGCCCCATTTTGCTAAAAGGTAGGCTGCATTTGAAGCAGGTCCTCCTCCACAAGCTACTGTAGTTGTTACTCTTGTCTTACTATTTTCTTCTGGATATTGATCTGTTTGAAATGTAATATCATAAGCAGCATGTCCTAAACATAAATATTTCATACATATTCTCCTTTCGTTTGTAAAGCTTCTTCTACAGGAGAAAAACTTCTTCTGTGTTCTTTTAAAACTCCATATTGAAATAAGGCCTCTCTGTGCTTTTTGGTAGGATATCCTTTATTTTTTTCAAATTCATACATGGGATATTTTTTAGAAAGTTCTACCATCATCTGATCTCTTGTTACTTTTGCAATCACAGAAGCTGCTGAAATTGTAATACTTTTTAAATCTCCTTTTATAATAGAAGTTGTTGGAATTTCTAAGTCTAATGGCATTGCATCAATTAAAATATGTTCCGGCTTAATTGGACAATTTTGAATGGCTCTTCTCATTGCAATTTTTGTTGCTTCATAAATATTATAGGTATCAATTTCTTTTGCGCTACACATTCCTATACCAATTCCAAGAGCTTGTTCTTGTATCAAAGGAAAAAGAGCTTCTCTTTTCTTTTCAGATAACTTTTTTGAATCTGTAAGTCCTGGAAGAGAAAATTTTTCTGGAAGAATCACACAAGCTGTTACAACAGGACCAATCAAAGGACCTCTTCCCACTTCATCAACTCCTGCAATCAAAGAAATTCCTTTTTTTCTTAAATCTCTTTCATATTGATAGTTGTCTATCTTTTCTTGTTTTCTTGCTTTCATTTTGATCACTCCTTTATTTTAACACAAAACAAAAAAAGAAACAGCACCTTTAAAAAAATATTCACAAGTTTTACGAATAGAAAAAACAGATACTTTCATATCTGCTTTCTATTTAAGGAGCAAGGACGACGCGGAACGAGTAGAGGCTGTACGCGTCACCGTTGTAGTACGTGAAACTGAAAACACCCGCATTCGTAGGATTACTCCAATAATGGCCACGAATGAACCATGGGCTCCAAGAGCTCACCACGTTGGAATAATCACTGTACCATCCTGCAACTTCATTCATTGCATGACCTTTACAAGGAGATCCTCCACATGCTGTATTAGAATCGCTGCTTGTGTAAAGATCATAGTATTTTTCATCCGGCCAGTCTCTTCCTCCTAGTTCTTTCGTCCATTCTTTATTATCGAATCCTGTCTTTCCTGTGTATCCTGAGTTCCATATCCCTACTGCTACTCCATCTGTCCTTCCCATTTGTTTTGCTATTTCTGCATCATAACTTGCTGCAGAGTATCCAGAGTATTTATTGTAATTTCCCATCATGTATTCCCAGGCTCCTCCATTCATATCATAAATTCCATAAATGTTTCCTGTGGTACTTGCTCCTGCTCCTCCATATCCTTGGCCCGTTCCTCTGTCCGTTAAATCATCATATTGATATGTACAACTTCCTGTTGAAATTGCACTTGGTAAACCACTTGAACATCCTGTTATGTACCCACTATTATTATTCATATAAACTTCTTTGTTGGTTCCTTCATATAATGGGTTCCCATATTTTCCATATTTACTTTGTGTAAGGTATGATACTAACGCCCATTCACTATTCTTCATTGCATGACTATCATATGTTCCATCAAATCCATAAATATTGCTAGTTTTTGTTAATCCTCTTGCGACTAAATCTATCGTGGATACTCGGATACTTCTCCAACTTGTTATATTCGGTTTGATTGCTGCTATGTTATCTGTTACTACGTCTCCTGGACTATTCGCATTGATACTTCCTGTCTCAAATTTTCCTACCCAGACCCCTGCTAACTTTTTTCCTCCAAAGGTGAATCCCGGCGGTGTATACCATCCACTTGGCTCTTCTCCCTGTTTATATTTTGCACTTCCATCATCCTGTGTCGTTGTATTTACAAACTTGATATCTATCTCTCCTGGATTTGTTTTACTACTTCCTCCCTTTCCATAGTAATTTACTCCATCTTCACTCTTAATTGTATAACTATATCTTGGGATCCATACATACATCTGTAGGATATCTTCCATTTGTATCTTCGTTCCTTCTGGTGCACTCTTGTATGCTTCTCTTTTTTCACTAGATACTACAACTGCATTCGCCCATATCTGCCTTTCATAATTATACCAACTTCTATCTTTCGCTCCCTTTACCCAACTATATCCATT
>CANQEE010000011.1 GCA_947594595.1 uncultured Bacilli bacterium
CGGGCGGAGCACTTTTCTATTCTCACCAGCTTAGCTGGTGGTTTTATATGCAAAACTGATATTTTGCATAATAAAAACCTCGTGCTGGAACACGAGGATCAGAGTATGAAACTCCTAGAAAAAAACTAAATCAACCACGATATAAGGATTTTTTTCATACTCCAATTATAACAAATTATTGATACAAAAACAAATAAAATTGGAGGTAAAATTATGAATTTGAACGTATATGAAAAAACACGTTACCAAAATATATATAGACATAAAAAGAATAAAAATTATGTGGTTATGATAAGCAAGCCTGTTAAAAGTAGTATTGCTACTATGAATGGTGAAAAAATATATAAACTGGATGAAGCTGTCAAAATACGAGACAACCCTAAAATAAAGCTGCAAAAAGTGAAATGAGATATTGGCTGCCTGAGAATTTAAAAGATATTCTAGCTGTCATAAATAAGGATATTGAAGAAGAAACAGATATTCAAAAATATTATGCTTATTTAGTCAAAATGATAATTTTAATAGGTTTTACATTAGGAGACAGAATTGGCGAAACAAGAGCACTAAGATTTATCGATATCAACCAAGAATCTTTATATATTACGATTAAATACTCTATTAACTACAATCCTAAAGATAAGAATTATTTATCAACTACAAAGACAGAAGAATCAGAAGATAAAATTTTTATAACAGAAAAACTTGTATCTGAGATTCTAAAATATCGAGAGTTTTTGGAAAATATAATGGATTTTCCAGTAAAAGATGAAACACCAATCTTGTTTAATTTCAAAACTAAAAGACCTTATAGTGATGTTAGATTGAGAAAATTATTTAACTACTATATAGAAAAAGCAAATGTTCCTAAAATAAGAATGTATGATCTTAGACATACAGTAGCAACCACTCTTATGTCAGAAAATTATGATATGTATGTAATACAAAATAAATTAAGACATAAGAGTATAAAAACAACAATCGATAAATACGGACATATAACTATAAATAAAAGAAAGGAGGTTGCAAAAATTACCGACAAATACATTTAAAATAAAAGTGAGAGTAATTTTTAGAGTAAAAAATGTAAAAAGCCTTATTTTATAAGGTTTCTAAAAACTAAAATGGTGCGAAGAAGGAGATTTGAACTCCCATAGATTATTCTCTACTACGGCCTGAACGTAGCGCGTCTACCAATTCCGCCATCTTCGCATTTTTTTATTTATAATTTTTCAACTAAATACACGAGTCGTTTTGAAAGAAGAGTTTATTAAAAATTTTATAAATTTCTATATTTTCTCTTCTTCCAAGACTATTTTTACTTACCAAAAACTTTGGCCGGTGTTTTTTCGTCAATTTCTGATATATCATCGATCTCTTTCCAGTAGAAGAATGTTTTAAAATTAAAAGTATCCGTTGTATCTTCTTTATATTCTAATTTTTTATCACCAATATCAATAAAATCATCTTCTAGTCCTTTTACATGGAATCTTATTTTTTGCATTTCCCCCTTTTGATTTTGAATAATTTCATAAGTTCCATAGTAATGATTGACTTGATCAACTCTAACATGGATTTGCATAAAGAAGGTTCCATCTTCTCTTAAGAGCATATAACAATCGTGAGAATCTCCAATATATTCATCAAACACATAAATTCTTAAAGATGAAAAAACAACAGGTTGAATCGGTTTTTCTTCAACTTCTTGATAAGCAAGATTTTCCTTTTGATTTATAATCGAGTGTGTAACAAGTGAAGTAGTAGTTGCTACAATTGAGATTGCCAAAACAATTCCATACAAATATTTTTTTACAAAAGCTTGAATAAAGTCCCCTATTGTATCAACCATTTTCCCACTGGCCTCATCAATTACATGTGCTTTTATATAATCTTTTAATAAATGATCTTTTGATATCAATTTTCTTCCGCAAGAAACACAAGAATTTTCTGTTTCTTTATTTTCTTTTCCACAATAGATACAATATCTCATTCTACATTCCCACTTTTCTTCGTTTCTTCTTTTTTAAACACATAAATTTTTAAGCCTTCTTTTTTCTTTTTATCTTGATTGGATGAAATAATATAATATTCATTGCTAGAACTACTTTTTAGTACAATAGAATCTTTTACTTTGTATTCTTTTGTTTCAGTTAATTCATCTTCCTGATTATAATGATTTACTTTCAATTTTTTTAAAGAATTAGGTATATATAATTTTAAGTTTGTTTGCTCTTTTTCTACAAGTAAATAATATTCTTTGTTTTTGGTATTATATTGAATTTGATAGTTTTTATCTTCTAAAATTTTAATATGAGAACCATTTTGTATCCAGACACCTATCCCTACTAATAAAATAATGAAAATAGATCCTATCTTAAAAAGAAGATTATCTGTCACTGTTTTTAACGTACAAATCTTATAAACATTTTCAATCTTCTCTAATCGCCCTACAAAAGTTTTACTTCGGGCTTGTTTTTTTTCTTCCGGTGTAAATGGATTCCCACAATTCTGGCAATAAGAAGCACTTACAATATTGTTTTGATTACATTTCTTACATTTCATAATTATCCTCATTCTTTAAATTTTATTTGATTATTTTTTAGTTAAACATCTTTATTCTTAATTACCTTCGCAAATTTTGTCCAAACTTTTTCATTTGAATAATTTAAAATTCCTGCTTTATAAATACGCATTCCAAAGTGAATCAATAAATAATTTACAAAAATTGTAATCAAAATTGAAAGAATCATATCGAAAAGATTGATCTCTCCAAGAACAAATAATGCAGGAGATAAAAGACTTGAAATAAAAGGAATATAGGATAGAATTCGAATAAAAATAGAGCCATTAAAAATAGAAGCCATTATTGCTAAATAATATCCACCTAAACAAAGAAGCATAATAGGAGTTTGAATTTGTTGAAAATCTTCCATACTTGTAGTAATACTTGCTAAAATTCCTGCAAGAAGTGAATAAGCAACAAATGAGACTAACATAAGAAGAAGAACAGTTGGAATAAAATACCAAAGCTTGTCAATAAAGCCAACGGCTTTTAAACTTTCCCATACTCCACCTAAAGAACTAGTTAAACTTCCAATAGCATTTCCATCTGACAAAACACTTCGAAGAAGGAAAGCAACAATCACGTACACAAGTAATAAAAGTCCTTGCAAAATCACAAACAAATTTGCAGCTACTACTTTAGAAGCAAAGTGAACTTTTGGACTTACATTTGATATGATTACTTCCATACTCTTTGTACTTTTTTCTTCACAAATATCAGCCCCAATCATTTGAACAAGAAAAATGATAAGCATAAAAAATGGTAAGATAATTGTTGGAAATACACTTCCCATAATCATATCCATTCCTTCATCTATACTTTGTTTATTAGAAAGGACTTCTCTTTGAATTTGAATTGGACTTGGTATTTTAGAAAGTTCCAAAGGATCAATACCAGAAAGAGACAGTGCATATTCTCCTTTTGTTTGATTGATAGCCTGTACTAAAATCTGATAATCTAAAGAATTGATTTTTTCAGTACTAATGATTTTGGCAGCAAGATAATTTTCAGGATCCTTGTCAAGGACAACCAATATCTCTTTTTCACCTTTTAATTTTTTCTTTTCGAAGGCTTCCGTTTTAGAAGAAATTTGAATCTGATATCGTATACTTTCTCCTGATGTATTTTCTAAAGAAGAAACAAAGGACTCAAAAATCGGTTCAACTTGTTTTGTTTTATCTACCAAAATAATTTTTGTTTTCTCACTAAAATCTCCTCCAAAAAAAGAGACAATTGTATCAATATTTAATAAGAAGACTATTAAAAACAAAAACAAAAGATTAACCGCAACAAACCATTTTGATTTTATTTTCTTCAAAAGACTCATTTTGGTAAGATACATCCATTTTTTTCTCATTTCAAACTCCCTACTTTCTCAATAAATATCTCATTTAATGTTGGTTCTATAGCTTCGAATTTATAAATTTTCCGAGAACGAATTGCTTGAAAAACTTTGTCTACTACTTCTTCATTTTGAATGGAGAGAATCCATTTATTTTGATGTTTTTTTATTGCTTTGATTCCTTTTATTTTTTCAAAGTCTTCCCTTTGTACTTCTCCTATAATTTCAATTTGCTTAATTCCATATGCTTTTTTTATCTCATTTAAATATCCATTTAAAATTGCTTTGCCTTTTACCAAAATGACTAGTTTTTCACAAAATTCCTCAATATATTCCATTTGATGAGAAGAAAAAATAATAGAGCAACCTTCCTTTTTTAAATCATAAATGGCATCTTTTAACATTTTGACATTGATAGGATCAAGACCTGTAAAGGGTTCATCTAAAATGAGAAGTTTTGGATGATTCATAATGGCACAAATAAACTGAATCTTTTGTTGATTTCCTTTTGAAAGTTCCTTAATCTTGCGAGTTCGATAAGAGCTTATTTCAAATTTTTCTAACCAATAGGAAAGTGCTTTATCAATTTCTTCTTGACTCATTCCCTTTAAAGCTCCATAAAATTGAGCCTGTTCTTCTACTGTTAATTTAGTAAGTAAACTTCTTTCTTCTGTTACAAAACCAATTTGATCTGTTTTTGTATAATCAATGGGAGCCCCCTCTAATGTAACGCTTCCTTGGTTGGCATCAATCAATCCCATAATAATTCGAAAAGTAGTTGTTTTTCCTGCTCCATTTTCACCTAGAAGACCAAAAATTTCTCCTTCTCTACATTCAAAAGATAATCCATCTACTGCCTGAACTTTTCCATAATTTTTAGAAATATTATTAACTTTCAGCATAACTCCTCCTATCTCTATTATACACGAAGTATTAGTAAATCTATTAAAAATTCCTCTTCTATTTTCCCACTTTTAAATTCAAAATCTAAAGAAGCTAAGTACTGTAATAAATTTTGAATTTCTTCTTTAGAATAGAGCCTTCCTATTTCTAACATCTTTTGAACCCGAAAAGGATGCATGGCTAAAATTTCTGCAATTTTTTCTTTTGTTTTTCTTTCTTGAGAAAGAAGTTTTACTTGATAAAGTGCTCGATATTGACTTTCTAAAAGTCCCATTAAAGAAAGAGAATCAACTCCCATCTTTTTTAAATTCTGATAGGCTTGATAAGTTTCTTTTTTATCTTTTCTTGCAAGAGCATTTGAAAAAGAAAAAACAGTATCTTCTTGATTTGGAAGAGAAAAAGAGACAAGTTCTTCAATATCTTCTTTTGTTATTTTTTTGGAAGAAAGTTTATATAGCTTTAATTTCTCACATTCTGAAGCAAGTCTTCCTTCTTCTCCTTTTACAGCTTCTAAAAGAGCATCTTTTGCTTCTTTTTCAATTTCATATCCTTTAAAAAAATTGTCTATTTCTTTCTCAAATTGATAAGAAAGAGAAATTATTTTCGTTTTCTCACGGATCACTTTCAATAGTTTTTTCTTGCGCTCATCTAATTTATCAGTAGTAAGAATTAAAAGAACATCTTCAAATGGATGATTCAAATATTCAAGAAAAGAGGAAAGTTCTTCGTCCTCAATTTTTCTTTTGGGTTCTCCTCCTAAAAAGAATGCATTTTTTAAAATCACAATTTTTTTTGGAGAAAGAAAAGAAATCGTCTTGATTTTTTCAAGAAGAGAGAAAAGGGAGATTTCCTCTAAATCATAAACGAATCTCTCCTCCTCTTCAAATTTAGAAGCAACAATTATTTTTTCAATCTCTCTTTGAAATAACTCTTTTGGCCCTGTTAGAACAAAAATCATTCCTTATGTCCTTCCTGCAAAAGGTTCTCAAGCAATTCTTTTACTTGCGAAAGAGCAATCATATTTTTTCCTCCTCCTTGCGCAAAGGAAGCACTTCCTCCTCCGTTTCCTTCTAAAAGTACACTTATTTGTTTTACAAGATATCCTGCATTTACCTCTTTCACAGAACTTCTACAAAGAAAGTTCACACTTTTATCTTTTCGTTGATTCAATAAAAGTACAACGCCATTTTCTAATTGATTACTAAGTGCATCAATCAAAGTTTTTAAAAGAGAAATTTCCTGTTCCTCGAAAAGAAGATAAAGAAGCTTATAATTTCCAATTTTTTCTTGTTTTTCTAGATAAGAATCTACTTGTGAAAGAAGTTTCTTTTCTTTTTCTACCTGATATTTTTTAAGAAGTGTCTTCACTTCTGTTTGTATATAAGAAAGTTCGTTTTGATTAAAAATAATATCCTTATATGAAGTAGGTGGCGTATGATCAATCTCTACATCAAAAGAAAGTAAAATTCCCTCTTTTTTAGCCTGCTCTAGAATTTCTTTCGCTTTCATTAGTAATTTCATCATCTCATCGTTATAAGGTTTAATAGCTAGAAAGAGCATATTTTCTACTTTGTCTTTAGTACAAGCTTCGATTCGATATAAATTACTTCCTTTTGATTCAACAGAAAAAATGGCAAATCGTTTTGCATCTTTCGTATTAGAAAGATGCGTTCCTCCACAAAGTTCGATTGATTTTCCTATTTTAACCACTCGTACTTCTTTTCCATATTTTTCTGTAAAAAGTGCCATAGCACCTAATTCTTTTGCTTTTTCAAGAGGCATCACTTCTGTAGATACAATACTTTTTCTTTCAATCTGTTCATTCACAAACTCTTCTACTTTTAGAATTTTTTCATCTGTCATCTTTCCTGCATAAGTAAAATCAAAGCGAAGACGCTTATCATCTACATAGCTTCCAGCTTGACGAATATCTTTTGATACAACTTCTTGTAAAGCATAATGAAGCATATGAACTGCACTATGATTGGCTTCAATTGCTTTTCTTCTATCCTGATCAACAACTGCTTCACAATCTTCTCCTACTTCAATGGCACCATCTAAAAGACGAATTTTATGAATATGTTGTCCATTAGGACCTTTAAACACATCCACTACTCTTGCTTTAAAATTTTTCCCAAGAATCATTCCTGTATCTGAAACTTGTCCCCCTGCTTCTGCATAAAAGCAAGTTCTTTTTAAAACAATGTACCCATCTTGCTCTAATTTTTTAGGAAGAGAGTCTTTTGCAACAATTGCAAGAACTTTTGTTTTAATACGATAAAGTCCATAGACAAAAGAAGATTCTTTTTTAAAATCTAAAAGCACTCGTTTTTGACTAGCCATCTGTGTCTTTGTTTTAGCATTTTTCTTTGCTACTTCTTTTGCAGCTTGCATATATTGATCAAATTCTTCTTTGGAAGTTGTATATCCCAATTCATGAAGATATTCTTCTGTTAATTCAAAAGGAAATCCATAGGTATCATAAAGTTTAAAAGCATCATTTCCACTAATTTTTCCATCCACAGATTCTTTTGTAAGCTCAAGAAGTCTTTTCTCCCCTGCTTCCAATGTTTTTAAAAATAGTTTTTCCTCTTCTAAAACCATTGTTTCAATGATAGCTTGTTTTTCTATAAGATAAGGATATGCTTCTTTCATTAAAGATACAACTACTGGAACTAATTTATAAAGAAAGGGGTCTTTAAATCCTAATTGTTTTCCATATCGTACACTTCTTCGAAGAAGTCTTCGAATTACATAGCCTCTTCCAATATTTTCGAAAGAAGCACCATCTGCCAAAGCAAAAGTAATTGCCTTAATATGATCTGCAATCACTTTAAATGGAGTTTGACCATTATATAAAATTCCTGTCATTGTCTCTATTTTTTCAAGAATAGGTCGAAATAAATCTGTTTCAAAAGAACTATCAACATCTTGAAATAGAATACACCATCTTTCAAGTCCTGCTCCCGTATCTATATTTTTATGGGGAAGTTCTTGATATTTTTCACGGGGGATGCCTTTTTTTGCATTAAATTGACTAAAAACATTATTCCAAATTTCAATATATCGCTCTTGATCTTCATCTTTTTTAAATTTTTCAAAAGCAGTCCCATCACGATCATATTTTTCTCCACGATCATAAAAAATTTCACTGTCTGGACCACAAGGTCCTTCTCCAATTTCCCAAAAATTTCCATCCAATTTTATAATATGATCTTCTAAAAATCCTTCTTCGATCCAGTAATGATAAGTCTCATCATCTTTTGAATAGACAGTCACATAAAGTTTTTCTTTTGGAATTTGAAACCACTCTTCTCCTGTTAAAAGAGTAAAGGCAAAATGAATGGCTTCCTTTTTAAAATAATCTCCTATAGAAAAGTTTCCCATCATTTCAAAGAAAGTATGATGTCGTTTTGTAATTCCTACATTTTCAATATCATTGGTACGAATACACTTTTGAATATTTACAATTCTTTTGGCATCAGGTACAACTGTTCCATCAAAAAATTTTTTTAAAGGAGCTACTCCAGCATTGATCCATAGTAGACTATCATCCTCCACTGGAATCAAAGACGCACTCTCATAATAGACATGTCCTTCTTGTTCAAAATATTTTCTCCATAAATTTCGAATTTCATTGTGTGTTAATTTTTTCATTCTTCTCCGCCTTTCTCTAGTCTTTTTAAAATTTCATTCAGTTGCAGAATACAATCTTTCTTGGTTCCATTATTTAAAAGAAATTCATCTGCGAAAGCAATAGGACCACCTTTTTTTAAATTTTCAATTTCCGTAAGATCTCTTTTTTCAATTTCTTCTCGATTAAAAGGTCTTTCTTTTCTTTTTCCAATACGATTATAACGAAGTTTTTTTCTTGCAACAACGGCAACCAATTTAATTTTTTCTTGAAAAATTTCTTTTAAAATAAGATATTCTTCCCAAGAATAAAGTCCATCTAGTACCGTATTTCCTTTTTGATATGCCTTTTCAATGGTTGGAAGAAGAAGGGTTGCAATTGCACCCATTCCCAATTCTTTTCGAATTTGTTCTCGAAATTCTTTTTGACTTTCTGGAGTAATCTCAATTCCTTGTTCTTTCATCTTTTCATAAATCACTCCACCAAAATAAATTTTTGTCCAACCATTTTGTTCTAAATATTCTGTAACAACACTTTTTCCACTTCCAGCCATTCCAACAACTGCGATCAATTGATGCATCTTTTCACCTACTTTCATTCTCTTCTACCAATCGATAAACATCCTCTTTTAATTTTTCGATGGTCTCATTTTCAAAAATAAAATCATAAGGATATTCTTTTTCTAAATCTTGCTCTGTAAAATGAAGCTTTTCACTTTCTGTTAATCCATTTTCAAAAGAAGGTCTTACCACAAGAATTTGGAAAGCTGTTTTATATTTTTCTTTTAAATAAGTAAACTCTTCAATCAAACGTAAATCCGATACTACAATCACATCAAAGAAAGAAGATAGAATTTCTATTTTATCAACCAAGTGTCTTTTTAATAAATCTTTTTCTCCTAATTTTTCTCGAATGATTTCAATACCAAGTTTTTGAAGAAGTTCCCTTGGTTTTGTCTCTTCTGTTCCATCCCAACCAAAATAATTTTTTGCAAGTTCATTGAGTGGCTCTGTAATATGAAGAATTGCTACTTTCTTAAGAGAAGTTTGATAAGCTTCTTGAATAAATTTTGCAACAGAATCTTTCCCGCTTTTTGCTTTTCCTCCAATCAAATAAAGTTCCATTCTTTTCTCCTTTCATACAAAGAAAAGACCATCCTAGGAGTGAAAAACATTTCACGGTACCATCCTATTTTGGTCTTTTTTGCGATACTGGGCTTTCCATAGAAACTCAAAGAGGCGCTTTCAAAAACATTTTGGATCAGTTTACACCTACCACTGATTCTCTTTTTCTAAAATGAGTTCTACTCTCTCTTCTCATTGTCTCCTAAACACTATTTATCATATCAGAAAGGAAAGATTTGTGCAACCAATTTTTCTATTTCAATTTAAGAATTTTAAAGATTTAAATTTTTCTTTTTAAAATCATCTTTCTTGAATACAGTCAATAAAAAAGGAAAAAGATCTTTTAAAATAAGAAGAAGTGGTGTTGCAAGAATCATTCCAAATGCACCAAAGAAAAAATTAGCAACAACAATGGATGTTAAAATCAACCAAGGTGGTAAAAAAACGGTTTTTCCTAAAATATAGGGTTGATAAAAACTATTTTCTAAAAATTGTACGACTAAAATAGTTCCTATGGTTAAAAAACCTGTAAGAGGACTTATACTAAATCCCACAAGAATACATGGAATACCTCCTAAATAAGGGCCTATATAAGGAATCAAATCAGTAATAGCACAAAGACTTGCGAAAAAGATGGGAGACTTCATTCCAATCAAAGAAAAACCGATCAATTGAGTTAAAAATACAAGAAACAAAATACAAAAAAGGCCTAGTAGATAATGTCTGAAGTCTTTTTTTAAAGAAGAAAGCATCATAAAAGTTTCTCTTCGATATTTTTTTGGACAAACTTTTCGTATCCAACTTTTTATTGTTTCTAAATCATATAAAATATAAAATCCAATAAGAAAGGAAAAGAAAAGAAGAACTCCTATTTGAAAGCAGTTTTGACAAAAAGATGGGAAAACCGTATTTTTAAAAGAAGAGATTTGCATGGGAAGCTGATTTAGAAAAGAATTTATTTTTTCTTGAAAAAATGGAAGAGAAGAAATTGGCCAAAGTTTTGAAAGAAATACTTTCATTTGAGAAATCATTTTAGGAAAATTTGTAAACAGAAACCTACTTTCTTTTAAAAGAGGAGGTATTATAAGAAAAAAGCTTAATAAAAGAGAGGATAGAAAAAGAAAAAAAGATAGAAAGACAGAGAAAAAACGAGGAAGTTTCTTTTCAAAAAAAAGAACGATAGGTTCTAACAGAAAGGCAAAAAACAGCCCTAGAAAAAAGGGAACAAGAGAAAGCAAAATTTTTTTTAGAAATGAAAAAATACCAAAGGTTAAAAAAAGGGAAAAAATCATCCAAATTATTGCAATGATAAGAAGGTATTTAAGAAGTTTAAAAAGAAAAAGTTGGTCCTTGCAAAGAAAGTGTTTTTTCAAAAAAATCACCTCATTTTAGTATATGGAGAATTCTTTTCATTTATCAGATTTTTTGTTATACTAAATTGGAGTGAAACATTATGAAACCAGAAAAAGAAACTATTTTTCAATATTCTATTCAAAATTCAAAATTTATTGGAATTTTACTTCCGTTTGAACAAGATTTAAAAGAACAATTAAAAAAAATAAAGAAAGAATATCCAAAAGCAACACATTATTGCTATGCTTATCTAACTGAAAAAGAAGAAGGAATGAGTGATGATAAAGAGCCAAGTAAAACCGCAGGGCTTCCTATTTTAAATAGAATGAAAAAATATCACTTAAAAAATGCTCTTTTAGTTATTGTTCGTTATTTTGGTGGCATTAAATTAGGAACCGGTGGTCTTATTCGTGCTTATCAAACAACAGCAGAAGAAGTCATTCGAAAAGCCAGTCTAAAGCCTCTTCAAGAAGGATATCTTCTTGAAATAAAAGTGGATTATTCTGCTTTCCAACAGGTAGAATATCTTTTAAAAGATGCTCATTTTTTAGAAAAAAGATTTGACAAAGAAATCTATATAAAAGTAAAAGTAGCTAAGCAAAAAAAAGAGCAACTCTCTAAAATTGCTCATATTCTTAGTTGTAAAGAAATACTTTTTTAAAAAAGAAGAACCTTGTACTTTTCTCTTTCATTAAATTTCTTGAAACCAAGATTCAATGAACTCTTTTGGTAAAAAACCACTTTGTGTTTTTACTAAAACACCTTCTGAATATACCTGCATTGTTGGTACAGATAAAATTCCAAATTCTTGTGCTAAATCTTCATGTTGATCCACATCTACTTTAATTACTTTCACTTCTTCATGTTCTTTCGCAAAATCTTCTAAAACAGGAGCTAACATTTGACAAGGCCCACACCATGTTGCATAAAAATCAACTAAAACTTTTCCCTCTTTTACCAATTCTTTAAAATTCTCATCTTTTAAATGTACAATCACTTTTATCCCTCCTATTGATATTGTTGAATTAAACTTTGAATTCCAGGAATATTACTGATTTTTTCTTTTTCAACCAATTCTGTTGCGAAAGATGGTTTTACAACTTTATATTTTAATAGTACTTCCATAACATCATAGTTAAATTTATCTTCCTCTTCTTTATCTTTTTGAATTTTGTAAATATCTTCTAAAGCTTGATTGATTCCACCTACTGAATCTTTAAAAAGTGGCATATCTGTAACAAAGGTAGTACGAATATTAGAGCTCATGAAAAGTTCTACATTTTGAAGTGGGATAGAAAGGACAACAAGAACAAAAAACATGATTACAGATCCTTCTAAAATTCCTAGAATAAATCCTAAAATTTTACTTGGAATTCCAAGAATTATTGTGAAATTTAAAAGTTTTTCAAAAAGTCCTGTTACATGAATAAGAATACGTAAGACTGCAAATAAAAGAATTGCGATCAATAAAAATGCAAGGATTTGATAAAAAACAATACTGAGACTTGTAGCTCCATGAAGAACTCCTTTAAAATCAAAAAAAGGAAAATTCAAACAAAAGAAATTTGCTAAAAGATCCTTAAATTGAAAGGAAAGCATTAAAACTAAAATAGTACCTGCAACCATTACAAGTTCTTTGAAAAACCCTCTTTTAAGCCCAATTACACCTCCTAATAAAATCAATAAAACAATGACAACATCAAAAATATTCATAAATTCCTCCTTTCTTTTATTATACACAAATTTTGTAAATTCAAGAAGAATGTACTTTGTTTTTTTGAAAAAGTTGACAGTTTCAAGAAATCTTTGTATAAAATTAAATAGAAAGAAGGAATCTTATGATTGGTATTTATGACTCAGGAATCGGTGGAATCACCGTACTCGCTCCACTTCTAAAACTTCTTCCAGAAAAAGAATATTTTTACCTTGCAGATTATGAAATGGCACCTTTAGGTACCAAAAAAGAAGAAGAGCTTCGCAAAATTATTTTTGAAAGAACTCATTTTTTAATTCAAAAACAATGCCAACTAATTGTACTAGCTTGTAATACCGCAAGTACCTTTGTAGAAGAAATCAGAAAACAAGTTTCAATTCCAATCATTGCAATTGAACCTAGTATAAAGGTAGCTTATGATCATCAAAAAGATGAAAAAACGATTGTCATGGCAACACCTTATACTCTTCAAAGTAAAAAATTTAAAAAATTACAAGAAACCTATCCTCTTCAAGATATAACTCTTCTTTCTTGTGAAAATTTAGCAAGTTGGATTGAAGAAGGAAATGATAAAAAAATAAAATCTTATTTACAAACACTTTTTAAGTCTTACAACAAAAATCAAAAAATACAAATTGTTTTAGGATGTACTCACTATCCTCTTATCAAAAAAGAAATTCAAGAAATTTTTCCAAATGCTACAATTTCAGATGGTGGAATTGGAGTTGCTAAACAAGTAAAAACACTAGTAGGAAAAGAAATAAGAGATTCAAATGGAAAAATTACTTTTTTCTTTACAGATGGAAAAGATCGAACCAAACAATTTAAAAAAGTTTTAAAGACTTATTCAGAAAGACTCGAAAAAATCTAATAAAGAGGTGAAAAAGATGAATCAAGTAATTCAAGTCAGTGAAAAAACAAGAAAAAAATTGATCGAATACTACCAAGAAAAAAAGAAAGACAAAAAAATTCCTTATGTAGTTTTTCAGGCAGTAGATATGGATACAGTTGTTACTTTGTATGAATCTGGAAAAGTAATGTTTCAAGGGAAAAGTGCAGATGTGGATGCTGCTATGTGGAAAGAGATCGATGGACAAAGTATGGTAGATCCAGTGAAAGTAAAAGAACAAGAAAAAAAATACTATTTTTGCTCTTCTATCGGAAGTGATGAAGTAGGAACAGGAGATTACTTTGGGCCTATTGTTGTTACTTGTTGTTATGTAAAAAAAGAACAAATTTCTTTTTTAGAATCTTTGGGAATTCGAGATTCTAAAAAAATAAGTGATGAAAAAATAAAAAAAATTGCTCCTGAAATCGCCAAAAAAATCGCATATAAAAGTGTCATTTTATCCAACCAAGAATATAATGAAAAATATACAAAAGATGTTCATATGAATAAAATAAAAGCACTTCTTCACAATCGTGTTCTCTATGAAATGATGCAAGAAAAACCTCAAATTGATTTTATCATTGTCGATGAATTTGCAAGAGAACATCGTTATTATGCATATTTAGAGGATGCTCCTTATATTCAAAAAGGAATCACTTTTCTTACAAAAGCAGAAGATAAAAACTTAGCCGTTGCTTCCGCATCAATTATTAGTCGCTATCTCTTCTTAAAAGAAATGGATAAACTAAGTGATTCTATTCATATTCCACTTCCTAAAGGAGCAGGAAGTGAAGTGGATCAAATTGGAGAAGAAATTGTCGAAAAATATGGAGAAGAAAAACTGAAAGAAATTGCCAAATTAAATTTTAAAAATACTCAAAAAATTCTCCATACAATTATTTATTAAGATTTTTTTTATAGAGATTATAGAAATAGATAAACCTCTAGATTTCTTCTAGAGGCTTTTTAAGTATTTCATTTGATAAATTTTCATATTTTGGTACTTTTTCCAAAAAAAAGACTATCAACCATATTTTTTGTGTGAATAGCCTAATTTTATCATCTTCAAATTTTTTATTTGAAGAAGAATATTTTCTTTTTAATTTTTTGAAGTGTCGGCTTTTTAGTCACAGGAATTTCATCTTTTTGCCTCTTTAAATATGGGTTTAATTTTTCTATAGAAGATTTATCATCCATGTTTCTAGTAAGTGACTCTAAATTTAAATTATTTAAGTAATCTTTCCAATCTGTAATAGTTTCTATAACGAAAAGGGCATCTGCTCTTGCTAAGACTTTTTCATTACAGGCAACTTCTGCTCTCCATTTTGCTTGATACCATTCTTTTGATTTTGCAATTGCCTTCACAAAAGAAAGAGAATCATTTCTTGCCAATACTTTTTCATTACAAGCAACTTGTGTCCTATACTCTGCCTGATAGTCTTCTTCACTTGTTGTAATTAGTTCAACAAAAGTAAGAGCATTTTCTTTGGCTAAAATTTTTTCATTACGGGCAACCATCGCTCCATATTGTGCTTGATACCATTCTTTTGATTTTGCAATCACATCCACTATGGAAAGAGCATTCTCATTTGCTAAGACTGCTTCATTGCAAGCAACTTGTGCCACATATTGTGCATTTTTTGCATTTGTAACTGCTTCAACAAATTGAAGGCCATCTTCTCTTGCTAAAATTGCTTCATTGCGAGCAACTTCTGCTCCATATTGTGCTTGAGAAAGTCCTTTTGCATTTAAAATTGCTTCAATGAATCGAAGGCCATCTCCTCTTGCCAAGACTCTTTCATTACAAGCAACCATCGCTGCATATTCTGCTTTACCATCTTGATTTTCATCTATAATCTTTGCTATTCTTAAAATTTTTTCAGGATTTTTTTGATAGGTTTCATATACAGGATTTTTCTCTTTTACTGGAGCAAAAAATTTCAACAAAATAAATTTGTCTTTCGTACTTAAAGGGGGATGAAAAATTATCGAAAAAACATCGTCATCATATTTTAATAATGTTTCTAAATCAATTTGCTCTTTTTCAAAGTCCTCTAACTTATTTATCATGCTTAATAAATTTGCTTGCATAACCTCACTCCCTTTTTCAAGTTATAATAGAACACTAAAATTATAAAATCAATTCTTTCTTTTTCTTTTAATTACATAAGGTCTTACATCAAAATCATCACTTTCAAAAGGATGAATTTCTTCTTGAGAAGAAAAAGCCAATCGATAATCTTCAATAATTTTTTCTTGACTAAATACCACATAAGCATGAAGCCTTTGACTTTTCTTTTCTTTCCCTTTTATAATTCGTAAAATAGATTCTGCATATTCACTTCCTGCTTGAATTACATTTGAATTTAATAGAAATCTTCGTTGCATTTGCCTTTCTTCTAAAGGTCCTTCTTTATAGGTATTCCCAAATAATTTTACATAAGTGCGATCAATAGGATAAACAAGACAAAGAGCACTAATTCCTGATAAAAAATACTCACTTTGTTCAACTCCTATAGAAGGGTTATGATAAGTTGCTTGTATTTCTTTTACCATACTCATAGCACATTCTAATTGCTGCTCTTTATTAGGATTTGTTAATTTTTGCATTCTTTTTTCAAATTCTGTAACTTTCATTTTACACCTCTTAGTCAGTTATTATAAAACTGGATTTAAAAAAAAACAACCTAATGATCGTTTTCTTTTACAAATTTTTGAAAATTCTTTATTTCTTGGCTTGAAAGTTCCTCTTTCGCAAGAGATTCAAAAAGTTTTTTTTCAGAACGAGAAAGTTTTGTTGGAATTACTACCTTTATAAGAACATAAAAATTTCCTTTTTGTCTAGTTGATTCATTTGAAATTCCTTTTCCACGAAGACGATGTTTATCTCCGTTTTGTGTTCCTGCTGGAATCGTTAATTTTACATTTCCATCTAATGTTGGAATTTCAATTTTACATCCTAGTGTTGCATCTACAATTGAAATTGGAACTTCTAAATAAATATCATCTTCTTCTCTTTCAAAGAAAGGATGTTTTTCAACAGCAAATTCTAAATATAAATCACCTGGAGCTCCTCCGTTACTTCCTTCTGCTCCTTTTCCAGGAACACGAAGACGATTTCCAGTATCTACTCCACTTGGAATATGAACCGTTATAGTCTTACGTACTCTCACTTGTCCTTTTCCATGACATTCATTACAAATCTGAGCATAGGTTTTTCCTTCTCCATGGCAATCTGG
Organism: uncultured Bacilli bacterium; assembly: GCA_947594595.1. Classification (GTDB taxonomy): domain Bacteria; phylum Bacillota_I; class Bacilli_A; order RF39; family UBA660; genus CANQVB01. Next base: position 16,759 of record CANQEE010000011.1, read on the forward strand.
ACATGTTGTTTTAGTCATAAAAGATCCTAAAATAGTTCTTTGCTCCTGTGTAATTGTACCACTTCCATGACATGTGCTACAAGTTTTACTATTAAAACCTCCTTCTCCATGACAATGTGGACATTCTTCCATCACATCAAGATCAAAATCTTTTTCACATCCAAAAATTGCTTCTTTAAAAGTAAGTCGAACTCGCTTTAATAAATCGTCTCCTCTTACTTTTCTACTTCTACTAGATCCTCCACTAAAAGAAGAGAACCCTCCTCCACCAAAGCCACTAAAGATATTATCAAAAATGTCATCAAATCCACCAAAACCAGAAAATCCTCCTGAATATGCACTTCCACCACCAAAGCCTGCACTTCCATCAAATGCAGCATGTCCAAATTGGTCATATTGACGGCGTTTTCCTTCATCTCCTAAAACACTGTAAGCTTCTTGAACTTCTTTAAATTTTTCTTCTGCATTTTCTTCTTTACAAAGATCTGGATGATATTTTTTTGCAAGACGTCGATAAGCACTTTTAATCTCATCTTGACTTGCACTTTTAGCAACTCCTAAAACTTCATAAAAATCTCGCTTTGCCATTTACTTCACCTACTTTTCATTGTATGTTTTTTCAAATTCATCTAATAACTCTTCCATATAAGAAATTGCATCTTCAATCACCGTTCCATTTTCCATATCTACTTCTACAATTTTTAAAAGTTCAAGTGGATAGTCTCGTCCTCCTGTTTTTAAAAATGCTAAATATTTCTCTTTAAATCCTTCTTTCCCCTCTAAAATATTTTTAGCAATGTAGCAAGCTACAGAAAGTCCAGTTGCATACTGATACACATAAAAAGGCGTATAAAAATGAGGAATTCTTAACCATTCATAGCGAATTTCATCATCAACTACAACATCTTTTCCAAAATATTCCCGATTTAAATCATAGTACATTTGACTTAATGTATCTTGAGTTAATACATCCCCTTTTTCTCTTTTCTTATGTGCTTTTAATTCAAATTCTGCAAACATTGTTTGGCGATAGATAGTTGCTTTAAACATATCGAGCATCTCGTTTAAAACCAAAAGTTTTTCTTTCCTATCTTTAGAGTGTTTCAAAAAATAATTATAAAATAACATCTCATTCACAGTAGAAGCAATTTCTGCTAAAAAGATAACGTAGTTGTGATCTTGATAACAGTTATTATGAATGGAATAGTAACTATGAAGAGAATGTCCTAATTCATGGGCAATGGTAGAAATAGATTCCATTGTTCCATCAAAGTTTAAAAGGACATGGGGATTACTGTCATAACATCCCCAGGAATAGGCGCCTCCTCTTTTTCCTTTATTAGGATATTTATCAATCCATCTTTCCTTAAATGCTCTTTTTAATAAAGTCTGGTAGTCATCTCCTAAAATAGAAAGTGCAGACAATACCATCTCTTGCGCTTCTTGGAAAGTATATGTTTTCGTGCTTTCTTCGACAAGAGGTGCATATAAATCATACAAATGAATTTGATCAACCCCTAAAATTTCTTTTTTAAGGAAGAAATATCGAAATAAGCTTGAAAGTTTTCCCTTTACTTTTTGAATTAAATTTTCATAAAGAGAACAATCTATTTTATCCTCATATAAATACATAGATAAAGAATCTTTGTACCCTCTTACTTTCGCACTTACAACATCTTGTTCAATAGTTGCTTCATATGTTGAAGACAAAGTATTTTTCATAGAAGCATACCCTTTATAGAGTGTTTCAAAGGCATCTTTTCTTACCTTTCTAGAGTTAGAAGTAATGAGTTTCGCATAATTACTATTGGTTAGCTCAATCTCTTCACCTTCTTCATTGGTAACTTTACCGAATGTTAAATCTACATTGCGGACATAGGAAGCTGTTCTATCATTGCTTTTGAAAACATTATGAAAACTTGCCAGTAATTTTTCTTCCTGTGAAGATAAAGTATGGTCTTTATAGCGCAATAAATCTAAAATCGTATGACGATAATCTTGAAGACGTTCATCTTTTAAATACGTTCGAATTGTTTTTTCATCTGCTTCTAAAATACTAGGTCTTATAAAAGCCGTTTCCTGGACAGCTTCATTTTGTAAAAGTTCAATTTTTCCTTTTCTTTCTTGACTTTTGGCATTTCCTTGGTCTTCATCAAATTTTAAGCTTGCATAAATATAAGCTTTCCCTAGTTTTCTGTCTAGTTCCGTACTACATGTAAGACACGCAAGAAAAGTATCTACATTTTCTAAGAATTTTTCCTTCATTTCTTTGATTTTTTGAATCTGTTGTTTAATTTCTTTTAAGTCTTTTTCATACGCTTCTTCATTTGGATAAAAATCACTTAAATCCCATGTATCCTCTTGTTTTACTTCTTTCCTTGATTTTATTGCTCCCATGAATTCTCCTTTTCTTTTACCAACTTTCTGAAAAGAAGAGAAAGTATTCTACTTCTCTTCATAATCAGCATCTTTTACATCATCTTTTTGGCTACTTTCTTCAGAACTTGCATCTTGTTCTTTAGAAGCATTTTCTTTTTGAATTTGTTCATAAACTTTTGCAGCTAATCCCATTGCTTTTTCTGTTAAGGCATCTTTTTTCTTCTTAATCTCTTCGATATCCTCTTTTTCAAGAGCCTCTTTTAAGTCTTTGATTAACTCTTCTGCTTCTTCGACTTCTTTTTTATCTGCCTTATCTCCTAGATCTTTAATGGCTTTTTCTGTTTGGAAAATCATTTGTTCAGCATCATTTCTTGTATCAGCTTCTTCTTTCCTTTTTTTATCGGCTTCTTTATTCTCTTCAGCTTCCTTCATCATACGTTCTACTTCTTCATCGGTAAGAGTCGTATTCGAAGTAATGGTAATAGATTGCTCTTTTCCAGTTCCAAGATCTTTTGCATTGACATTGACAATTCCATTTGCATCAATATCAAATTTTACTTCGATTTGTGGCACACCACGTGGTGCAGGTGGAATATTTGTAAGTTGGAATCTTCCAAGTGTTTTATTGTCTGCGGCCATACTTCTTTCTCCTTGTAGTACGTGAATATCTACAGCAGGTTGGTTATCAGCAGCCGTTGAGAAAACTTCACTTTTAGATGTTGGAATGGTTGTATTTCTTGGAATTAAGGTTGTCATGACTCCACCTAAAGTTTCAAGTCCAAGAGAAAGTGGTGTTACATCTAGTAAGACGATATCATTGACATCTCCTGTTAAAACACCTCCTTGAATGGCAGCACCCATAGCAACAACTTCATCAGGGTTTACTTCACGAGATGGCTCTTTTCCAAGTTCTTTCTTAACAACCTCGTAAACAAGTGGAATTCTAGTAGATCCACCGACAAAGATGACTTTGTCAATATCACTTTTCTTCATACCAGCATCCTTTAAAGCTTGACGAACATTATCAAGGGTAGAATCTACTAAATCACGAATCAAATCCTCAAATTTTGCACGTGTTAAATTCATATCTAAATGAAGTGGTCCATCTTCTCCTTGTGAAATAAATGGAGCAGAAACTTGTGTTGATGTCATACCTGACAAATCTTTTTTTGCTTTTTCAGCAATTTCTTTTAATCGTTGCATTGCCATTTTATCTTTAGATAGATCAACACCATTTTCCTTTTTAAACTCTGCAATAAAGTAGTCCATTAACAAGTTATCAAAATCATCTCCACCTAAGTGGTTATTTCCATTTGTAGATTTTACTTCGACAACACCATCTCCAAGTTCTAGAATAGAAACATCGAAAGTTCCACCTCCAAGGTCATAAACTAAAATGGTTTGATTTTTATCTTGTTTATCAAGTCCATAAGCAAGAGCAGCAGCTGTTGGTTCGTTAATGATTCGCTCTACAGTAAGTCCTGCAATTTTTCCTGCGTTTTTGGTTGCTTGTCTTTGCGCATCATTAAAGTATGCTGGAACAGTAATTACTGCACGATCTACTTTTTCTCCTAAATAATTTTCTGCATATTCTTTAATATAACTTAAAATCATAGCAGAAATTTCTTCTGGAGTATATTTTTTTCCATTGATTTCTTTCTTCTCTTTAGTTCCCATCAAACGTTTGATAGATGAAATTGTATTTTTATTAGTAATAGCTTGACGCTTTGCAGCATCTCCTACAATCTTTTCATCTCCTTTAAAGGCAACAACAGAGGGTGTCGTTCTTCCTCCTTCTGGATTTGCAATTACTTTTGCATCTCCTGCTTCTAATACAGCACAACAACTATTGGTTGTACCTAAGTCAATTCCGATTATTTTACTCATTTTTATCCTCTCCTTCTATTTGATTCACTCGAACGGAACATGGGCGAATCACACGATCTTTTAATCGATATCCTTTTAATAATACTTCTAATACAACTCCATTTTCAAAAGAGCTGTCTTTGTCTGTCATCAATGCTTCCATACAATTTTCATCAAATGGTTTTTGATAAGCATCGATTTCTTCTACACCAAATTGTTTTAATGTATCTTCTAACATTGCATACATCATTTTAAATCCTGCCAAGAACTTAGAAAGTTCATCAGATAAATTATTATCATCTAGTTGAATAGCTCGTTCAAAGTTATCTAAGATTGGTAAAATCTGTAAGATTAAATCTTGATTTGCATATTTTAAAGCTTGACTCATCTCTTCTTCTTTTCTTTTTCGATAATTGATAAGTTCTGCTTGTACATATTTTATTTTCTCTTCTAGTTCTTTCTTTTCTTGTTCTACTTTTGCAAGAGATTCTTCTAATTTCCGATTGCACTTCTTCGTTTTTTCTTTCTTTTCTTTTCCTTGGCAATTACATTTATGCACTTCTTCTTTTTTCTTCTCTTCTTCCATAACTTACCTTTCTATATTTTCCTTTAAATATTCCAATAGGCTGAGTACACGATCATACTCCATTCGTTTAGGGCCAATAATTGCAATCGTTCCTTCATCTTCATTGGTTTTAAAATTGGTCTTAATGACAGTTACTTCTTCATCAATATTATTTTCACTTCCAATATAGATTTGAATATTTTTATCATTGTCTTCACGAATGTCCTTTAAAATATTTTTATCTTCTAATTTTGTAAAGAGATTGCGAATTTTATCAACATTTTCAAACTCAGGTTGCTCTAAAAATTTATTGCGTCCCATTACATTGATATCGGGTGCTGTAAAATCAGAAAAAACATGATAGAGCGCATTGTAAATTTTTTCATGTTCCTCTACGTATTTTCCTATAATTGGTTTAATCTCAAATTCTAGTTTACTGCTTACTTCATCAATAGGAGTTCCCACAATCAATCGATTGATTAAACTAATTGTTTTCTTTACATCCTCTAAATTAACATTGTCTATTTGAATAGTCCTGTGTTCTACCTTTCCTTTATCCGTTACCACAAGTACCATTAAATGAACTTCATCAAGAGGAACTACATCAATTTGTTTTAGTAAATTATCATGACTTGCTTTTCCAAGAACTACAGTTGTATAAGAGGTCATATCACTGATGACTTGTAAACTTTTTTGGATACAGTCTGAAAGTTCCAACTGTTGATTTCGAAAGATTATTTGCAATTTCAACATATCTTCCCCATTCATTTTCTTGGCTTCCATTAAGTGATCCACATAATAGCGATACCCTTCTTCACTCGGAACCCGCCCACTTGAAGTATGTGTTTTTTCAAGAAGGCCCTGTTCCTCTAGAGCTGCCATTTCATTTCTTACTGTCGCACTGGAACATTTTAAAATTTTACAAATTTGATTTGAACTCACCGGTTTTACTAACTTGATATAATGCTCTACAATCAACTTTAATATTTGTGATTGTCGCTTACTTAACAAGAGCATCACTTCCTTTACAGATTAGCATCCATTTTATCGGAGTGCTAAAATTAGTATATGCATTTTGTTAGCACTTGTCAACAAAAATTGCTAACTTTTTTAATTTTCTCTTTTTATGGAAAAACAAAACGATGAAAAAGAATACAATATTATCATAAAAGAGGTGATAAAATAGAAAAATTTTTAGAGCAGATAGATCCTTATACTTTTTCAGGAAGTGCTTTTCTTTTAGGACTTTTCCTTGCCAATGAATTCACAGAAGAAGAACAAAACAGTATTGGAAACTGGTTGCAATTAACAGGATTGACTATTCAAACTTATGCTTCACAAGTTTCCACATTTCAATCAGCAAATAAGAAAACAAAAAAGGTGGATTTAAATATCATTCAAGCCACTTTAAAAAAGATGGAAGAGAAAATAGAACAACTGCAATCCAAAAATAATTTTTGACAGGTTCTTTTATTCCTTATATAATAGTAGTAGAAAGAAGGAAGAAAATGGATTTAGAAACCGTAAAAGCATTTTTAGAATATATAGGGGAAGACTTAGAATTAGATACTTTAACAGAACAGACAAAGGGACTTTATCAAGTCTTAAATCAGGAGAATGTACCTTATTCCATTCAAGTACAGATTTCAAAAAAGAAAAATTCTGCTTCTTTATGTCTATATACTTCAGAAGTTTTCTTTTTAAAAGAATTAAATGAGAAAGTATTCACTAAAAAACAAATTATTAGTAATTTTTATGTAAATGAAGAAAAGAGAATTATGGAGCAAATAACAACTTGGAATGAACAAATTAGTCCCTTTGAAAAGATGGAAGAAATTATTTATACAAAAAAGACAGAACAAACACAGTTCTATCTTTTACCAAAAGAATTCAAAATTCAAAAAGATTTGAAAAAAGGACTTGCAAAACCTTATATTCCTTTTCAAAAAGTAAAATAAGAAGCGATTCATAGAAGAAAAGCTTCTTTTTTTAACAACTTTTATTTTCTACACAAGCATTTAATTCTTCTTCAATTTTTTCAGTAAAATCATCCGTTGTCTTTTTAGAAAAAGAAAGGTTTGATACAAGTAGAATTAAAATTAAGGAAGCCATAGCAATCATTCCATATAAAATTGTTGAAATTGCAAACCCTTTTTGATTTAACTTCATACACTCACCTATTTTCTTATTTATTATATCAAAGGAACTTTCTTTTTTCTACTCAGTTTTCTTAAGAATTAAAATATATTTATCTCCATAAGTTTTTTCTTTATAAACTTCATAAGAGGAGGAATTATATTTTATTTTTTCTTTGTGATTACTCTCACAAACAACCAATCCATTCTTATTTAATAACTTATCCTTAGAAAGATGAACAAGTCCTTTTTCAATGAAAGAAGTCTCATAAGGAGGATCTAGAAAAACGATGGAAAACTTTTTCTGTTCTCGAAAAAATTTTTGACAAGCTTTTTCAAAATCCATACAAAGAACTTGTGCTTCTTCGCCAAGAATAGATAAATTTTTTTGAATGGTTTTGACTGCTTTTTTATTTTGATCAACAAAAACAACTTCTTTTGCTCCCATAGAAATTGCTTCAATTCCAAGATTTCCACTTCCTGCGAATAAATCTAGGCAAATTGCATCTTTGATTTGATCTTGAAGGATAGCAAAAAGACTTTCTTTCACTCTTTCCATAGTAGGTCTTGTACCTTCCAATGTAAAACCATCAATTACTCTTCCTTTATATTTTCCTTGGATAATCCGCATGCTCTTTTCTCCTTTAGTTTTTGAAATCGAATATGAATTCCTAAAAGAAGAAGGCGAAAATTTCTTTCATTTTCTAAATAATTTTGGTAAAGTGAATTTTTTTCTATTTCTTCTTTATAGGACTCTTCTTGCTTTTGTTGATAAAGATGAATTTTTTCTATCAATTGAAAATCTTCTAATACCTTTTGTTTACTTTTTAAAAATTTCTCTACTACAGAAGAAGTTTCTAACATAGTAATCAATTGATTGATTTCTTTTTCTAATCTATCCATGTATTTATTATAACACAATTCCTTCAAAACAAAAATAGAAAGGATGTCTATCTCATGACATCCATCATCGTTTGTACCATTTTTAAGCCTTGTGCAAGATTTTCTATTTTGTCTTGCATTCGCACTTTATAGTGCTCTTTCATTTCTTTTTCAAAAAAAGGATAAGCTTCTCTTCCACGATGAAGATATTTATACCAATATGCATTTTCTCGTAAATAGCGAAGCAATAATGGATTTTTTAAAAGGCGCATTTGTATATCAATTTGCATCAATCTTCGTAATACTTATAAATAGGTCTTTCTTCATAAGATTGAGGAGGAATTTCTTTAAAAGAACCAATTTCCTGCAAGAGACTAACTGCCTTTTGTAAACCATTAACTCCTTTTTGAACTGCATCCAAATCTACATTTTTTAAAAGTTCTGAAAATTCATGAAAATGAGAATAGTTTGTCTTAAGAGATCCTTTTTCCATTCGTTTTTCTTGAAAAACAGGAGCCTTTTCTCCATATATATCATAAGCTTCATAAAGTTCCTGCCAAGTAAATTCTTTTTCATGCACACGAGTTAAAAGCTGAGGATGTTTTTGAACAAACGCTTTAAATTCTTCTTTCGACATTATACCACCTAATTTTTTTTATGCATAAAAAAAGAAGAATAGAACTATCCTTCAAATTTTGGAGCAAGAGAAAGAGAAAGTTCCATTCCTTTTGTAATAGGAGTCCCTTCTGGAAGAGATTGATTGGTTACATACCCAGTTCCTTCCAAATGAACTTTGACTTTCAAAAGAGAAGAAACTGCTTCTGCAAGTTTACTAGACATCCCTACTAGATTAGGAATCGATAAATTTTGATCGTCTGATAAGAAAAATACTTGATCTTTTTCAACTAATTTAGTTCCTTTAGGTGGATATTGATCAATAATTTTTGAACCTGCTCCTAAGATGCTTACATTTAAATTTTGATTGAGAAGTTCATTTTTAGAAGCTTCTGTTTTTTTATTGAGATAAGATTTCATTGTATAAGTTTGAAGGGTTGGTTTCTCTTCAATGCTACTTTCATATCCATAATATTTACTTAAATTGATTACCACATCTTTTACAGCATTCCAAATGGTTGCTTGATTTCCCCTACTAGGCCTTTTTACTGAAGCATAAAGAATTACTTTGGGATTTTCTTTGGGATAAATTCCGGCAAAAGAAGAAATAATATCTTCTTCTCCTGTCAAGTATCCTCCTCCATTTGAAGAAGCAATTTGAGCGGTTCCTGTTTTTCCAATTAAGTTATACCCCTCTAATTTATATCCAGTACCTGTATTTCCTGCTTCATTGACAGTTTTCCACATTAAATCTTTAATTTTATTAACCGTTGTCGTAGAGGCTACTTTTTCAATTTCTGTCTTTTTCCCCTTGTAAACAACCTCTTTTGTATCAGGATCTACTATTTTTTCTACAATATATGGTTTTAGAAGCATTCCATCATTGGTAAGAGAAGTAAGTGCTTGAATATTTTGAATCGGCGTTGTAGTAATTCCTTGACCAAATCCTGCATTTAATACTTCTGTCTCATAACGAAAATCAAGTTTTCCTTTACTTTCATTAGGAAGTGTAATTCCAGTTTTTTGACCAAATCCTAATTTTTTAAAATATTGTCTTAAAATATCTCGATTTAAATGTCTCGTAATCATATTACAAATTCCAACGTTACTAGACATTTGAAATCCCTTATCAAATGTAATAGTTCCCCAACCAGCACGGTCCCAATCTCCTATTTGCGTACCATCACTTGCTGTAAAGATTCCAGATAAATAGGTCTCATCTCCATTGTAGACTCCTTGTTCCATAGCAGCCATATAAGTAAATATTTTCATAGTACTTCCTGGTTCATACGCAACAGCTGTATTAGGATCCAAATAACTGGTCATATTTCTTAAATTAGGATCAAATGAAGGAGCACTTCCACTAGCTAAAATAGCTCCTGTTTTAGCATCTGCGATCATCATTGTAAACCATTCATACCCATAATTTGATTTTGCTTCTTTTAAAGCTTGTTCTACAAAAAATTGAATATTGCTATCGATGGTTAAATAGATATCTTTTCCATCAATGGCATCCACTCGATCTTCCTTAGTCCCTGCAATTTTATATCCTCTTAAATCTTTTTGATAAGTTAAGTAACCATCCTCTCCATGAAGTGTTTTATCATAATAAGATTCTAATCCTAATTCTCCTTTGGTTGTAACCACTTCTTTTCCTTCTTCAACAGTAACTTCTTCTTTTGCATATCCAAGAGTAAAAGATAAAAATTCTCCCTTTGGATAATATCGTTTAAAACTTTCTATAAAGTCAATTCCTGGTAAATTCAAAGCTTCTATTTTTTCTTTTGTAAGTTCAGTAAGTCCTCTTCCACTGGCTCCAAATTCAGTTTGGTAAACATTTTCTTTTTGTAAGAAACGTAAAATTTCTGTTTCTGAGATTCCCAAGATGGGAGCAAGTTCTTTGGCTGTTTTTTCTTTATCAACTACGTGCTGAGGTTGTTTTTCATTGGTGGTTCTAGAAGGAGAGAGATAAGCAATTAGTTTGTAAGAAGCAACATTTTCTGCAAGAGGCTCTTTATCACTTGAATAAATTGTTCCACGAGCTGCTTGAATAGATTCTGTTCGAGTGGTACGATTAGAAGCTAAAGCTTGTAAATTTACTCCATCAATTTCTTTAGACAAAGAAAGTTGCAAAAGTCTTAAAATCATAATAGCAAATAAAAAAAGACTAAAAACAATGACAAGTTTATTCATCTTGATATTGTTTCGTCTTTTTTTCTTCATTTTTCATCACACTCTATTTTTCTTCAATGGTTTTGATGTTACTGTTATTATAACTCAAGCCCTCGTTCTTTGCAACTTCCTCGATTTTATCAAGACTTGCAAGTTCATCAATTTTCATAGAAAGGCTTTCGTTAATTTTCTTTTGACTTGAAATTTCTTTTTTTGCTTTTTCTACTTCAAAACTAATTTGAGAAAGTGTTGCTTTTGAAAAAACAATAGAAACAGGAAGAGAAAGAGTTAAAACAATCGCAAACAGATAGAGTAAGCGTTCAAATTTTCCCATTTTTAGACGTTTTTTTACTTTTCTCATTTTTTCTCCTCCTCTTTGATTCTCTCAACAACACGTAAGATTGCACTGCGACTTCTTCTATTTTTTTCCTGTTCTTCTTGACTGGCCTTAATTCCTTTTCCTGTAATTAACCGAAAAGAAGGTTGATAAGAAATTGGAATTTCAGGAAGACCCTTTACCTTTTCATCAATGCTTGTAATTTCCTTAAATTTCTTTTTTACAATTCTATCTTCCAATGAGTGAAAGGTAATGACAGCAACTCTTCCCCCAATAGATACCATTTGAAGAGCATCCTCTAATGCTTTTTCTAAAACTTCTAACTCTTGATTAACTTCAATTCGAATGGCTTGAAAAATTTGTCTCGCTGGATGCTTCTGTAATCTTTCTTGAATAGGAATCACACTTTTAATCAATTCGACTAATTCAAGAGTTGTTTCAATTTTCTTTTGTTCTCTTGCTATACAAATTTTTCTAGCAATTTGTCTTGCATACTTACTTTCCCCATATTCTTTAAAAATACGAGTAAGTTCTTTTTCTTCATAGGTATTTACAACTTCTTTTGCATTTTTTTCTTGGGTTTGATCCATTCTCATATCAAGAGGAGCATCTTTATGATAACTGAAGCCTCTTTCATCTTGATCTAGTTGTGGACTTGAAACACCAAGATCAAACAGGAAGGCATCTACATGGTGAATATTTCTATTTTCCAATTCTTCTTTCATATGAATGAAGTTTCGTCCAATAATAGAAAAGTTATCACCTATTTGGGAAAGTTTTTTCTCACTATAGTAAACGGCTTCCTTATCTTGATCAAATGCGAATAAAAAACCCCTTTTTATTCTTTTTAAAATAACACTACTATGTCCTGCAAAGCCAAGAGTCATATCGACTACAATACTATCCTCTTTCAAGGAAAGATTTTCAATGGTTTCTTCTAAAAGTACACTTTCATGCATAAAATCACCATCTCTCTTCACTTCCTTGGAAGAGGTCCTCAGCAATATCGGACATATTATTTTGTTCCAAAGTAAAGAATTCGATCCACTTTGTCTCATCCCAAATCTCTAAACGTTCTCCTGCGCCAATGATGACGCTATTTTTTTTGAGAGATGCATATTGAAGAAGCGGTTCTGGAAGAAGGATTCGACCTTGTTTATCGAGTTCTACTTCTTGAGCACCAGATAAAAAGAAACGGGCAAAACTACGAGCATTTTTTTTCGTGAATGGAAGATTGTTTAGTTTTTCAGCAATTTTTTCAAAAGCTTGTTTTGGATAGACATAAATACAATTTTCAATTCCACGAGTTAGAATAAATTCTTTTCCCAAAGCTTCACGAAACTTTGCTGGAATAATCATTCTCCCTTTTTCATCCATGGAATGATGATATTCTCCCATTAACATAAAATCCCCCACTTTTCCCCACAATTATCCACTGCTTGTCATTATATTACTATAAAGAAGCTGTTTTGTAAATATATAAACAGGAGAAAATCAAAAAAATATGAAAAAAAATTGACACGAATCTGTCAATTTTTATAAAAATATTACTGAATGTTTCATTTGGAATATTTGCTAAGGAGCAAGGACGACGCGGAACGAGTAGTAGCTGCTTGCGCCACCGCTATCGTTCGCGAAACTGAAAACACCTGCACCCGCACCATCGTAATGGCTCCCGCCACGTCGAAACCATGGGTTCCAAGAGTCCACCATGTTGGAATAATCACTGTACCATCCTGCAACTTCATTCATTGCATGGCCTTTACATGCACTCCCTCCACAGGCTGTATTAGAGTCACTACTTGTATATAAGTCATAGTATTTCTCTTCCGGCCAGTCTCTTCCTTGAAACTCTTTACCATCAAACCCACACATTCCTGTATACCCTGAGTTCCATATCCCTACTGCTTCTCCATCGTCTCTTCCCATCTGTCTTGCTGTCTCTGCATCATAACTTGCACTAGAATATCCTGAATAATGATTGTAATTTCCCATTACATAATCCCAAGTTCCTCCATTCATATCATAAATTCCATAAATGTTTCCGGTCGTTGATGCTCCTGCTCCTCCATATCCTTCTCCATTTCCTCGATCCATTTGATCATCATATCGATATGTACAACTTCCTGTTGAACTTGCACTTGGTAAACCTGAAGAACATCCTGTTATATATCCACTATTGTTATTCATATAAATTTCCTTATTGGTTCCTTCATATAATGGGTTTCCATATTT
>CANQEE010000012.1 GCA_947594595.1 uncultured Bacilli bacterium
TCTTCACCTAGTTTCCTAGGTTCATTCTACTACAATTTACCCCCCCCCAGGCCTTTATTCCAACTTCGCATATATACAAAAAGTGCGAAAAAAAAAGAATTTTGAAAGGTATGAAACTTTCTTCTTTTACTTAAAATATAGGTAGGTGATCCAATGAGTTTAATTCCTATGATTGTTGAAAAAGAATTACAAGGAGAAAGAAGCTATGACATCTTTTCTAGATTGTTAAAAGATCGAATTATTCTATTAACAGGCGAAATCAATGATGCCCTTGCAAATGTTGTCGTTGCAGAACTTCTTTATTTAGATTCACTCAGTCATGAATCAATCTCCCTTTATATCAATTCTCCAGGTGGATCAATTACCTCTGGAATGGCCATTTATGATACAATGCAATGGATTCATAGTCCAGTCTCTACTATTTGTATTGGAATGGCTGCTTCAATGGCTGCATTTCTTTTGGCAGCAGGAAAAAAAGGAAAAAGATATGCACTACCAAATGCAGAAGTAATGATTCATCAACCCTTAGGAGGCGCAGAAGGACAAGCAACAGAAATTCAAATTGCTGCCAAACATATTCTTAAAATCAAAACAAAAATGAACAAACTTCTCGCTAAAAATACAGGAAAGAACTTAAAAGAAATAGAAAGAGATACAGAAAGAGATTATTTTTTAGAAGCAGAAGAAGCACAAGCATATGGACTTATTGATGAAGTATTAGAAAAAAAATAAAAATTTATATAAATTTTCAAAATTCAAAAAACTTACTTTTAAGAAAAAGAGAAAAACCAGATTTTTTCTCTTTTTTTGACATACAAGATCATCCGAATTTTAAATATTTGCACTTTGCCATCATTTTTCTTTTTTGCTATGGTATCTCTCGTTAAGAAAAAGGAGGGATTTATGAAAAAAATATTATTATTCTTAACTATTATTGGAGGAAGTTTTTTTATGAACTCACTCTCTGTACAAGCAGCCCCTGCCAAATTTTATGAAGCAGAATACATACCCGATATCTATGTTGTAAGACAACAAGGTTCTGTAAAACATTATCAGCAAGGACGTGTTTTTAGAAGTGTAGAAACAAATGAAGTTGCTTATTGCTTACAACCTTTTGCACTTTTTGATCAAGAGGCTACTTATGAAGGACAAGATAAACTTGCTTCTTTAGATGAAGAGACTACGAAAAAAATAAAAGATGTCGTTTCTTTTGCATATCCAATTGGAGATAATTCTCTCGTTTATTATATGGCTACACAACTTAGAATATGGCAAATCGTAGAACCTGACTGTGAATTTTATTTTACAAAAGGACTTAATGGACCTAAAACAACAGACTATAATTTCTGGTTTAATGTAATTGACGATAATATTCGAGTTTATAAGGAACTTCCTCCTTATGCAAATCAAACTTTTACAACAACCATTCATGGCGATGTTTCCATTTCAATTCCATTTAGTACAACATACCAAAGTATAGTAGAATCACCACTTCCTTACAAAAAGGATGGACAAACTATCATTTTTAGTGATTTAAAGGAAGGAACTTATTCTATAAAAGTACGACGAGAATATAATCATCAAGCAAGTCAACCCATCTTATTTTACTATCACAATAAAAGTCAACAATTAGTCAATCGAGGTTTTACAGAAGATATGATTTATCCTTTTCAAATTCGAGTAGTGGATACATCCATTCATCTTAAAAAGGTAGATAAAGATACACAAAGTAAAATCCCTAGTGGAAGTGCAAAATTAGAAGGAGCAATTTTTGGGCTTTATCAAAACGAAAAAAAGATCGCAACAATTACTTTAGATGAAAACTTAGAAGCAACAATTTCTGTTGGAAATAAAACCGTAGATTATCTACCATTTGGAACGTATACCTTAAAAGAAGAAAAAGCGGGAAAAGGATATCTATTAGAAAAAAAAGAATTTAAAATTACCTTAGATGAACAACATCCTCATATTGAATTTGTTGTGGAAAATCAAGTAATCAAGAACAAAGTTGTTTTAAAAAAACTATTTGGAGAAACACAATTATTTAAAGGAGAAGCCAATGTAGAATTTGAAATCTATACACAAGATGGAACCTTATTAAAAACTGTAAAAACAGGACAAGATGGAAAGGTTACTTTTGAGCTTCCCTATGGAATATATCGAATTCATCAAAAAACAAGCAAAGAAGGATATGAAAAAGTAGAAGATTTTGAAATTGTCGTAGAAGAAGATGGGATAGAACATCACTATACTCTTTATGATCATAAAACACCAGAGATAGAAATTGAAGTTCCAGATACGAAAACAAATGCTTTTCCTTTCTTTCCCTTTCTATTGATTTTACTAGGAGCTTTTTATGAAAAAAAGAAAATGGGAATATAGTATTTTCCTCATTCTTCTTTATGGAAGTGGATTTTTGTTACTTCTTCAAACACAACCTCTTCGTATTCAAAATAAACAGAAAATATTTCTAGAAGAAAAAAAGAATGTAGGAAACTTAAAAGATACTAGAAAACAAGAAGGAATTGGAATATTAAAAATACCAAAGATCAATCTTGTTCAAAATTTTTATTCTTTAGAAGATAAAAGAAATACCGTAGAACAAAATGTGACTCTCTTAAAGGGTTCTACTTATCCAGATACCCCTCAAAGTAAACTTTATCTAGCAGCACATTCTGGAACTGGAAAAATTGCTTATTTTGAACATTTAGATTCTTTAAAAGAAGGAGACTTCTTCTATATTTCCTATCAAAAGAAGCAATATACCTATCAAATTGAGACAATAAAAAGGGAAGAGAAAACAGGAAAAATAACGATTCCTGTATCTAGTGAAAAACAAGCCATCCTAACGACTTGCGATCCCAAAAAAGAAAAGATGCAATTGATTGTTATTGCCTCTTTAAAAAAAGAAACAGGCTCTACTTAGTCTGTTTTCTTATTTGAATTTTTCCATTTTCTAAGAAAAAGGAAAGCGTCTGTCCATAGGAAATATTTCCTTCTATAATTTCTCTTGCTAAAAGACTTTCAACTGTTTTACTTAACACTCTTTTTAAAGGCCTTGCTCCATAATTTGGATCATATCCTTCTTCAAGAAGTTTCTCTTTTACATCTTCTTCTAAGACAAGATGAATCTCTCGATCTTTTAATCTGTTCTCTAAGTCTTGAATCAACTTATCTAAGATAGAAGCCATCACTTTTTTACTAAGAGAATTAAAAATAATTATTTCATCAATTCGGTTAATAAACTCTGGACGAAACGTCTGTTTCAATTCTTCAAGAGCAGCTTCTTTTTTTCCTTCTAAAATGAATTCACTTCCAAGATTTGAAGTCATAATAATAATCGTATTTTTAAAATCTACTGTACGTCCTGATGAGTCTGTAACCCTTCCATCATCTAAAATTTGTAATAATAAATTTAAAACTTCTGGATGTGCTTTTTCAATTTCATCAAATAAAACAATACTATAGGGATTTCTTCTTACTGCTTCTGTAAGTTGTCCTCCTTCTTCATATCCTACATATCCTGGAGGAGAACCAATCAGACGAGAAACACTAAATTTTTCCATATACTCACTCATATCAATTCGAACCATATGTTTTTCATCATCAAATAAGCATTCCGCAAGACTTTTTGATACTTCGGTTTTTCCTACCCCTGTTGGACCTAGGAAAATAAAGGATCCAATGGGGCGATTCGGATCTTTGATTCCACTTCTTGATTTTAAAATAGCTTCACTAACTAAGTGCAAAGCTTCTTCTTGTCCAATAACCCTTTTTGACAAAGACTCTTCCAAATGAAGAAGTTTTTCCTTTTCTCCACTCATTAACTTACTAAGTGGAATATTAGTCCACTTAGAAATTACCGTACAAATATCTTCTAAAGAAACAGAATCACTTAAAAGTTTATTTTGATCTTTTTCTTTTAACTCTTGTAATTCCTTTTCAATTCGAGGAATTTCTCCATGGCGAAGACGTGCTGCTTGTTCTAAATCATAAACATTCTCGGCTTGCTCTAAATCAAATCTTGCTTTTTCTAATTCCTGTTTTTTCTCTTTAATTGTATCATTTAATTCTTTCTCTTTTTGCCAAGATTCTTTCAGTTCTTTTTCTTCCTCCTTAAGTTTAGTAATAGATTCTTCTATTTCTTCTTTTCTTTTTATAGAAAGAGGATCTTTTTCCTTTTTTATTGCCTGATTTTCTATTTCAAGGCGCATAATTTCTCTTGTTAAACTATCTAATTCATTTGGTACAGAATCCATTTGGACACGAATTGTTGCACAAGCTTCGTCTACTAAATCAATAGCTTTATCGGGAAGATAACGATCTGTAATATAACGATTTGAAAGTGTCGCAGCACCCACAAGAGCATTATCATGAATGGTAACTCCATGATGAATTTCAAATCGCTCCTTTAAACCACGTAAAATTGTAATAGTATCTAAGACAGATGGTTCATTTACTTTAATTTTTTGAAAGCGTCGTTCAAGCGCACCATCCTTTTCTATATATTTCCTATATTCATTTAAAGTAGTCGCACCAATTACATGGATTTCTCCACGAGCAAGTGCAGGTTTTAAAATATTAGAGGTATCAAGTGCGCCTTCTGTGTTTGAAGAACCCACAATAGTATGAATTTCATCAATAAACATAATAATTTCGCCATCACTTTTTTTTACCTCATTTAACACGTTTTTAAGACGTTCTTCAAATTCTCCTCGATATTTAGCACCTGCAATAAGACTAGCCATATCAAGTTCCCATATTTTTTTTCCTTTTAAACTACTGGGAACATCTCCTTTTACAATTCGAAGAGCCAATCCTTCTACAATAGCTGTTTTTCCTACACCAGGTTCTCCAATTAAAACAGGATTATTTTTTGTTTTTCTAGATAGAATTCTAGTGATACTACGAATTTCTTCATCACGACCAATGACAGGATCAACTTTCCCATTTTTAACTGCTTCGTTAATATCTCGTCCATATTTTTCTAGGACATTCTCTTCTTGTTCTTGATTTGGATACATAAAACCTCCTCCTTTTCTACTCTTATTATAGCCACTTTTTAGCAATTGTCAAGTAAGAGTGCTAAATCAAAATAAAAAAAAGGATTTACTCCTTTTTCAATATAGAAATTGCTTCTTGAAGTTGTGTATCATCCTCTTCCTTTGAACTTTCTAAAAATGCTTGATTCTCTTCTACAACTTTATTCGGTTCCATTCCAATTTCGTTAATCCATTTCCCTTTTGATGTATACCATTTTTCTGTTGTAAACTTAACAGTGGCACCATCTTTTAAAGAAATGCTTTTTTGAACTGTCCCTTTTCCATATGTTTGAGTTCCAATCAAAGTAGCTTGATAAGCTTCTTGAAAAGCAGAAGCCAAAATTTCAGAAGCAGAGGCACTGTTCTTGTTTACAAGAACAACAACAGGATAGGTACGTTTTTCATTATTTAAAGCATAAACTTTTTCTTTCTTTCCCTTTACATCCAATTGATACATCACTTGTTTCTTTGTAAGAAACATAGATAATATTTCAGAAGCCTGTGTAAGATGTCCTCCTGGATTGTCTCTCACATCAATAATTAAAGAGTGTATCTTCTCCTTTTCTAATTTTTTTAATTCTGATTCAAACTGTTTTTTTGTATTTGCTGCGAAAATATCAATTTTTAAGTACCCAATTTTTTTATTTTCATAGGTTTTACTTGAAACAGATTGCATTTCTATTTTACTTCTTTTAATATGATACTCTTTTTTCTCATGATTACGTACTATTGTTAATTGTAAAACCTCTCCTTCTTCTCCTTTCATCAATTCTGATGCTTCAGAAAATTTCATTTGAGTAACATCTTTTCCATCAATCTCAACAATTACATCTCCTACTTTTAAGCCTGCTTTATAAGCTGGACCTTCTTTATTTACTTCCATTAAAATAATTTGATTATTTTGATATCCAATAGAAGTTCCTATTCCTACATATTCGCCATCTACTTTTCGATTAAAATCTTCAGAAGATGCTACATCTAAGTAACTAGAATAAGGATCATCTAAATACCCAATCATTCCTGCAATAGCTGCATTTAATAAAGCTTCTTGATCCACTTTTTCATAATAGTTTTCCTTAATATCTTCATAAGTTGTTACGAGCTCTTCTAATTCTTGAGGAACTTTTTCTTGACCTTTTTCCTCTGCCACAAAATGAATCACATTTCCTACTAAAAATCCAAACAAAATAGAAATAACCATAATGATGATAACTTCAAAATAATTGAAACCTGTCTGCCTTTCTACAATGACCTCGCGAACTTCTTCTTGTTTTATAGACTCAGACGCTTCCTCTTTTTTCTTCTGTTTCATATCATCACCTCTAATCTTATCTATCATATCACAGAAGTAAAATTTTTAGAACCTTCTCTTCTTCCTTTACATAAAAAAAGAATTGACTTAACAATTCTAATTTTACTCTTCATACTCTTTTACATACTCTTCTATTGCATCTTTTCCTTCAATATAAGAGGTAATACTTTGATGCTTAAAGTGCATAATAGTTGCTCCTTTTACTTTGATTTCACTTGCTTTTGTTGGAGATGGATTACTATTTTCCTGAATTAGTTTCCGATTAAAAGCATTTCCTAAATCAACTGTATAAAGTTTTATTTTATTTGCCTTTGTAACTGCACTCACTATAGATGAATAAGAGCTTGCCTCTTCTTTTTTATCATAACATAAAACCAAATACTCTTCTTCACTTTGATGGAATACTTCACCTAATAAAATCTCAGTATATTGAATAGAGACACTTCCATTATCAACTTTTGTACTTTCTAATCTTCTATTCTTAGAAACTAAAAAGTTGGTTAAAAGATACATTCCACCTAAAAAGCAAAGAAGAATAACTAAATAGATTAAAAATTTTTTTCCTTCACTTGCTTCTGCTTTTTTCTTTTTCATGTTTCTTCACCAATTCAAGTATAGCATGCAAAAAAAAGAAACACAAGATTGTGTTCGCTTCTTTCCTACTTCATAGTTGGAAGAACACTAATAGATTGGGCAACTTCAACCAACTCATCTTGATTTAAAACATCACTAACTAAATAATACTCCATTCCATTTACAGTCCAAGAAAGAGAATTGTCTGAAAGAGCTCCTATTGTATCCATAAATTGAAAAGGTTCTCCATAAGTTGGAATAATTGTAAATTCATCTTCCTTATTAACGGTTTCTTCTACAAGTAAAAATGGTTTTTCACCTTCAAATGTTAAAATAACACGTTCTCCATCTGTTTTACTTATTTTCTCTTCACTTGTTAACTTGGTTCCTTCTGGAATCACAAGAGGATAAATCACATCCTCAATTGCTCCTGTCGTCGTTACCTCATCAGAAATAGAGGCTGTATTCATAGATTCTTCTAAACTAAAATAGTCTTTTTTAAAATTCGGTTTCCAATCAATT
The DNA here is from genome assembly GCA_947594595.1 of uncultured Bacilli bacterium. Classification (GTDB taxonomy): domain Bacteria; phylum Bacillota_I; class Bacilli_A; order RF39; family UBA660; genus CANQVB01. The sequence continues at coordinate 7,450 of CANQEE010000012.1, forward strand.
TTAGAGTAAGACATAGTCATTTCTGGAATATCATTATCATCCAAAACTTTCACTGTTTTTAAATTTAAATCCTTATCAAAAGTTACTTCTTGCTTTTTTAATTTACGATTATTTGGATAATTGACAGAACTTGTAAATATATAATGATCTTTAGTTTCTTTATATGTTCGATTTGAATCATTTTTTAAGTCATTTATAATAGATTCTAGTAAATAAATTTGAGAATTATTATAAGGCCAATCGCTTTGAAATTTAAAGCTTTTGTTTAAAGATGGTGTTAATACATAAACTGCTGTATCATTTTTTAAAATAATTTGTTCATGATTGTTTGCATCATTTTTAAGACTGACTTTATAATAATCATCTTTTTGATAAGAAGTACTAACTGTATAATTATATACATCATCATTATTTACAATTTCTAATTTTCCATTTAACTGATAGGCTTTAGTAGAATCAAGTTTTTTTTCTAAATCTTTTAATAGATCCTCCTCTTTATATTTTCCACATCCTGTTATAAGAGAAAGAAAAAGTCCTAAAAACATAAAAAGACAAATTTTTTTCATTTTATCACCTCAAATTTTCTATTCATTAAACTATATGGTTCTTTTTTTAAAGTATTCATGAATAATTTTGAAAATTTGCTACAACCTATAAACAAAGCAAAGGAGGAAAATATGGAAACAATTAAAAAAATAGCACTTGTGCTTGTGATTGTTGGAGCTTTAAACTGGGCACTTGTGGGACTTTTTGATTTAGATCTTGTCGCAACAATTTTTGGAAGTTCTGAAAATATGCTTGCTAGAATCATCTATATTGTTATAGGAATCTGTGGTTTAATTTGTATTCCTATATTGTTTGATGACTTAGAAAAAAAATAGAAAGGATGAACTCCTCTCTATTTTATTTTTCTATAATTTTAATCTTTACTTTCTTTGTCTTACTTGAGTAAGAAAGCCTAACATCATCTCCTGTTACTTTGACTTCTACTTCATGTTCACCAACACCATAATCCTTCAAATCAATATAGGCACGAATCGAACCATTATCAAGTCCATCAATAATATCTTTACTTCCCTTTACAACAACTGTTACAACACTATCTGCTTCACTTAATGCTTGTACCTTATATTTACTATCTAAGTTTTCTGTTGCAATATGTATTCCTGTAAATTCTTTAGAAGCCAAATTATCAACAGTTACTTTGATGGTTACAGTCTTTTCACTAATTTCTGTTACTCCATTTGGTTTTGTTATTGTAACTGTAAAATCTTTATTAGTATCTAGTCCTTCTACATTGATTTCAACTGGAATTGATTCAATCGAAGTAAGAGCTTCTTGATTTCCGTAAATGGTAACAGTACTCACAGAAGAACTTAACGATTTAATTGATTTACCAAAAGCAAGTTCTCCTTTTGGTACAATTTTTAATGGAACTTCTTTACTAGGAGATGTAATTGTTACTTTTGCAGTAACGTTTTTTGGAACAATTTCAACATTCAAGACTTTACCGTTCGTATCATAAGCAACCAGTGGAATATTTGATAAATTCATACTACCTACTTTTGGATTGATAAAATTCTCAACATCTACAAGAGCTCTTACAGAGGCAATTTTGTCAAGTTTATATTTTGCTCCTTTTACGATTACTTCGCTTCGATCTAACTCCACATTTTCAATATTTAATTTTGTATCAAGACTATCTTGATGCAGAATATCTACTGTAAGAGGTTTGGTTGCTGAAACTTTCTCATAAATAGTTACACTGACTTCACTTGGATCAAGTCGATAATCAAGCGACTTTAATCTTTGTGAATAACGAAGTGTTACTTTATGAGTTCCTGGTTTTAAACCCGTAAGATCTACACTAACTCCTTCCATTGGAGATTGTTTTGCTAAGAAAATATGTCTTTTTTGTCCAACTAAAGTAATATCAACTGTTTTAGGAAGTCCCTCCACCACATAAGCTTCTTCGTTATAGGTAGCAGTAACCGGTTGATCATAAAGAACTTCAGCATATTGATCAATGAGAGCATTGCTCTCTCCATCTAAAATAAGAAAAACTCCAAAAGCAAGGAAAAGAGAGAGAATGATCAGAGTTTGTTTCTTTCCAAGAAACCTTTCTAATCCTCTTCCATTAGTTTTAAAAAAGTCGCTTATTTTTAAAATACATTTCGTAATGGGTGTGATGAGCCATTTGTCAAAAAATAACCCAATGTGACGAAATAAATTCACAATTCCTTTAATTATTTTCTTCATAGATTTCTTCCTCTTCCAATTCTTCTTCATCAAATTCTGTTTCTTGTTTTGGTTTTAGCTCATCTACCAACATCATACGAACATCATCTAAAGATAAATTATAAAATAATTCTCCCTTTACAGCAATAGAAAGTCGACCTGTCTCTTCAGAAACAACTAAAGCAATGGCGTCTGTTTCTTCTGCAATTCCTAAAGCTGCCCGGTGTCTTGTTCCCAGTCTTTTTGAGATTTTTCCATTACTACTTGTTGGGAATACAGCACCAGCACAAGTAATTCTATCTCCTTGTAAAATCACACCACCATCGTGAAGCGGATTGTTTGGAAAAAAGATAGAAACCAATAGATCACTGGATAAATCTGCATAAATTTTCTTTGCTTTATCAATATAATTTCCTAAACTAATATCTCTTTCTAAAACCAATAAAGCTCCAATTCTTTGTTTGCGTAAACTATCCACAGCTTGTACAATCTCATAAACAAGTCTTTCTCTCTCATCTACTGTAAGAACTTTATGTCGTCCAAGAAGCTGACTTCTACCAAGTTGTTCCAATATATTCCTAATTTCAGGCTGAAAGATAATAATAAGAGCAAGGGGCCCCCACATAATAATATACTCAAGAAGGACTCCTACTGTTTTAAATCCACAAAAATCACTCAGTAATTTAAGAGCAACAACGACAATGACTCCTTTGAATAAAAGAGTTAATTTTACATTATTTCGAATATTTTTTAAAATGACATAAAAAATTAACCATACAATGGAAATGTCAATAATTTTCTTTAAAATGGATACAATGGTGGGCCATGTTATAAGCATTTTCTATCTACCTCCAAATTTCTATATCTTCTATAGTATACGTTATTTTTTAATTTCGTTCAAGGTTGATTTCCTTCTTGTGTTGGTTGTACTGTTGGAATTTTTACAACAGGAACTGCAACAACTCCTGTAGGTTCTTGAAGAGGGGGTGTTTCAGGACTTTGTAAGGGAACAGAGGGTTGTGAAACGGTTGAATTATTTTCTGTTTGAACTCCTTCTTGAGGAGAAGGAGTTGCAATAGTATTTTCATTCGAAACAGATATCGCTGGAATAGGCGAAGAAGATAAATTTGCAGATGGAACAGGTGAAATAGGCTGTGTGGCTGCGATCGTTTCTGTTGGTTGTTCGGGTGTCTCTATTCCTGCTGTAGGGGCCATTTCAATTTCTTCTTCAGGAATGGACTGTACTATTTCTTGCGAAGGAGTTGACTCTACTTGAACTGTTTCTTGAACAGAAGGCGAAACTGGTGTTGAAACTTCTTGAGCTACAACAGGAGTTGATGAAATTGTTTGTGGAACAACAGAAGCTGGTGGTACAACTTCTTCCACTTTAGAAGAAACAGGCTGTGTCATTGAAGTTGGAACATTACCTACTGGGGAATTACCTTGTACTTGCTGTGCTTGTATTGGTGGAACTTGTTGTTGTAAAACAGGTTGTTGAGGTACTGTAGAAGTATTTACTTCTTGAATAGTAGAAGCTTGTGTATTTTCAACACTTGCATATTTCTCCTTTTCTTTCTTTTCTTTTATTTTTCTCTCTGCCAAATACCCAATGCACGCAAATAACAAAATGACACATAAAACTACTGTAATTATATAGAAAGGGCCATCTAATGTATCCCTTAAAAATCGAATAACTGCGTCCATAATTCACCCTCTATTCTTTTTTCTATCATACCATTTCAAAGTTAAGAATTCAAGGTTCCTTTAAAAAAACATTTCATTCAAAAAGCACTTTTATAAAAAAGCACGCTTTCTATCACTTTCCATTTTCTTATTTGCATAAGAAAAATTAGCTAATTCAAAAAATTGATTCAAATACTCTTGTTTATTATTTTTGTAAAGTAAGTAATAAGCATGTTCCCACATATCTATACAAAAAAGAGGAAGATATCCAAATAAAAGTGGATTGTCTTGATTTTGTGTTGTTATAATTTCTACTTGCTCATCTCCTGTTTTTATAAGAAACACATAGCCTGATCCTTTTAATGAAAGAGCACATTCTATCCATTTTTTCTTCATCTCATCTATACTTCCAAACCTTTTTAAAATGGCCTTCAAAAGTTTTCCTTTAGGTTCTTCCTTTTCTTTTGGGCAAATGGATTGCCAATACAAATCATGATTAAGGACTCCTCCTAAAAAGAAGAGAAGATCATTGCGATCTTTCTCTTGAAAAAACGCTATATTTTGATAAATTGACTCCATTGGTTCTTTAAAAGGAAAGTGATTCTTCTCAAGTATTTCATTTAATTTTATTAAATAATTTTTTTGGTGTTTTAAATAATGAACTCCCACTGTATGAATGTCTATATATGGTTCTAAATCTTGATATAAAAAAGGGAGCGGTTTTAATAGATACATAAATCCTCCTAATCGTTATTTTTTATTTTCTTCTTACTAGAAAAAGAAAGTGCTTCTTTCATAAAACGTTCAAAAATTTTAGAAGATACTACATCATAGGAAAGCATTGATTCAGGATGCCACTGTACACCCAATATAAAAGAAGGGCCATTTCCTTCTACAGCTTCAATGATTCCATCGGGTGCAATCGCAGAAATTTGAAGATGAGAAACTTTGGGAACATGATATCGATGTCTACTGTTGACTTTAATTTTAGAAGAGGATGCAATTTTTTCTAAAAGAGTTCCTTTATGAATAAAAACATCATGAACATAAGGAATGGCTTTTTGATGATGATTTAGAAAAGAGTGATTTAAAACTGTGGGATCTTTTGTAACTTGTTTTGGAGAAAGATCCATTTTTACCATCATTTGCATTCCAAGACAGATTCCAAGAATAGGAATTCCTTCTTTCAAAGCAAATTGATAAATCCACTCTTCAAATTCATACCACTTCGAACCACCTGGAAATAAAATTCCATCACATAAATGAACCAATTGACCTAATTCTTTTTTTTCAAGGACAGAAAGAGTAGATTTTTCAACTGTAAAAATCTCCTGATTTGGAAGAAGAAGAATAGGAATTCCTCCTTTTTGTACGACAGCTATTCGTATTTCTTCCCAAGTACAAAAAATTGGATTCTTCTCATCATCTTTTTCATATCGCCCTAAAATTCCTATTAAAGGTTTTTTCTTCTGCTTCATCTTTTTAACTCACTGGAATCTTTAAGATTTGTCCAACACTTAAAGTATTACTAGTTAATTGATTCAGTCTTTGAATTGCATCAACTGTGGTGTTATACTCTCTTGCAATTCCATAAAGTGTATCTCCACGATTAACAATATATGAAATAAAGGTTGAGTTGCTAGGAGATGGAATTTGTAAAATTTGTCCAATTCTTAGAGTATTACTAACTAGCTTATTTAATCTTTGAATTGCAGCGACTGTAGTATTATATTTCTTTGCAATTCCATAGAGTGTATCCCCTCTTTGAACAATATAAGTGATTTCTTCTTCCTCTTCTTCCTTAGGTATTTGTAAGATTTGTCCGACACTTAATGTATCACTAGTTAATTGATTCAGCCTTTTAATAGCATCAACCGTGGTATTATACTCCCTTGCAATTCCGTAGAGCGTATCCCCTCTTTGAACAACATAAATGATTTCTTCTTCCTCTTCTTCCTTAGGTATTTTTAAGATTTGTCCGACACTTAATGTATCACTAGTTAACTGATTTAGCCTTTTAATAGCATCGACTGTAGTATTATATTTCCTTGCAATTCCATAGAGTGTATCCCCTCTTTGAACAATATAAGTATCCGATTCTCCTATTCCCTCTATAACACAAGCATCTAAATTCTTATAAAGAGAATTCAAACGCTCCCATGTTTCTTGATTGACAACTCCTGTTGCAGTTAAATCATTATTATATTGAAATCGTTTCACAGCATTTTCCGTTTCCAAATCAAAAGTCGTATCGATAGGACCCGTATAATAAAGAAGCGCTTTTAATTTGATCTTCAAATCTTCTACAAAAGAACTAACCGTTCCAAGTTGAAGCGTTGGAAAAATAGAAATTTGTGCAATTGCTGGTTGCGTTTCGGAAAACAGTAAATTCCAAGTTTGTTCATTCACTATACCCGTTTCTTCTAAATGATTTTCTTTTTGAAAGGCTTTTACTCCTTCTAATGTAGAAAGACCAAAACTCCCTGTTACAATTGGATGATAATAGCCAAGTATTTTTAACTTTTTTTGTAATATTTTTACAGAATCTCCTGTATCTCCTAATTGGAGTATCTTATCATTCAAGTTCATCACCTCTCTTTATTCTATTCATTTCTTGAAAAGATATTATATATAATAAAGTAGAGGTGAAATATGGCAAAAGGATATTTGATCGTAAATGTCTATAGTGGAAGTGTTGCAAATCCAATTGAAAACGCAACTGTGATTGTAGAAAAGGATGGGAAAACCCTTTTCACAACTATGACAGATCAAAACGGACAAACAAATAAAATTCCACTTGAAACTGTGGAGAAAAGTTTTTCTCTTGAACAACAGACAGAAGTAAGACCTTATGAAACATATGAAATTATTGTAAAAGCTTTAGGTCTTACAGAAACAAAAATAGAAGGAGTCCAAATTTTTGATGGGATCACATCCATTCAAACAGTTTATTTAACTTCCATCGATGAAAATCAAAAAGAAATAGTAGAAGAAATTTCTCCCAATAAATTATGGGGCTCTTATCCTCCTATTCTCCCAGAAAGTAGTCAGGAGACAGAACAAAATATTGCCCCTATTGTTTTAAAAGAAGTAATGGTTCCTCAAAACATTATTGTTCACGATGGAACTCCTAGTAATTCAAATGCCCCTAATTACACAGTTCCTTTTACTGATTATATAAAAAATGTTGCAAGTAGTGAAATTTATAGCACTTGGCCCGAAGAAACAATTCGAGCAAACATCATTGCAATTATCTCATTTACTTTAAATCGTATTTTTACAGAATGGTACCCAAGTCGTGGATATAATTTTACAATTACATCTACTACAAGTTATGACCAAAAATATACAAGAAATGGAACGATTTTTGAACCAATTTCTATGATGGTAGATGAAATTTTTAGAGAATATATTCGAAAAGGAATTCGAGTGGAACCAGTTCTTGCACATTACAAAAGTGATACATCAGAAAAAGGATATTTGAGTCAATGGGGTTCAAAAGATCTTGGTGATCTTGGATATAGTGCCCTTGAAATTTTAAGATATTACTATGGGAATGATGTAAATATTTATGAGGCAGAGGTCACACAAAAATACCCTTATTCTTTTTCTTCGACTTTAAAGCAAGGAGATTGTAGTCAAGACGTTTATATCTTGCAAAACACACTCAATTACATCCGGGGAAGTTACCCAGGAATTCCTTTAATCAAAAATCCAAATGGATTCTTTGATTCTAATACAAAAGAGGCTGTTCAAACATTTCAAAAAATTTTTTCTCTTGCCCAAACAGGGGAAGTAGATTATGAAACATGGTACAAAATGTCGTATATATTAACAGCTGTAACAGACATGACAAAAAGTATTTACAGCTAAATTAAAGTCTGTTTTATGTATATAAAATACATTTTTTAATCTTTTAAGTTTTTTTATTTGACACAAAACTTAACAGAAATAATTTTCTTAAAAAAGAAGCAAGCAAGAAAGGACTTAAAAAAAGTTCTTTTCTTATTGAATTATTCTAATAAAAAAACTCCCCTTAGGAGTTATTGTTCTAAATCTAATTCATCTTCATCAATTACAACTAAATCTTTTAAATCTTCTTCTGCATCATCATAATCTTCTTCCGTTTCATCCCCATCATCAAAGGAATCCTCTACTTCCGTTGAAGTTTCTTCTTTACTTTCTTCTTCTTCCTCTTCTTCTACAACTTTTACCACTTTATCTGAAGTATGATGACTTCTTAAATCCCAAGAACCATCCTCCAATAAAACAAAGCGCTTGTCTGTTGCAAGAGAGGTATAAAAATCACCAATTTTATTATCAAATGTAGTTTTTGGTAATTCTAAGAGATCAATTACTTTTTTAAAGAGATCACCTGTATTCATTGCTCCTTGTTCTTTTAAAAGTAAAGCAGCAATATCTTTATTTCCTAATTGTTCTAATTCATCTTTTGTCATCTTTTCTAGCTTTTTCATAAACTTCTTCCTTTCGTAAAGCATTATATGCATTTAGAATTTTAAAGTGACTATAAAATCAATAACCTTTATATCATGTTTTATAGGTTTTGACAATACCTTTTTGATAGTTTACATCTTTTCTGGAATTTCTATTCCAAGGATCGTCAATAAACTGACATTGATTTGATAGACTAACTTCGTAAGAGCAAGCCATGTTTTACGGTATGCATCTTCCGTTTCACGAAGAATTGGATGCTCCTGATAAAAAGCATTATAGCTACTTGTTAATTGATATAAATACTCTGCAATTTCATGAAGACTTTTAGATTGATAGCTATGAGTCAAAACAGAAGCAAAATCCAAAGTAAGAAGTGCAACATTTCGATCTTTTTCATCTTTGAATTTTAGAAAAGAAATAGATTCCTCTTTTGATTTTTGTAAGAGACTTTTCATTCGAATCGTAGAATAGAGAAGATAAGGTCCTGTTTTCCCTTCTAGATCCACGAATTTTTCAATATCAAAAATATAGTCCGTCATTCGATTTGGAAGGAAATCTGCATATTTTACTGTTGCAATGGTTAGTTGTTCCAAAACTTTATCACGTTCTATTCCCTGAATTTCTGGGCTTAAGTGCAATTCAATTTCTTCTGCTACTTTAGAAAGCAAAGCAGTTAAACTAAGTACTCCACCATCTCTTGTTTTAAAAGGTTTACCATCTTTACCATTCATTGTTCCAAAACCATAATAAGAAAGTTTTGTCGTTTCTGGTACTAATTTTGTTAAATAACTTGCTCGAAAAATTTGTTCAAAATAAAGTTCTTGTCGATTGTCTGCAAAATACCAAACTTCATCTGGAGAAAAACGCTTCATTCTAGAAAAAAGAGTTGCTAATTCCCTTGTAGCATATAGAGTTCCTCCATTCGACTTTAAAACAACAAGAGGAGGCATTGGAGCTTTTTCATCCTCTTTTGCAATAGGAATTACTTTCGCACCTAAACTCTCAACAAGAAGTCCCGTTTTTTCTAATTTTTCAATCGTCTTCTCTAAATATGGGTAGCAATCGCTTTCTCCTTCCCATAAATCAAAATTTGTATGAAGACGATGATAAATTTTTTGGATATCCTGTTTTGAAATTTCTTTAATAACATTCCATAATGCAACTAAATTTGGATTTCCCTCTTCTAATTCCTTAGTAAGTTCTCTTACCTCTTTCATAACTGCTTCATCCTCTTTAGCAAGAAGAGAAGCCTTTGGATAAATTTCTTCTAGATCTTTTTCTGTAATAGGAAGTGGATCATAAGAAGATGGCACTTCTTTTTGAAAATAATTCAAATTCGGATATCTTCTTCGTATTTCAAAAAGAACCATTCCAGACTGTCTTCCAATATCTCCAAAATGAACATCGCTTATTACTTCATCTCCTAAATATTGAGCAAGACGTTTATTTGCTTCTCCAAGATTGGCACTTCTTAAATGCCCCACGTGAAGTGTTTTCGCAATATTAGCTCCTCCATAATCCATAAAAATTTTCTTGCTTTGATGAAAATCTACGTTATAAGAAAAATCGTTTATAAATTGATTCAATTCATGAACAAGAACTTCTTCACGAATTTTTACATTGATAAATCCAGGTCCTGCAATATTCATATTTTCAAATAGTTGTAACTTTTCTAAAACATTTAAAAGACGAGAAGCAATTTTTTGAGGAGGTTCTTTCAATATCTTTGCCAAATTCATGCAATCATTGATTTGAAATTCACCTAAGTCCTTTCGATTACTTTTTAAAAGTTGAAAATTCTGAAGAGGAATCCCTGCTTCTTTGGCTGCCATTTCAATTTGTTCACTAAAAGATTTTAAAATACTCATTTTTTCATCTCCCATTCTAATTGATAAAGATGAGCATCTTGATTGCCCTCAATTTGGTATTCAATCAATATCTCATTTTCTTTTTCTAAATACTTTTTCATATGAAGAGGAAGTTTTGTAGCTAAATTTGTTTTTTTCTCTTTGATAAAGATAGAACCTTCTTCTACAAATGTATATTGAAATAAATATTCTTTTGTTTCTCTTTCCATTTTAAAGTGATTTAATTCAATACGCATTCTGTTTTTATTTGAATCATAAAAAGATAAGATCCTATCTTCTTGGTTCCAAATACCAGAAACAAAAGATTCTTCTTTTTTTTGTTCATATTGAAGGATTGTATGTATGTTTACTTTCATGGATCTCTCCTTTTTCTATCACGAATTATACCACAGGTTTTAAAAAAACTATACATAAAATCAAAATTTTAAGAAGATACTACAAAAAGGAGGAATCGTATGAAACTTGTAAGAAAAGGAATCAAATGGTTTGGTATTTTGCTTTTTCTTTTTATTTTAATCAATATGGCCATTTATACTTATGCAAAAATAACACCTCAATTACAAATTAAAAGTGCAAATAGCTTCATGCTATTTGATAATACAAACACCGTTTTCTTTCAAGGAAGTGGATCGAGGGAGTGGATCTCATTAGAAGATATTTCAGAAAATGTAATCACTGCTACCATTACTGTAGAGGACAAACATTTCTTTTTTCATAAAGGATTTGATTTCCTACGAATTTTAAAAGCTGGATTTAGTAATATTTTATCAGGAGCAAGAAATCAAGGAGCTTCCACTATTTCACAACAATATGCGAAAAATTTATTTTTAGATTTTGATAAAACATGGAAAAGAAAATGGGATGAAATGTGGTATACCATTGAGTTAGAATCTGACTATAGCAAAGAAGAAATTTTAGAAGGATACCTAAATACCATCAACTATGGACATGGAATGTATGGAATTGAAAATGCAAGTCAATTCTATTTTGGAAAAAGCGCTAGAGATCTTAGTCTTGCTGAAGCTGCTATGCTAGTAGGAATTCCAAAATCTCCTGCAAATTATTCTCCTCTTGTCAATTTAAAAAAAGCAACAGAAAGACAACAACATGTATTAGCTGTCCTTTTAAAAGAAAAAAAGATTACGAAAGAAGACTATCAAAAAGCAAAAAATGAAAAATTATCCTATGTAGGAGAAAAAACAACAGAAAATTTAACCACTGTAATGTATTACCAAGATGCAGTTTTAAAAGAATTACAGCAAATTAAAGAAATTCCTTCTACTTTTTTAGAAACAGGAGGTCTTAAAATATATACCAATTTAGATCTAACCCAACAAAAAAAACTAGAAGAGACAATTAAAACAAATATTCCTAAAGAATCTAAAATTGAAACAACCACGGTTGTTTTAGATCCGAATAATGGAAAAGTTTTAGCCCTTGTTGGTGGAAAAGATTATAACAAGTCTCCTTATAATCGTGCCATTGATTCAAAAAGGCAGGTAGGATCTACAATGAAACCATTTCTTTATTATGCAGCTTTAGAAAATGGTTTTACTTCTTCTTCTACATTTACAAGTGAAAAAACGACATTCACTTTTTCACAAAATCAGACCTATTCACCCCAAAATTATAATGAAAAATACGGAAACAAACCAATTTCTATGGCTACTGCCATTGCTTATAGTGAAAATATATATGCCGTAAAAACACACACTTTTTTAGGATATAATACTCTTGTACAAATGGCAAAAAGAGTTGGAATTACCTCTAAGTTAGAAGAAGTTCCATCCCTTGCTCTTGGAACAAGTGAAATCAACATTTTAGAAATGGCAGGTGGTTATGCAGTCTTTGCAAATGAAGGATATAAAATAACACCTCATTTTATTGAGAGAATTGAAGATCGTGAAGGCAATGTTTTATATCAAGCAAATTATGAAAAAGAATTGATTCTAGATCCTAATTTAACTTTTATTTTAAATAACATGCTAACAGCAACCTATGATAAAGACTATATTGATTATAATTATCCAACAGCCATTACACTAGCAAATAAAATGACACACCAATATGCGATCAAATCTGGTACTACTAATACAGATACTTGGTATATTGGATTTAATCATGATGTCGTTGTTGCAACATGGTGTGGGTATGATAAAAATCAAGAAATTGATCCTAGTGAATATAAGTATGCCCAAAATATTTGGTTACAAACAATAGAAAGTGCGATGGAGGGAAAAGAAGATGCTTGGTACACGAAACCTGATGAAGTTTCTGCTGTTTTAGTAGAACCTATTTCAGGAAGACTTGCAACGGAAAAAGATGAAAAGAAAAAAATCATGTATTTTTTAAAAGGAACTGAACCAACAGAAACAACGCTTGTATTTGATGAGATGTTAGAAAAAAAAGCGGAAGCAAATCCATAAATTTGTCTTCCTAATTTTTTTGAAAAAGGATTTCCCCTTCGTCTCCTGTTTTTAAAAGAGCTCCATTTGCATCATCTGTATCTAAATGAAGTTGATAAACTCCATCGTCTTGTTCTTTCAAATATACATCATGAAAAGTAGTCCTCTTTCCTTGAGGAAAAAAAACAGATACTTTCTCTACTTGATCCAATCCTAATTCTTTTCGAACCTTTGGATTGATATGAATATGACGAGTCGCAAGAATTGCACAAGGCTTTGAAAGAGTTCCAGAAGGACCAATTAAAGTTATCGTGGCAGCATCCTTTAGATCACCAGAATCTCGAACAGGGGGATCTATTTTTAAAAATCTGGAATCTGTTTTTGAAATTTCTACTTGTGTATAAGAACGAAAAGGGCCAATGATTCGAACCCTTTCAATCCTTTTTCCATTTGCTTCTAATATAACATATTGATTCGATGCAAATTCATTCGTTTGAACAAGAGCTCGATCCAAAAGAAAAGGGCTATCTCCAAATAAAATATGATAATCTTCTTCTGTTAAATGTACATGATGATTGGATACCCCAAGAGGAACTTTCATTACATTCACCTCATTCTTAGTATACCATTCTTTATGTATTTTTTTAAATGATTATGCATACAATTTACTGTAAAGGAAAGGAGAATGTATTTGAATCAAAATCTTTACACACAAGCACCTATTGCCGGAGATATAAGTAGCCAAAGTAGTGCTCCACCTATCAGTAATCTATACCCTACCTATCCTTCAGGAAATTTAGAAGATCCTAGATATGCAGAAAACATTCTTGAAAAAAACATAGGAAGAAAAGCTTCGTTTTATATGTCATATAATGATTCTTTAGAGTGGAGAGACCGTATTTTCACAGGAATTATTGAACAAGCAGGAAGAGATTATGCTGTTATCAAAGAAGAAGAGGGGGAAAAATATGTACTACTTTGGACCGTTTATTTAAACTTTGTTGAATTTTATGAACTTCCAATTCTACATTAAAGAATGTTGTCTCATTCTTTTTTTCTTGCTATAATAAAAGAAAATAACGAGGTGATTGGAATGGTTTTAGGAATAATCATACTTATCTTTTTTTTAGGTATGTTACTTGCAGGAATTCTTTTTTATAGTAAGCAAAAATTCATAAATCTTGAAATTTTTCTTAAGGAAGCAGAGAACAATATGGATATTGTTTTAGAAAAAAAATTAGAACTTTTTCGTCGTCTTATTTCCCATATGAAGAAAAAAAAGATCGATGCTGTATATCCTAATATTGAAAAATGCAAAGATCTAAAAGAAGATCATCGTAGTTTCCACAGTGCTTTATTTGATATTTATACAGAAATGATCCTATTAGTAGATGAAATGGAAGAAAAATTAAAAGATGAAAAAAGTATTTCCTTATTAGATCAACTTATGGATAATGAAGATGATTTAACAGCAATCGTTAAATATTATAATGATTATGCAACAGATTATAACTTTTATCTTCATCATTTTCCAACTTCTCTAGGAGCAAAATTTTTACGATATGATGATTTGGAACTATTTAGAAATGAAAAAAGAGAAACTTTTGAAATTTTAAAGGAAAAACAAAAAGAATGAAATTCAATTTATTTTCATTCTTTTTTATGTTTCAATTAAACTTTTAACAAAATTTAAAACTTGATCCACCTTTTCTTCTTCAAAAGAAAAGAGTTTTTCAGCAATTTTTTCTTGCTTGTGAAAAAGGCGATATTCCTTCTCTCCTTTTTGATAAATTTCTTGATATTGATTTTCCTCTTGAAAATCTTCTATTTCTTCTTCCTCTTCACTCACTTTAATTCGGTAACTAATTTTTTCCTCTCTTAGTCTCGCTGTAATTTTAGGAAGGCTATCTTTTGGAAAGCCACTCTTCCCATTGTTTATTCTATAGTGAAAAAGAGAAAATAAGACAATAGCATCTTCATCAAAAGCATGATAAAAATTTCCCACTTTCCTTAAAAACAAAGTGTTCCCCATAGAACCATCTCCAAGTTCATTATAAAAGAAAAAAAAGAAGAAATTCTTCTCTTTCGTCAATTGACTTTTTTCTTCCTTTTTTGACAAAATTTGCTTAATTCAATTTTCCAAAAAGAAAAGAAAAAAGAGGAATAAACAAACAAAGTGCAAAAATAACAAAAGGAAGAATAAATAATGATACAAAAGCTGACTGATTAGGAACATCAGGAATAGATGGGAGAGATTGTTCTTCTTCCCCTAGAGTTTGTCCTGCAGATGTAAATTTTTTATAACTTTTTCCTCGACCTCTTTCTTCTTTTTCTAATTCATTCTCCAATTTACTAACTTGTGCTTCTGCTGTTTTATCCAAATAAACACATAAGTACATCATTGTATCAAAAACAAAAACTCTTTTATAATATTTAAATTCTTCTTCTGGAAGAAAAAGAGAGAAGCGATCAAAATTTTCCTTTAAAAAAGTGGGAGTAAATTGAATAGATACATCCGAAAGCATGGAAGAATATAGACCAATTTCTAAAAAACTTTCTGTTTGAATATTCTTTAATAAAATTTCTGATTCTTTTCCTTTTGGTATTGGAGCAACCTGTTTAAATTGAACAAATCTTCTATTTCCTTCTGTTTGCCTTAATATAATTTGATCTAAATTAAAATCAGTCACATAATATCCATATTCATGTGTTTTTTTTAAAGCTTCTGATTGTGCACGAAAAGTTTTTCTCATCTCATCATTAGAATGATAATGTTCAGCCCATTCTTGTAATGTTACATCTTTCATGCTATCGTCTCCCTATTATCATTTAACCACAATTTTTATTGCTTTTCAACTAGAGAAGTAAAGTCTTTTTCTCTTAATTTTTTGTATACAATGAGAAACTCGATGACAAGGAATTTCTAATAATTCTGAAATTTCTTTATATTGAAAACCATTATAACGAAGTTCAAAAATACATGCATCGAGAAAAGAAAGTTGATTTTGAAAAAGGCGAATTTTCTTTTCTACTTCTCTTTCTTCACAAACTTCGTAAGGCGTCTTAAAAGGACTTGGAATCATTTCTTCATAAGTGAGACCAGAATCTGCTTCTTGATAAATTGATTGTGCCGAATTTAAAGGAATATCTTTTTTTCTTGT
Source organism: uncultured Bacilli bacterium (assembly GCA_947594595.1). Lineage (GTDB taxonomy): Bacteria > Bacillota_I > Bacilli_A > RF39 > UBA660 > CANQVB01. The sequence continues at coordinate 23,260 of CANQEE010000012.1, forward strand.
AATGGATCTTCTATAAAAAGCAAGTTGATTGCGAACACAGGCAATAACATAAGTATAAAATAAAATATTTTTTTGTTCATCAAAACTTTTAATTGCTTTTTCTAATCCAAAACAAGCTTCTTGATAGAAGTCTTCATATTCAACTCCATTATATTTTTTACAACTTTCATACATACTCTTCGAAATATGACGCAATATACTTTCATATTTCTTATAAAGCTGTTCTTTTGCATCTTCATCTTCCTCTGAAATTAAATAAAGAAGTTCATAGTCATTTTGATTATATTTCATTTTCCTCCTACTTTCTTTTCCTCACAACTTCATAGATGAAAAGTCCTGCAGCAACGGATGCATTCAAACTTTCTACTTTAGGAGAGATGGGAATAGATGCAATAAAATCACAATTCTTTTTAACAAGAGAAGAGAGACCTTTTCCTTCGTTTCCAATGACAAGAGCAATTTTTCCTTGATAATCAATTGTTCTATAATCTTCTCCTTCCATATCTGTTCCAACAATCCAGAAACCATTCTTTTTCAATGTTTGGATGGTAGAATTCAAGTTAACAACTTGAACTATATCAATATTTAAAAAAGAAGCTGCACTTGTTTTTATCGCTGTTGCATTCATTGAAACAGATCGATCTTTGGGAAAAATAACTGCATCTACTGAGGCTGCTGCACTCGTTCTTACAATAGCTCCTAAATTATGAGGATCTTCGATGTGATCCAATAAGACAACAAAGTTCGCTGTTTTTAAAACTTGTTCTAGCGTTGCATATGGATAGGCATCGATTTCCATAATTATACCTTGATGAACACCATTTACCAAATGAGACATTTCACTTTTCTTCAAAATTTTAACAGGTATTTTTGAAAATTCAAAGGCTTTTTGAAAAGAATCCTCTAAAATTTGTTCCTGCAGATACACTTTTTTTACTTTTGTTAAAAATTGTTTATTTTTTAAAATTTCTTTGGCAACATTTCTTCCATAGATATACATATTATTCCTCCACTATTTTTTTTAGTAAACACTCTAGTCTATCTTCCTGCTTTGTCAACTTTAAATATCCGATCACAGCTTCTAAGGCAGTTGCTTGCTTATAAGTAATCACATCACAATTTTTTGGTTTATGATTGCTCTTTGCATTTCTTGCTCGTTTTAAAAAGAAAAGTTCTTCTTCCGTAAAAAAGGAAAGGTCCTGAAGTTTTTTTACAATTCTACTTTGCGCTTTTGCACTGACAAAAGAAAGGGATGCCTCCTGCAATTCTTTTACAGTTGGATATCCCTTTTGAATTAGATATGTTCGTATAAAAGTTTCATAGACTGCATCTCCTAAATATGCAAGAACTAAACTATTGATTTCTTTAACAGTCATTTTTTCCTCCTATGAATCTTGATCTTGTGCTACAATCATAAGAACAAGTCTTAAAACCTCTGTAAGCGTGGTAACAAGAGATGCAACATAAGTCATAGCAGCAGCACGTAACATTTTTGCAACAGAATCATTTTCTTTTACTCCAATTAGGCGAAGCCTAGAAAGTTCTTTCTTAGCACGCTTTGAAGCATCAATTTCAACAGGGAGTGTAACCAATTGAAACAATAAAATCAATAATAAAAGTCCTACTCCTGCCCAAGCTAAATTTAAAACACCAAAAATAAGTCCTAATACAACTGCAATATATCCAAACCTAGATCCGAAATTTACAAGAGGAACTAAGAAGGAACGAATTCTCATAAAGGTATATCCCTCTTTATCTTGAATCGCATGGCCAACTTCATGAGCTGCAACAGAAACAGAGGCTATACTTGTTCCATTATAAATATCTGTGGAAAGACGAACAACTTTCTGTCTTGGATCATAATGATCTGTTAAGGAACCTCTTGTCTCTACTACATAAACATTTTCAAGATTATTTTTAGAAAGAATTTCTCTTGCTACTTCAGCTCCCGTTATCTTCTTAGTATTTTCTTTCCTTTTATATTTTCGGTAGGTTGACTGCATATAAATATCAGCTGCCAATGTAATCAAAAAACCAATTACAATGAACCCATAACCAATCATATCATATCCATAGCTATAATAAATCATAAACTCACTCCTTTATTCTTTCATAACTCGTTCCATCCCGACCATCTATTAAACGAATCCCTTGCTGTAACAACTGATCTCGAATTCGATCTGCTTCCAAATAATTTTTTTCATTTTTTGCTTGAGATCTTTTCTCAATTTGTTCCAAAATAAATGCCTCATCTTCTTCTTTTACAGATTCTTCTTGCAATAAATCTAACGATAAGACTTGATCAAATTTTTCAATTAAGTTGCGTTTGGTAAGATCATTGATTGTCTCATCTTTTAACAAATCATAGATAAGTGTAAGAGCAGTTGCTGTATTCAAGTCTGAGGAAAGTGCTTCTTTGAATTTTTTATCATATAACTCTATCTTTTCCTCTTCAATCTTCCCTTCTTTTCCAAGAGAAGAAATTCGTTTTTTCAACTTCTTATAAGCATTTGCTGCACCATTTAGAGAATCATAAGAAAAGTCAAGCGTTTTTCTGTAATGAGAATTTAGACAGAAATATCGATAAGAAAGAACATCATATCCTTTTTCCTCTAAGGCATTAAGTGTTAGAATTTCTCCTTTTGATTTACTCATCTTTCCACTTTTATCATTCAAATGTTCTCCATGCATCCAATATCGGCACCAAGAATGTCCTAAATAAGCTTCGCTTTGTGCAATTTCATTAGTATGATGAGGAAAAATATTATCTACACCACCACAATGAATATCAAGGTG
>CANQEE010000013.1 GCA_947594595.1 uncultured Bacilli bacterium
TATTTATTAAAAATATCTCTATGATTTAATTCAAAATTAAATTTGCTAGATTTTTTCGTAAAAAACCGAAACTCAAACGAATATAACATGGACAGGGTAAAGGAATTCTGGTATGATAAAGACGAAGAGAAAATAAAGAAATATAAACATTTAATTATGTTAGATTTAGAGAAAGAGGAACTAAGGAAGATAGGAAGAGGAGAAGAATTTATGGAGAGATTTGAGAAGAAAATAAATCAATTAAATGAAGATGAAACGTTTCAGAGTTGGATGAGTCGAGAAGAAGATATGAGGATTGTAGCGAATACAGAGAAAGCGATGGCATATGAAGAGGGGGAGAAGCAAGGATTATCCCAAGGACTTAGTCAAGGAATCCAACAAGGATCTATTTCAAAAATGGAAGAAATTGGAAAGAACTTAAAAGCAATGGGATTTTCTCAAGAAGATATTATGAAAGCAACAGGAATGAGTTGTGAACAAATTCTGAAATTATAAAAGTTTCTTACTGATCAATATGTTTAAAATATATCATTGAAAACTGCTTATTTTTTGATAAGCTTTTTTTGTTTTTTTAAGCAGTTAGATAAAATCTCATAAAGCAAAAATATGAGACGTTAAGTAAATAATTTAGGAAAGTGTCCAAATGTGTAAATGAACGTAAAAAAGCTTGCGGGGGGGTCACTTACGATAAGATAAATTTAGATAAGATAGCCAACTTATCAAGAAAATGGAGGGAGTGAAAAAAATGGCAGCAAACGGAATTATTTTTAACCAACAAAATATGGATACAGCAGTTAGCAATATCAATGCCAGTCTTGAATCAACTGCAGGTATGATTACACGTGAATCATCTAATTTTGTATCTTATGTTTCTCAAAATTGGGAGTGTCAATATGCAGTTGACTTTGCTAATCAATATAACACAGAGATGCAAGCAATTATTCAAAAGTTAAAAAACAATGTAGATGTAGCTTATGAAATTTTAAATACAGCAAAAGCAAATTATCAAGCACAGACTGGAAATGATCTTCATGTAAATGCATTAACTTATCAAAATCCAACCGTAGATATTAGTCCAATTCAAACACAATTTGGAAATGGAGATGTTGGAATTCGTAGTGAATTTACTGCAGCAGATGCTGTAAAAGCATTAGAACAAGTCATTACAAATATTGATAGTAGCATGGATAGTTTGAGAAACACAATTACAAATTGTGGGGCATTGTCTGATGATGAAATGGCCGCTTACGGAAATCTTTTATATAAGGTAGGAAATATTACAGGTCAAGAGTTTGATGGATTAAAGCAAGCAGCAAACACTTTAGTTGGACAAACAATTGAGCAATTCCATGGTATGCAATCTACAAACGTTTCTGGAATTCAAGGTGCTTAAAATAATTTCTTAGAAAAAACATTTGTTTTTTCTAAATCTATGGCAATTACATTTTGTAGTTGTTGTAGATTTAGAAAAAGGTGACGGTAGATGGTAGAAGTCGATATAAAAGAATTGGAAGAGCAATTAAATGAATTAAATCAGGTCATTCAAGATTATGAATACTATTCTAATCAAATTTACCATGAATTTCAAAATGTTTCCTTTCATTGGAATGACCACAGAAAACAAAAACTTTTTTTGTTTGTAGATACTGAAAAAAAGAAAAGTCAACAGATTATAACGGACTTAAAACAACAATATCAAATTTATTTACAAACTTATAAAAATTACTGTGAGATAGGAAAAAAGATACAGTGTAATTTAGATGCAAAAGAATTTGTATTACGAAAAATAGATCTTGTTATCAATCAAGTGGAAGAAATACTCACTCGCTATGATAATTTAGGTGATTTATCTTTTTTTCGTTTTCGTGAAAAAATTTATAATGAAAAAGAAATTCTAAGAAATCAATTAGAGATACTTTATGAAATTCGAAAAATAGTGAAAGAAAAATATGCTCAAATTGAAAGAATCGAATCTAAGACACAACAAGAACTTTCCAAAAATACGATCTTGAAAATTTCTTTGAACTTAGATGTAGGGAGAATATAAAAATGGAACAAGTATTTATGAATGTAAATGAAGTAGATATTTCATTTAGAAAGATACGGACATTTACAGAAGAACAGGGAAGAAAAATCGATCAATTAAGACGAATTTTAGATACTCTAGAATCTTGCTATAGAACAGGAAATCATGGGAAAATGGTTGCTTGCCATAATCAAATGATTCAATCTGTAAGAAATAATTATCAAAATAATCAAGAATACAATAATTTCATTCAATATATGAGTAATAATTATAAAAAAATAAAACAAAAAAATATACAAACAATAGAAAGAATAGAGGGAAATATAAAATGACAGAAGAAGAAGCAAAAAGAATGTATAGAAGACTCTATAGTCGATTAAGACGAATTTTAAATGAAACGAGCAAGATAGAAGAATCCATTTTTCATATGAAAGATGCTTTGAATGAAAATTTTCTTATCAATGGAAAAGGACTTTGTAAAGAGCAAATAGAAACTCCTATTTCTCATATAGAGTCTGTTCAAAATGAGATAAAATATGAAGTTCTTCCATATCTTTCAGATAAAATGTATTGATAAAAAGGTGGAAGAAATATGGGACTAAATTCAGAAAATAAAAATATTTCATTTGGCCAAGTAAATAAAAATAGAATGCCTTTGCAATCAAATCAGGTATTCCAAAGTCAAAATAAAGAAGAAACAATGGATTTTTCAAGATTTAGTAATAAAAATACAGTGGCAGAACAGTTTGAAATGTTCGCATTTAATGAATCAAAAGAAGAACTTCTCTTTCAAAAAAAGATACAAGAAGCAGTCAAAGAAATTGATATACAAATAGATACTTATGAAAAACAAAAAGAAGCTTTTCAAGAAGAATTAAAAAGAATAGAAGAATTACTTTACAAAGAAAAAGAGGAAGCTTTTCAAGAAGGGAAAATATCAAGAGAAGAATTAGAGACTCCAACAACAGTAAATCAAGAGACAGGAAAAGCTATAGAACTAAAAGAAAATAAAGAAGAAATCGCAAAAGAGATGGGATTTACAAACTATGAAGAAGTAGAAGCATATATGAGCTATCTAAATCAAAATATAGAAACCCTTAGTAGTGCGATGTATAAACTAGAACAAGAAAAGAAACAAGTAGAATATCAATATATAATGCAAGAAGAATCCTTTCAACAGTTTAAGAACAATCGAGGAATTAACAAAGAAGAAATTTTATCAGAATTTACGAATCCAAATGAAGTCATGGATTCAAGAAGAGATTTTGTAGAAGAATACAACAAGACACATCAACAAAAGATAAGTGCATTTGAACTATATCAAATTTTAAAAGAGAAACAAGTGAATTATGGAGTAGCGAAAGGATATGAAGAACTTTTCTCTGATTTAGCTCTTGCAGAAAGAACAGATCCAGAACTAGCGAATATGTATAACTATTTGTATGTGACTGAAGGAAAAGAAAAAGCGAATCAATATTTGGAAGATATGCGTGATACAATCAACCAACTTGCAGGGGAACAGAAAGCGAAAGCCTTTTTAGAGACATTAAAGAATGATCCAGAAGGGAAAGAGAAGTTAATGAATCACTTGAAGATAGCAGGGAAAGGATTGGGGGATGGAGTAGAATCTTTTTCGGAAGGATTAAAAGAATGGATTTTATCTGATGATGTAAAGACAAGTGATGAATATGAGAGTATGTACTTATTACAAGCCTTATCAAGTGAAGAAGAAAAACAAGCATTAGGATTGATTATAGATGGAAAGAGTAGTTCAGGTGTCATTGATTATACGGAAGATTATGGAAAATTAGTAGATTGGAACTATAAACTGAATCAAGGGATTGGGAATATGTTACCAGCCATTGCTTTATCAACAATCAATCCAACATTAGGGAGTGTAAGTTTAGGACTATCCTCAGGAGGAAATGCATACCATAGTGCCTTAACAGAAGGATACAGTATGGAAAAAGCAGTTCTTTATGGAATGTTTTATGGGGCATCGGATGCGATGTTAGAAAAAGCAGGAGGAATTATAGGACTTGCAGAGAATCCGGGAAAAGGTATTTTACTAGGAATGATAAAAGAAGGAGGACAAGAAGCAGTACAAGAGTTATTCACATCAGGTATTTTAGACTCTATTCTATTAGGAAAAGAAATCAATGTAGATGAGTTGAGCGATGCGATGAAAGAATCTTTTATTATGGGAGCTTTAGTTGCAGGAACTCTTAATGGAGCTCAAAAATCAGTTAAATTGGTAGTTGATGGAGAGTATCGAACCACAACTTTAACAGGTTTAAAAGAATTGTTATGTCAACAGCAAATTGATACAGCCAATCAAAATCTAGATGAAATTTTATCAGATAAACCTAATATTCCTGGAGTGGAAGATGCTGAAACAGTTGGAGAAGTTGGAGATACTGCCAATAAGTATGTCAGCTCTTTACTTTCTAGAAATATAAATTTAGAAAAAGCATTGTTAGGTTTATTTCCAAGTGCTTTTAGAACCATATCATGTTTTCATCCTGCCGATGTAGCTGGGGATACACAAATCTGTAATAAAATACTAAAGGAAGGATTGTGGCATTATACAACGGAAGATAAAGCCAATCAAATCATGGAAAGTGGATATATTCAAAAAAGTGGGAAACAGCATTCATATAGTACTACGGATGAAAATAGAAAAAGTTTCTTTTTCGCAGGTCCAGCTAAATTTGGTGATGTTGCCGTAAACTTAAGTGGTTTTGAACCAAAGAGAGTTGCCGTAAAAATCAATGTAGATGAAGGAGATTTAAATCAGTTTCAATATAGAAAGTATGGAGATGAAGCAGTTTCTTATATTGGGGATTATCATTTTGACAAAAATAAAGCAAGTTTAGTTTACTTAGGATTAACTGAAGAAGATGGAAAGCTCGTTTATAAAGAGCTTTCAAAAGAAGCCTATGATAATTATTTGATTGATTTTAATCCTTCTAAATTACAATCGGTTTTATCAACACTAAAATATACAATGATGGGATTGGATAGAGAATTTGACTATTTTCTTCGTAAAAAGGCTACAAAAATTCATGATCAAATAGGCAAATAAAATTCTTGTTTTTAGATAATTTATTGCTCGAAAGGAGGAAAGACTATGGGACTTAGTACAGGAAATAGTCAATTTTCATTTCAGAAAGGAAAAGGAAATTTTTCTTCAAAAAAATCTAATAAAGTTTTAAGTGAAGAAGAAAAAGAAAAAATAAAAGAGAATATTGATCGATTTAGTAATAAAAATACAGTGGCGGAACAGTTTGAAATGTTCGCATTTAATGAATCAAAAGAAGAACTTCTCTTTCAAAAAAAGATACAAGAAGCAGTCAAAGAAATTGATATACAAATAGATACTTATGAAAAACAAAAAGAAGCTTTTCAAGAAGAATTAAAAAGAATAGAAGAATTACTTTACAAAGAAAAAGAGGAAGCTTTTCAAGAAGGGAAAATATCAAGAGAAGAATTAGAGACTCCAACAACAGTAAATCAAGAGACAGGAAAAGCTATAGAACTAAAAGAAAATAAAGAAGAAATCGCAAAAGAGATGGGATTTACAAACTATGAAGAAGTAGAAGCATATATGAGCTATCTAAATCAAAATATAGAAACCCTTAGTAGTGCGATGTATAAACTAGAACAAGAAAAGAAACAAGTAGAATATCAATATATAATGCAAGAAGAATCCTTTCAACAGTTTAAGAACAATCGAGGAATTAACAAAGAAGAAATTTTATCAGAATTTACGAATCCAAATGAAGTCATGGATTCAAGAAGAGATTTTGTAGAAGAATACAACAAGACACATCAACAAAAGATAAGTGCATTTGAACTATATCAAATTTTAAAAGAGAAACAAGTGAATTATGGAGTAGCGAAAGGATATGAAGAACTTTTCTCTGATTTAGCTCTTGCAGAAAGAACAGATCCAGAACTAGCGAATATGTATAACTATTTGTATGTGACTGAAGGAAAAGAAAAAGCGAATCAATATTTGGAAGATATGCGTGATACAATCAACCAACTTGCAGGGGAACAGAAAGCGAAAGCCTTTTTAGAGACATTAAAGAATGATCCAGAAGGGAAAGAGAAGTTAATGAATCACTTGAAGATAGCAGGGAAAGGATTGGGGGATGGAGTAGAATCTTTTTCGGAAGGATTAAAAGAATGGATTTTATCTGATGATGTAAAGACAAGTGATGAATATGAGAGTATGTACTTATTACAAGCCTTATCAAGTGAAGAAGAAAAACAAGCATTAGGATTGATTATAGATGGAAAGAGTAGTTCAGGTGTCATTGATTATACGGAAGATTATGGAAAATTAGTAGATTGGAACTATAAACTGAATCAAGGGATTGGGAATATGTTACCAGCCATTGCTTTATCAACAATCAATCCAACATTAGGGAGTGTAAGTTTAGGACTATCCTCAGGAGGAAATGCATACCATAGTGCCTTAACAGAAGGATACAGTATGGAAAAAGCAGTTCTTTATGGAATGTTTTATGGGGCATCGGATGCGATGTTAGAAAAAGCAGGAGGAATTATAGGACTTGCAGAGAATCCGGGAAAAGGTATTTTACTAGGAATGATAAAAGAAGGAGGACAAGAAGCAGTACAAGAGTTATTCACATCAGGTATTTTAGACTCTATTCTATTAGGAAAAGAAATCAATGTAGATGAGTTGAGCGATGCGATGAAAGAATCTTTTATTATGGGAGCTTTAGTTGCAGGAACTCTTAATGGAGCTCAAAAATCAGTTAAATTGGTAGTTGATGGAGAGTATCGAACAGTTACAATAGAGGAAATAAAAGAATTTGCAAACTATATGGCAAAATCAAATCAAAACACTTTGTCTAGCAATGGTGCAGGATATTTTGATGCATTATGGAATTGGTTTAAAACAAAGAAACAAACAAAAATAACCATAGATGGGATAGATTATCGTCTCGATGAACATAGTAACTATTTAACTTATGTAATTGATACAATAGAACAACAATATCCAGGTTATGGAATCGGTGCAATTAAATATTATCTTGAAACAGGAAGGACAGATTATATACCAGAAACCAACAATTGTAAGTCTTATATTATGCAGATACCAAATGATATTATATGGGCTTGTTTGCAGAAAATTGAGGGTAATAGTTCCTATAGTAATATGGAAAAAACTGTAAATAATACAGTAAATCTTAATACATTAAATTCTTATCAGTCTTTTATCTCTTCCATGTCAGATCCTATAAACAGTTATGAAAATCTTTCTAAAATTGCTAATAGTTATTATAGAAAAGAAGGAAATACTGGAGCATATAAGGCATTTGTCTCAGCTTTTTCACAAGCAGATCAAAAACATTATCCTAGTTTATCCGTAGGAAACGAATATTTTAATCGATTTGAAAATTCTGAACAGTATCATTCTGTACGACAATATAACGGAAGAGGAGAATCAGTCTTTCTTCATGTTTTTTCATCTAATGAGTATTATAACTTTTTTTCGAAAGATTGTGATGTAATCAAACATAGGCTTTATTTAAATATGGATTATCAAGATACCTTCCTTTTTTGTCAAGAATTTGCAAATATCTGTGAAGAACGAGGAATTCCTTTTTACTTCAAAACAGGATGTGCAGATCAAAATTCATATATCGATCCATTCATGTTTGAACGAGATGAAAGTCTTGTTATTTATGCAGAAGATGAGTATATTTTAGAATATGTTAAAATTTGCGAAGAAATCAAAAATAAAAATCCAAACTTACAATTCAAACAACCTCCTATTTTTTCTGGTGTGTATGACGATTTTTTAGGATATGGAGTAGAAGGAGAAAATCATACACAGTCATTTAATTCATTAAGGACAATGCTTATGGAACAAAGCATAATAACAGCACGGGAAGAGTTTAGAAAAGAGTATGGAAGAGATATAACATGGGACGACTTACAAAAAGAAGAATATTTAGATATATTATATAAAACTATTAAGATAAATTGTAGAAAATATGGAATTAGTGAATATAATTTTTGCTTAAATAATTAAAGGAGAGTTCTATGATAAGAGAAAAAATAATTCAAAAAGAAAAAGAAACTGAAACAGAATTAAAAGATATGAAAATAATAGGATTTTGTGTTTTAAAAGTGCTTTGTAGTATTTATATTTACAATCAACAAAATGATAATACTCTAGCATCCATCCAAGATGTATATTCTATGATGGGAATTTCTCAAGAAAAAAAACGTGTAATGGATATCTTTTACATTATGCTCGCTTGTCAATTTATTTTAAAATATTTTCAAACGGATACTCTTATTATGAGAAAATTGGAGGAAGAATAAATGGATTTAGAATTTAATAAGATCACTTTAGAAAGTGGAAAAATTTATTATATTTTGCTTCAGATTTGGGTCGATGAAAAAAAGTATTATTATGCAGTTTCACAAGAAAATAAAGAAGTATTATTTTGTGAAATTGAAGAAGATAGCTTGAAAATAGTAACAGATGAATCCTTATTAGAAAAATTGATCAAACAAGGAAATAGACAATTTAATTTATTTTACGATTGATTGAAGAAAAATGTCTTTTTCATCTTGTCTTTTTCATAAAATATGATATCCTTGAAATAGGAGGAGATAGAATATGCCAATTTGGTTAATTATTATACTTGTGATTCTTGTACTTGTGCTTTTATGGTTTGTTGGAACCTACAATAGTTTAGTAGGACTTAGAAATAAAGTAAAAGATCAATGGGCACAAATTGATGTACAGTTAAAAAGAAGAGCAGATTTAATCCCTAATTTAGTAGAAACAGTAAAGGGATATGCAAAACATGAAAAGAAGACATTGGAAGATGTGATCAAAGCAAGAAATAGTTTTGTTGCAGCAAAGACACCAGAAGAAGAAATGAAAGCAGCAGGAGATATTGAGAAAACGGTAAGTAAATTGTTTGCTTTGTCTGAAAGTTATCCAGATTTAAAAGCAAACGAGAATTTCTTATCATTACAAAACGATTTAAAAGATTGTGAAGATAAAATTAGTATGATGAGACAGTTTTATAATGATGTTGTAATGAAATATAATACAAAAATAGAAACCATTCCTTCTAATTTTGTCGCATCAATTTGTCATTTTACGCAGCAAGCATTCTTTGAAGCAACAGAAAAAGAGAAAGAAGTTCCAACTGTATCATTCGAATAACTTGCGAATAAAACGCAAGTTTTTTTAATAGGAGCGTGATTGAATGAAAATTAGAAAATATATATTATTTGCAGTCTTGCTTTTTATTTTCCCTTTTATAGTCTATGCAAAAGAACCAACAGATAAAATGTTTGTAGAGATTCATATTCAAGAAAATGGAGATATTAAGGTAAAAGAACTTGCAGCTTTATCTGGAAGTTATCAAGGAAGAATTCGAAATATTTTATATCAAAATCCTACAGCCACTCCTTTTACAGGAATAGATCGTGATTTTGAAGGAAGCTCTTTATATAATGGAAGTGGTATTACTATTGATAAAGTAGCAGATGTAAAAATGGAAGAATCTCTTACCTTTGCATCTATGAATCAGTTAAATCAAATTTATAGCGCAGTTCTTGATGCAAGAGAAGGAGACTATCAAGTTTATCAACAAATAGAAAATGGGAATGGAGTAGATCTAAAAATTTATAATCCAAGCTCAATGCATACAGCTTTTTATATTGAATATACCATTCAAAATGCAGTGGTTGTTCATAATGATATTGCAGAACTTGCGTGGAATGTCTTAGGAGATTCTTATGAAGAGAATATAGGTCTTTTTAAAATTCGCGTTTTTCTTCCAGGAGAAGATGAAGATTATCGTGTATGGTTGAAAGGTCCTTTAAATGGAGAAGTTGAAAGAACAACGAAAAGTGAAGCGAATGCAACCTACAATTTTTTAGGAGCATATAATCCTGTCACTATTCGAATAATGTTTGATAAAAATTTGGTTCCTTTTGCTAGTAAGATGAGTGGAATTGATGGAAAAAATCAGATTTTAGCAGCTGAAAAAAAAGCCGCAGACCTTGCAAATCAAGAAAGAAATAAGATTCGAATGCAAAATACTATTTTGATTGGAAGTACAGTTCTTTGTGTTTTAGGAACAATCATTCTCTTTATCTTCTTGCTTGTTTCTTGGAAGAAAAATCGAAAATCAAATTTTCAACAAGACTATTTCCGTGATTTTCCAAGCACTTATGGACCAGAGGTTTTAGAATATCTTCTCACAGAAAAAATTAGTGAAAAATCATTTTCAGCTCTTATTTTATCCCTTGTTGAAAAGAAGGCCTTAACTGTTGAGGAAGATAAAAGTAAAAAGAAAAAAGATTATATTTTAACTCTCACAGAAGAAAATTCTTCTCTTTCTGTCCTTGAAAAAAAAGTTTTAGAGATTTTAATTACAAAAGTAGGAAATGGAAAGAGTGTTTCTTTAAATGGTTTGAAAAACTATGGAAATAATTTAACAGATGCAGAAGACTTTATGAGTGAATATCGTACCTTTCAAAGACTTGCAAAAGAAAATGGAAAAAAAGAACAATTTTTTAAAAATGCACCTGCGATAAAAATGATTACCATTCTTTTTGCATCTCTTTCTATCGTTCCAGTTTTCCTTCTGTTTTCTCTTTCAACTATCATTCCTATACTTCTTTTAATCTTTTTGATATTTATAATTGTCATAACTAGTACAAGAAAATTTTATACAGAAAAGGGAAGAGAAGATTATGCAAAATGGCAAGCTTTTAAACATTTTTTAGAAGATTTTTCTACCTTTGATGAAAAAGAATTGCCAGAAGTTCCCCTTTGGAATCAATATTTAATTTATGCAACAATTCTTGGCTGTGCAGAAACACTTCAAAAACAAATGAAAATAAAACTGGATACAATGGACAAAGAAATTTATTCAACTTATGATCCGTTCTTATGGGATCATATCTATTTACATACAACACTTACTCATGTAGTAAATGAAAGTGTCCATAATGCTGTAGCATCTAGTAGAAGTTCTATTGCATCTAGTCAAAATTCTTCTTCCGGAGGATATGGAGGAGGAGCATCCTTTGGAGGAGGTAGTTTCGGAGGAGGCGGAGGCGGAGGCCGTTTCTAATCCTTCTTTAAAAAATGTAACCATAAATGAATTTAAATAAATAAAAAGGATGTGTTCAAAATGAAACAAGAAAAGACTTCCTCTTTTTCAAAGAAAAGACGTTGGGCATGGATTTTATTAGGACTTTCCATTCTTGCAATTGGAGTTGGGATTTTCTATCCTAGTGAAGATAAAAAAATGGAAGAAAAAAAGAAGGATCAGGCTTCATTACCTAATTCTTCTCTAAATCAAGATTCATTGAATGAAGAGAAAAAAGAAGAGACGGAAGAAGAAAAATTGGGTCAAAAAGTTCGATTCTCTGGACTTAGTGCTTATGTTGATGCTCCTCATCATTATTTTGTTACAGAGGAAGGCCTTACTATGTTGGCTGCAAAGGGTGACGAAATGTATATTGCAGTTACAAGTACTGGGTTTGATAAGGCTACTACATTAACAGAAGCTCAAGAAATGATTCTTGATACATTGAAAATAGATCTTAGAAATTATTCAGTCTTAAGTAAATTGACTATTGATCAATCTAAAATTGAATCGATCAATGGAATTGAGACTTATCGTTATGAAGGAAGTTTTATATCTAAAGCTCCTAATGGAAGTGATTATTCAGCTTATACAGTAGGATACTCTTTTCTAATTGATAATATTCCATGTAATATCACAGGGTTAGTTACAGAACTTTCTCAAAGTGAAGAAAAAATTCAAGAAATTAGAACTCTTGTAGATGAAATGATCTATACTGTACGGATTGAAGAATAAAAACTTAGTCATAAAATTGCTAAGTTTTTTTTGTGTGTAAACTTTTTTAATTGGAATAAGAAAAGAAATGCTTTATTTTATAAAAGAATATTTAAATTGATGTATTTCTAAACACTTATCAGATTTATCATATTTCATTGCAAAAATCTCATAATTCCCAGTTTCTTCAGGTAAAGTATTATATTCTTTGGTTGTATTATTAAAAATAGAAAAGTAAGCATCTTTGTCTGAATATAATTGAGATGGAAGTAGTGTTTTTAGTTCAGATTTTATATTTTTACTTAAAATCCAGTGATTATTCTTTTTAATACTATTGACTAAGTTTGTGACATCTTCCTTCTCATAATAAGCATTTATAATAGTATATTCTGTTTTGTCATCCTCAAAAGAAGTACCCCAATTTTGAATTTCAAGTTCTCCATTCTCTGGTAATTTAGCATCAATTATATTTTTATAAGCTTCTATTTTACTGTAATCCGCCGAAAATGTTGGAAACAAACAAAAGGAACCATATCCTAGTAATAAAAATCCAATAATAAATCCCCCTACAATATTTTTTTTACATTTAAAGTCGTCATTTCTATATTTAAAACCAAGAAAGATAGATAAGATAGGAATGGGCAACCAACACCAAAATACCCATGCATTTTTTAAAAAATTAAATCCATGATACCCATGAAGTTTATTGAGAAGGAAAAAAGTATTTGCTGCACCCCAAAAACTGGCAATCGTTATGATAAAGAGAATTAGCATTCCATTTTTAATAAAAGTAGGATTGTGAGATTTTTTTGCACCTTTCAATTTTGTAGGATCTAAAAGATGATTTTCTCTATTTTTAAATGTGTTTCGAATAAAGTTGATTAGCTCTAGACTACATCTATTTTTTTGAAGAATGATAATTTTATTTCTTTGAGGATACTTAAGATAAAAATTAGTATCATTTTCGACACATCTACTTATCTCAGAATAGTTGATTTTTAAAGAAACTTTTTCATCTTTTCTAATAAAATAGGTGTCATAAAACTTAGTTTCTTCTCTGATTTCAAAATCCTTTGTTTCTTTCTTAAGATTATATTGTTTTATCGCATTAGAAATAAATGTTCTTTCAGCAAAAGCCTCTAATTGTATTTTACAAACGATCAATATAACAATTTGACATAGTATAAAAACAGTTGCTGTTAGAATCCAATTTTTTGAAAAAATAGCAACGAAAGCAGTACATAGGATATTAAAAAAAGTGTTTCCAAATACAAAAAACCAATAGATTTCTTTAGGAAAATATTTTGCCATTTTTTTATACTCATAACCATTGATTATACTTTCACAGCTATATAAACATTTCTTCTTCTTTTGTTCTTTTTTCTTCTCGAAGGTTTTTATATTCTCTTCTGTTTCCTTGGTTTTTGCTACAATTTTAGAATCTTTTTTCACTTCAGGTTGTGTTGTTTTCTCAAAAGTTTTTATAGACTTGCTTTTTTTGTTCCAAATGATTTTTGTAAGGATCAAGGTAATTATAAACCAGATAACAAGAACAGTTATATTTGTAACGATCAAATCATTTAAAGTAATAGGATCTTGTTCCAATTTAGTTTGATCATAAACAAGAAGGGTAAGTATAAACCAAATCAAATAGGGGATACCCAATAATTTTAAAAAGATGGATTTCTCTTTCCTTTTCTTCATAGAATCGCCTCTTTATTTATGTTTATTGTAGCATAATTATATGCAATCGTAAATGGAAGAAGGAAAGAGGTTTTCTACTAGAGATGACTTCTATTTTTTTTCAAATTACATACAATTTAAAAGGTGATATCTCTTGAAAAAAATCTTCTTTTTTTCTATTTTTCTTATCATTTTTCTCTTTCCTACTATAGTTCAAGCTTCTTCTTATCAAAGTGGGATTGTGATGGATCTTGACAGTGGAAGAATTTTATATAAGAAAGATATAGAAACCCCACGTCTTATTGCTTCTACTACTAAAATAATGACAGCAGTCTTGGCTCTTGAATCAAAAAAGATGGATCAAATGGTAACAGTAGGAGAGGAAGTTTTAAAAATGTATGGAACAAGTATTTATCTTCAAGAAGGAGAAAAAATGACTTTAAGAGATTTAGTTTATGGACTTCTTCTTCGAAGTGGAAATGATGCAGCTGTAGTCATTGCTAAATATTTAGGAGGAAGTGAAGAAAAATTTGTTGCTATGATGAATGAGAAAGCAAAACAAATTGGAATGGAAAAAACAAAATTTCAAAATCCACATGGATTAGATGAAGATACGCAAAATTATTCCACTGCACAAGATATGGCAATCCTTTCTCGCTATGCCTATCAAATCAAAGAATATAGAAAAATAAGTCAGACAAAAAAACATGTTGTCTCAACAGGAGAAAAAACATATCTTTGGTATAATCGAAATAAACTTTTAACCAGTTATAAGTATGCAACGGGAGGAAAAAATGGATATACACCACGTGCTGGAAAAACTCTAGTGACCACTGCAGAAAAAGATGGCTTAAAACTCACCATTGTAACATTAAAAGATTCAAATCCTTTTGAAAGTCATCAAGCACTTTATGAAGAAATGTTTTCAAAATATCATCGTTACCAAATTCTTAATAAAAATACTTTTTCCCTATCTTCTCCTTTCTTAGAAGGAGAGGCTTATATAAAAAAAAGTTATTCCTATCCTCTTTTAGAAAGTGAAAAGAGCAAGGTAAAAATGATTGCAAAAATTCCAAAAGAAAAACAGACTCAAACGGGAAAAGTGGGAACCATAGAGGTAAAAATGGGAAAGGAACTTCTTACAGAAATTCCCATTTATCAAAAAAAACTTCCCAAGAAAAGAAGTTTTTTTGACAAGATAGGAGAAATTTTTTAAGACGTTGCAAGACGAAAGAAAGAAAGAGTAGGTCTTACAAAATAACGGTAATGAAATCCACTGGTTCCGAGTCCTGCAGAGATATAGAATTTTGTTTTTCCAATTTCATAAAATGAATCATAATAAGTAGAAGCTCTTTTTTTTGGTTGAAAAGGAGGAAGGTATGGAAGTCTTACTTGACCTCGATGAGAATGAGCGGCAAAAGCAAGATCTACTTCTTTTGTATTTTGAATAGCACTCATCGTATCTGGATGATGAAAAAGTGCGATGGTAAAGATTTCTTGGTTTGCGTTATCTTGTTGAAAATAAGAAAATGCTTGTTCATAATTTGCAACTTTCTCTCTAGAGTCAATTCCAACCAGTAAGATAGGCGTATTTTCTTTTTGATAAATCAAATCGTAAGAATCTAATAAAACTTGAAATCCAGCTGCTTCTAAGACGTTTTTTGCAATTTCTCCATCCGTTTCTCCTAAAACAGCATATTTTCCAAGCGTTGCATCAAGTTCTTCTAAAAAAGATTGAATCATTTTTTTGTCCTTTTCTTTCACTTTTGTTGGAGTTGCAAATAAATCTCCTCCAAAGAAAATTAAATCAGGTTTTCGAATTGCAATTTCCTGTTTTAGATTTTGAATTTCTTTTTCTAAAAAAGTACTTGGATAATGAAGATCTGAGAAATAGATAATTTTTAAGCCGTGAAAAGAACTAGGAAGAGAAGAAAAAGTTAATTTTTTTTCTTCTACAATAAGAGATTTTGTTCCAATCATAAGAATATATGAGAAAAAGAAGAAACAAAAAACAGCAAATCCAAATAAAATTTTTAAAAAAATCTTGATTTCTTTTGTTCTTTTTTCTTGTTTTTCTTTGGCTACAATTTTCTTTTGTTTTTCATGAAATCTTTTCTCTCTTGTCTCCATTTATCTTCACCCCCTCTATTGTAACAAAATTTCTTTCTAGAAGAAAGAGATGAAAAACGTAAAATTTTTCTTTCTCTTTCTTTCAAAAAATGATATGATAAATAATAAGAATAAAGGAGTTGGTAAAATGTCATCAAAACGGAACAAACAAGAAGAAAAAATAGAGAGTTGGGTTTACGTTTTACTTTTGTCTGCCATGGCCATTTTTACGTGGGTTCTTGGAAATTTTGATTTTCCATTTGGAAAAGTTACACTTACAGTAGCCATTCTTTTCTATCCTTTTCTCTATTTTATCAGTAATATTATTACGAAAAAATATGGAGTCAAAGAAACCATGATGGCCATAGCTTATTCAACTTTGATGCTCTTACTTTTTGCTGTTGGTATGATGTTTTTAACAGGACAGGAGATTGATTATATTCCATTGACAGGAGAGTTATTTGGATATTTAATGGGACAGTTTATCAATCTTGCTATTTATTACTATTTGTATATGAACACATTACTCAATAAATTTATTTTATTTTTAAATTATGTTTTTGTTTTGTTGGTGCATCACTTTATTGCTATGATTTTCGCATCAAGAATGGTTCTTTTAAATGATTTTTGGAGAGGACTTCTTGCCATTGTTTTAATAGAAGCGATCATTGTAATAGGACTTGTCTTTTTTGATACAAAAAAGATTGAGCCGAAAGTTTATAAAAAATTAGTGAAGGAGGAAGAAGAGTCAAAATAAAATGACTTTTCTAAAATCTACATTTCGTAGATTTTTCTTTTGTTTTTTGATTGAGTTGCGTTATAATAATATTGTTTGAAAGGAGAAATGTATTTGTGGAACTTTCTTTTTCTTCAAGGGAAGAACTTTATAAACGAGTTCGTCCTGCACTTTATGCGAAAAAAAAAGAATTAGAACGACAAGGATATTCTTATATTAGAGAAATTGATATATGGAATCATTTGATTGAAAGTACCTGGAGAAAAAGTCATTCTCTTATGCTTTCAGATGTAGTTTCTGATATTTTACATGTAGAAAGTGCTGCTTTAGAACAATATCAAAAAGAAAAATTGGAAAAAAGAAAATTAGAAAATGCATTTAATTCCACAGAAATAATTTAAGAGGTGAGGATATGAAAAAACAAACAAAACAAATCATTCTAAGAACACTATTCTTAGTTATTCTTTCTATTTTTGTTGTAACAGGACTCATTCCATTGTTTCAAAATTTAAATTTTGGATTGGATTTACAAGGGGGATTTGAAGTTTTATATCAAGTAGATTCAATGGATCAAAGTAAGATGACTCAGGAAAAAATGACAGCAACTTATAAGAGTATGAGCAAACGAATTGATTTACTTGGAGTCAGTGAACCAGAAATCATTTTAGAAGGAACCAATAAAATTCGTGTCAAATTAGCAGGTGTTACAGATCAAGAAACTGCAAGAAAACAACTTTCTACAGTAGCTTCTCTTACATTTCGTGATACCAATGACAATTTGTTGATGACGAGTGAAGTTTTACGTGCAGGTGGTGCTAAACTAACAACAGATAATCGTGGAAATCCTGCTGTATTATTAAGTGTTCGAGATAAAGATAAATTTTTTGAAGTGACCAATCAAGTTAAAGATTATGAAAATAATATGATTGTGATTTGGCTTGACTTTGAAGAGGGAACAGACAGTTATTCGCTTGAAAGAACTACTTGTGGAACTGATGAATCAAATTGTTTAAGTGCTGCTAGTGTATCACAAGGATTTGCAAGTGATGTAATTATTCAAGGAAGTTTTTCTCAAGAAGAAGCTCAAAATTTAGTAGATTTAATTAACTCAGGATCTCTTCCTACCAAATTAACAGAAATCTCTAGTAAAACAGTTGGAGCTTCTTTTGGAGATGCAACTCTTGAAAAAACTTTTTTAGCAGGAGTCCTTGGAATTATTGCTATTATTCTATTATTACTATTCTTGTATCATTTCGCAGGATTTATCTCTAGTGTTTCTATTCTAATCTACACATTCCTTGTATTCTTAACATTTTGGGTTGTAGGAGGAGTTTTAACACTTCCTGGAATTGCTGCTCTTGTTCTTGGAATTGGAATGGCAGTAGATGCTAATGTTATTATGTATGCAAGAATTAAAGAGGAATTGTACAAAGGAAAAAGTTTAAAGACCGCTTATAAATTAGGTAGCAAAGCAAGTTTTAAAACTATTTTAGATTCCAATTTAACCACTTTGTTAGTAGCTATTATCATGTTTATTTTTGGAGAGAGTAGTGTAAAAGGATTTGCTACTATGTTGATTATTACCATTGCAGTTACAATGTTTACAATGGTTTATCTCACAAGAGTTTTAATGAAACTTTTTGTAAATACAGGTTTCTTTGAAAATAGAAAAAATTTCTTTATTCGGATGAAGAGTGAAGATAAGGAGAAAAAAAATCCAAAAAACTTCCTAAAAATTGCAAAATATTTTGTAATAGTTTCCTGTGTTCTTCTTGTTACAGGAGGAATCTTCTTTATAACAAAAGGAATGCATCTTGGAATTGATTATCAGGCAGGTAGTGATATTACCATTCAAACTGAAGAAAAATTATCTAACAAAAAGTTAGAAAAAGATATAAAAAGTCTTGAACTTACTCCTATTCAAATAGAAAACCAAACAGATGGAAAAAGCATTCGTGTTAAGAATGTATTAGGACGTGAGAAAGTAGAAGAAGTTAGCCAATATTTTGAAGAAAAATATAGTGCAAAAGTAAATATTGAAGTGGTCTCTAATGTTGTAAAACAAGAATTAACAAAAAATGCTGTTTTTGCAATTCTTCTTTCGTTCCTTGGAATTATCATTTATGTATCTCTTCGTTTTCAATTTAGTTATGGAGTAGGGGCTGTTGTAGCTCTTATCCATGATGTATTGATGATGGTTGCAATTTTTGCTATTACAAGATTAGAAGTTTCTGTTATGTTTATTGCAGCAGTTCTTGCAATTATAGGATATTCTATTAACAATACCATTGTAATGTTTGATCGAATTCGGGAAAATAAAAAGAAATTAGAAGAGAAAAAATGGAAGGAAGAACATCTAAAAAATTTAGTCAATCAATCAATTCAAGAGACGATTCTTCGTACAATTTATACATCTTTTACAACACTTCTTCCAGTTCTTGCTCTTATTTTCCTTGGAAGTCCAGAAATCTTCGAATTTAATATTGCAATGTTAATAGGACTCATTGCTGGAACTTATTCTTCCATTTTTGTAGCTCCAACAGTTTGGTATTTTTTGGAAAAAAGAAAAATAGGAAAAGAGAAAAAGACCAAAAAAGTTTATCGAGATGATCTCGAAGAAAAAACAATTGCAGGAATCAATGATTAAAAGAAAGAAGGGCACTTATGGCCAAAGACAAAAAACCAATAACCATTGAAGATTTACTTTCTAAAACAGATACCTATATAAAAGATAAAAAAGAAAGAGAAGCTATTATAAAAGCTTATCAGTATGCAGAAGAAATTCACCGAGGAGAAGTAAGAAAAAGTGGAGAACCTTCTATCATTCATCCTTTAAATGTTGCGATGATCTTAACAAGTGTTTATGCAGATTATGAGAGTATAGAAACAGCTCTTTTGCATGATGCATTTGAGAAAGAGGAAATTCAAAAAGAGGAGTTTAAAAAAGAATTTGGAGAAGATGTTTATACTTTGTTAAAAGGAGTTCAAAAACTTTGTCAACTTCACTTTTCTACAGAAAATGAATATTTAATCGATTATTACAAAAAAATTGTTGTTGGAATGAGTGAAGATGTTCGTGTAATTATTATAAGACTTGCTGATCGTTTACATAATATGCGAACACTGTGGGCTCTTGATCCTGAAAAACAAAAGCAAAAAGCAAAAGAATCTTTAGAAATTTTAGCTCCTATTGCAGATCACTTGGGAATGCATAAATTAACAAGTGAAATGAAAGATTTAGCACTTCGTTATCTAAAACCTGAAGTCTTTTATGACATTGCAGAAAAGTTGAATAAAACAAAAGTAGAAAGAGAAAAAACAGTAGATTTAATGATGAAAGAAGTCTCTCATCTTTTAAATGAACATAATATCACTCATGAAATTAAAGGAAGAGCCAAAAGTATTTATAGTATTTATAATAAATTAAATAAGGGGAAAAAATTTAGTGATATTTATGATTTATTAGCACTTCGTATTTTTGTAAAAAAAGAGCAAGAATGTTATTTAGCTCTTGGAATCATTCATTCCAAATTTCGACCTGTTCCTAATCGTTTTAAAGACTATATTGCGGTTCCAAAAGCAAATATGTATCAAAGTTTACATACAACAGTATTTGGAATTGATGGTTATTTATTTGAAATACAAATTCGTACTTATGAAATGGATGAGATTGCAGAAAATGGAATTGCTTCTCATTGGGCTTATAAAGAACAAAAAGATGCCTCAAAAATGATGAAAACTGCTACAGAACAAAAACTTCAATTTTTTAAATCTATTATGGAACTTTCCAAAGAAAAAATGACGAGTGAAGAATTTGTACAAACCGTTCAAGAAGAAGTTTTAGATAACAATATTTATTGTTTTACTCCAAAAGGAGATGTCATTGAACTTCCCAAAGGAGCAACTCCTATTGATTTTGCATACCATGTTCATACAAAAGTTGGAGAGACAACCGTAGGAGCCATTGTAAATGATGTTATAGTTCCTCTAGATTATGAATTAAAAGATAATGATATTGTTAAAATTAACACAAATAAAAATAGTACTCCTTCTAAAGAATGGCTTTCGATGGTAAAGATGGCCTCTACGAGAAATAAAATTCGAAGTTTCTTTTCTAAAAGTGAAAAAGAAATCTATATTGAACGAGGAAAGTATGCTTTAGAAAAAGCACTTCGAAAAAATAAAATTGCTTTTCGGGATTTAATCAATGATGAGAATATTGAAAAAATTTGTCAAACTTTAAAGATGAGCGATTTAGATGAAGTTTATTTAAGTATAGGAAATGGAAAAACGACTGCATCTGCTGTTATCCATATTATTTATAAACCAATTGATGAAAAACCAAAAGTTCAAAAACAAGTAAAGGCAGTTGATGAAGCAGATATTATTGTAGATGGAATTGATAAAGTAAAAGTACAATTATCTTCTTGTTGTCTACCGATTCCAGGAGATGAAATTATCGGATATATCACAAAGGGAAATGGAATTAGTATCCATCGCTCTAGTTGTCATAATCTTTCTAAGTTAGAAGAAAGATGTATTCCTGTTCACTGGAATGAAAAATCTCTTTCCAATCATTATTTGACTTCGCTTGTTTTATATACAAATTCAAATGAAAATCATTTGATAGAAATAATCAATAAGTTAGGACCTTTATCAGCACCTGTTAATGAAATTAAGACAATCAATAAAGAAAGTATTGTAATAGAAGTACAACTGCTTGTAAAAGATAGAAATCATCTAGATAAAATTAAAAAGGAATTACTAAAACTTCCTTATATTAAAAGTATAGAAAGGTTGTATCAATAATGAGAGTATTGATTCAAAAAGTACAAGATGCATCTTGTCTTGTCTCTTCTAAAACAGTGGGTAAAATCCCTTTTGGTCTTGTTCTTTTTGTAGGATTTACAGAAAATGATACAAAAGAGAAAATTTTGTGGATGATTCATAAAATTAGTCATCTTCGAATATTTGAAGATGAAGAAGGGGTGATGAATCGTTCTATATTAGAAGTAGGAGGAAAAGTCCTTTCAATTTCACAGTTTACTCTTTATGCAGATTGTTCTAAAGGAAATCGTCCAAGTTATATGAGAGCATTAACTAGTGAAAAAGCAAAATTACTTTATCAGATTTTTAATCAGAAATTAAGTGAAATTCTTCCAGTTGAAACGGGAGTGTTTGGTGCAGATATGAAAATAACATTGACGAATTTAGGCCCTACTACTATTTTTTTAGAAAGGTGATTTAATATGTATACAAATAAAATCAATTATCGTTGGTTCAATTTATTACTTTTACTAGGAATTCTATTTACATTTCTTTTTACTGTGAGTGCATGGAGTGAAGTTGTTATCTCAATTTTTAGAGTTCTTCTTCCTTTCATTTTAGCTTTTGCAATTGCTTATGCACTTTATCCGCTTGAGAAAAAGCTTGAAGAAAAAGGGGCTAGAAAATGGCTTGCAGTTACAGTCATTATTGTTGGAATATTGTTAATTATTATCGGACTTCTTTCCATTGTCCTTCCTATTTTTTATGAACAGTTAATTACTTTTTCTAAAATGATTTTAGAAGCTCTTACTTCTGTTGCAACAAAATTTCATATCAACTTAGGAGATGTAGAAGTAAAATTAAGTGATAGTTTGAATCAAATTGTAAAAAGTTTAGGACAAATTGTTACAAATGGATCTATTGAATTTGTAGGAAAAATGGTTTCTTTTTTAGGAAGTGCATTGATTACACTCATTGTTACAATTTATCTTCTTGCAGATATGGAAACAATTCGAAAAAAATTTAAAAACTTTTTAAAAGCTATTTCAAAGAAAAGTTATTATTATTTTAAAAGTTTAGATAAAGAATTAGGAAACTATTTAAAAGGATTATTACTTTTTATGGTCATTCAATTTTTTGAATACTCTACGCTCTTTTTGATCATAGGACATCCAAACTGGTTGCTTTTAGGTGTTTTGGCATCTCTTACTACAGTTATTCCATATTTTGGTGGGTTGGCTACTAATTTGATTGCTTTAGTTACTGCTTCTGTAGTATCAACACCACTTTGTATTACAACTTTGATTATTTGTTTAATTTTTCCACAACTTGATGGATATGTAATTTCTCCAAAAGTATATGGTCATACAAATAATATCAATCCTTTGATTACAATTATTGTTGTTTCAGTGGGAGGTACTTTAGCAGGAATGTTAGGAATTATTATTGCACTCCCATTATATATTCTAGTACATGCATCTTATCAATTTTTTGAAGAAGATATTCAAAAGAAAGTAGGGCAGTTTACAGAAAATCAAGAAAATTCATCCAAAAATAGAAAATTGAAAGCATAACAGAAACAAATAAAAAATTTAGTTGAATTACGGTTCAACTTTTTTTATGCAAGTTTTTAGGTTTTCAAGGGATCGTTAACTACAGAGATAACTTACCGGTGATAAAGGAAGTTATCTTTATTTTATTAAGTTACCGTAAAATAAGGGA
>CANQEE010000014.1 GCA_947594595.1 uncultured Bacilli bacterium
AACAAATAATAAAGGTATAATTAATATTTCAAACATCTATTTATAAAAAGGTAGTTAAGAAATAAATCTCAACTACCAATAATTTTAAACTTTACTTAAAATTATATTAAATAACTAATTTTAAAAGTTTTAAAATAAAGGTAACAGTATTTAAATAAACTTAGAAGTACGTGAATACTAACCGCCCCCTGAAGGAGCTGAAAGGTTCCTTTTTTTAGAGAATAATTGGGTAATATTTTCATACAAAATTATGTTAATTATACAATATTAGTGCATAAATAAAAATTTTTAAAGGAGAGTCATCTGAAAATTTATGGTTGTGTATGCTATGAACAAAGTGAAGGGAATGAAGTTTAAAATGAAAAAAGAAGAAGCAATGCAAATAGCACCTGAAAGGTCAATTCTATTATGTGAATATATTATACAAATACTATCTGATGCGGAAAAAGTAAATGGAGAAATAAAAATTGATTCCACTAAAATAAATAATGAACGAATGATAACTTTTAATATTTGTGTTCCTAATAGAAATTTTGAAAAACATCTTAATACAGGAATAACGACTCAACAGATTGATGTATTAACTGGGCAAATATTAAATGATTTGATTGATAATTTTATGGAATCAGAAACGATAGGTTGTACAAGATATTATACTATACGAGGTGGATATGGTATGAATATGGATGGAGTAAATTTAGTTAACAGTATAGGAAGTAAAATTAAGATAAATTTTGTATGTCGTGGAGATAGTTTTAGTGAACAAATCGAAAATTACAATGCAAGATTAGATGAATATGTAAAGCAACAAGCAAATAATACAAAGTTGAAGTAATTACTATAAATTAGTTTTATAAAATATGATTGAAAAATATAAATTTTAGATAATAATTAGATATTAAAAATCAAGAATTTTAATTCTTTTATATAAATAAAAAAAAATAGAGAAAGAAGGAAAGAATATGTGTACAGCAATCACTTATAGTACGAAAGATCATTATTTTGGGAGGAATTTAGATTTAGAATATTCTTATAAAGAAACTATTACAATTACTCCTAGAAATTATTCATTTCAATTTAGAAAGGTAAAACCAATCAATCATCATTATGCTATTATTGGAATGGCCTATGTAGAAGAAAATTACCCATTGTATTATGATGCCATCAATGAAAAAGGATTAGGAATGGCAGGTTTAAATTTTCCAAACAATGCAGATTATAAAGAAATTCAAGAGGGAAAGGATAATATAGCTCCTTTTGAATTTATTCCATGGATTTTATCACAATGTAAAAATTTAGAAGAGGTAAAAGAATTGCTCAATACAATCAATTTAGCTCAAATCAATTTTAGTGATCAATTAAAAGCTTCTCCCTTACATTGGATTATTTCAGATAAAGAAAAATCAATTACAGTTGAATGTGTAAAAGAAGGTTTGAAAATATATGATAATCCCGTTGGCGTTTTAACGAATAATCCCACTTTTGATCTTCATATGTTTCAGTTAAACAATTATATGAATTTATCCGTTGAACCACCTACCAATCAATTTTCAAAAAAATTGGACTTAAATGTATACAGTCGAGGAATGGGAGCCTTAGGGTTACCTGGAGATTTATCTTCTGCCTCACGATTTGTAAAAGCTACATTTACTAAAATGAATTCTATATCAGGAGATTCAGAATCAGAAAGTATTAGTCAATTTTTCCATATATTAGGATCTGTAGAGCAACAAAGAGGCTGTGTACATATGGGAGAGGACAAGTATGAAATTACAATCTATAGTTCTTGTTGTAATTTAGATAAAGGAATATATTATTATACAACTTATGAGAATAGTCAAATTACAGGAATCAACCTTTATAAAGAAAATTTAGATGGGATAGAATTAGTGAATTATGATTTAATTCAAGGACAGCAAATAAGAATGCAAAATTAAATAAAATAGGAAAAAGAAATTAGAGGGAAATATAGAAAAATATTTTCTTTTTTCTTACAAAATTGTAAGAATGAAATGAATTAAAACATGTTATAATTAGTTTAGAATATAGGTGAATCTATGTCAAAAATTATAGTTTTAGAGGATGATTTTACATGTTGTATGGAATTAAAAGATCTTTTAGAAAATAATGGCTACGAACCTGTTTTTTTAGAAGATTTTGAAAATGTTTGTAGTCAAATTTTAAAAGCTTGTCCGGATTTAATTTTATTAGACATCAATCTTCCTCGTATCAATGGACAATTTCTTCTTCAAGAATTACGTAAAAAAACACAAATTCCTATTATTATGGTAACTAGTAGAAATAAAGAAACAGATGAAGCCTTATCTATTTCTTATGGTGCAGATGATTATATTACTAAGCCTTATCATCCAAATATTTTACTTTTAAGAATAGGAGCAGTGTTAAAAAGAACAAGGAAAAATTACAATACAAATGTAAATGAACTAACTTATAAAGAATTAAAATTTGATTTGCAAAAAGGAATTATTAAAAAAGCGAATATTGAAATAGAATTAACGAAAAATGAAATGATTTTGTTTTCTTATTTATTAAGTCATCAAAATAAAATTGTAACTCGCGAAGAACTTATGACAGTACTTTGGGATAATGCTGAATATGTAAATGAAAATGCTTTAACAGTTAATATAAGTAGATTAAGAAATAAATTAAAAGAGATTGGCTATGAAGATGCAATAAATACAAGAAAAGGATTAGGGTACATTTTATCATGAAAATAGGTGCATATTTTAAAGATAGTCTATATAAGTTAATAGTGTTTATCATTTGCTATTTTATCAATTTGCTTATATTCTTTGCATTTAAAGTAAATAAATCTGTCATTATATCTTCTTCATTTTTGTATGTTGTTTCTTTTTTTCTTATTTTACTAATACCATATTTTAGGAAGAAGAAATTTTATGATTGTTTACTTGCAAATATTGAATCACTTGATAAAAGCTATTTGGTATTAGAAACTTTATCTAAACCAGAATTTTATGAGGGGAAATTATTATATCAAGCATTATACGAAATCAATAAATCAATGAATGAAAATGTAAAATCATTGGAAGAACATCTGCAAGACTTTAAAGAATATATTGAGATGTGGATTCATGAAGTTAAAATTCCCCTTTCTACTTTAGTTTTAATAAGTAATAATCATAAAGATCAATTTGATAAAAAAACAAAATTACAATTGAAAAGATTAGAAAATTATGTAGAACAAGTTCTTTATTACGTAAGAAGTGAAAACGCTGAAAAAGATTATTTAATAAAAGAGATAGATGTATCAAAAGTTATTAAAAATGTAGGACTTAAAAATATGGATGATTTATTAGAAAATAAAATAGATTATATTGTAGAAAATGTTCACTATAAAATATTAACAGATTCTAAATGGTTAGAATTTATTTTAGGTCAAATAGTTAATAATAGTATTAAGTATAAAAGAAACATTGATCATTCTTATATTAAAATATTTGTCCAAGAACAAGAAGAAAAAACAACTTTAGTAATTGAAGATAATGGTATAGGAATTAAGAAATCAGATTTAAAACAAGTATTTGATAAATCATTTACAGGAGAAAATGGAAGATATACTAATAAATCTACTGGAATGGGATTATTTATTGCTAAAAATATGTGTAAAAAATTAGGACATAAAATAGAGATAGAATCTATTTATAATGAATATACAAAAGTTTATATAACATTTGCAAAAAACAAATATTATGATGTTTTAAAGTAGTGTTACACAATTGTAATATTTTTGTAAGATTAAAAATGCGACAAAATAGTTTTTTTTAATTATTATGTTTACGAAAGGAGAAAAAATTTTATGGAAAAAATTTTAAAAGTAGACAAAATTGAAAAATACTATGGTAGTCGTTCCTCTTTAACAAAAGCGATTGATAATTTATCATTAGAAGTAGAAAAAGGTGAATTTTTATGCTTAATGGGAGCGTCTGGTTCAGGAAAAACAACTCTTTTAAATTGTATATCAACAATAGATAAAGTAACAAGTGGTCATATCTTTGTTGGAGAACTTGATATTACTAAATTAAAAGGAAATGAACTTAATAAATTTAGAAGAGAAGAACTAGGATTTATCTTCCAAGATTTTAATTTATTAGATACTTTAACAGCTTATGAAAATATTGCTCTTGCTTTATCTATTCAGAATGTTAGTCCATCTTCAATAGAGAAAAAGATAGGGAAAGTTGCTGAAGAATTAGATATAAAAGATGTTTTAAATAAGTATCCATATCAAATGAGTGGAGGACAAAAACAAAGAGTAGCCAGTGCAAGAGCTATTGTTACAGATCCTAAACTAATTTTAGCAGATGAACCAACAGGAGCATTAGATTCTAAATCATCTAAAATGTTACTAGAAAAATTTAACTATTTAAATGAACTAGGAGCTACTATTCTTATGGTTACACATGATGCTTTCACAGCGAGTTATGCACGAAGAGTAATCTTTATCAAAGATGGTAAAATTTTTAAAGAGATTTGTAAAGGAGAGTGTTCTCGTAAAGAATTTTTTGATAAGATTATTGATATTGTAACTTTACTTGGTGGCGATTTGAATGATGCTTTGTAAGTTATCATATAAAAACATCAAGAAGAGTATTAAAGATTATGCCATCTACTTTTTTACACTTATTCTTGGTGTAGCAATATTCTATGTTTTTAATGCCCTAGATAGTCAAACAGTTATGATGGATGTTTCATCATCAACAGAAGAGATCATTGATCTTATGATGACTTTGTTATCTGGGGTTAGTGTATTTGTATCATTTATATTAGGATTTTTAATTATATATGCTTCAAGGTTTTTAATGAAGCGAAGAAATAAAGAGTTTGGAATTTATTTAACTTTAGGTATGAGTAAAAGAAAAATATCTTTAATATTATTCTTTGAAACATTATTCATTGGTATTATTTCACTTTTAGTGGGACTAGGATTTGGTGTATTACTATCCCAAGTTATGAGTTTAGTGGTTGCAAATATGTTTGAAGCAAATCTCACAAAGTTTGCATTCGTATTCTCATCAGCTGCTTGTATAAAAACTATTATTTATTTTAGTATCATGTATTTATTTGTGATGATTTTTAATACTTATAGTGTTCGTAAATGTAAATTGATTGATTTATTAAACGGTGCTAAAACAAGTGAAAAAATTAAACTAAAAAATTCTTATTTATGTATTATTATTTTTCTCATTTCTTGTATTGTACTTGGGAGAGCTTATTATATAGTTACTCATGATTTTCTTACATTACAAGAAGTAACAGATATATTGAAACCTATTATAATGGGCGCAGTATCAACGTTTTTTATTTTTTGGTCTTTATCAGGACTAATTTTAAGAATCGTTCAAAGTCTAAAAAAATATTACTATAAAGGTTTAAATAGTTTTACTTTAAGACAATTTTCAAGCAAAATAAATACCACTGTGTTTTCAACGACAATAATTTGCTTAATGTTATTTATAACAATATGTTTATTATCAGCTTGTCTTACTATGAAAAACTCTATGAACGCTAATATTAAAGAACTTGCTAAAGCAGATGCTATGTTCACAGTCAATATGAATATGAATAAATATTATGATAAATATAGGAATTATGGATATAATGATTCTCAAATAAAAAACTCTCACTATACAGCCAAAGAAATGTTTGAATTATTTGATTTTGATATTACTTCTTACTTTAAAGATTATATAGAAGTAAATACTTATGCAACAGAGAATTTAACATTGAATCATACTTTAGGTTCAAAACTAGATAGTATCAGAACACAATTTCCGTTTTTGGCTTATGATACAATGGAAACTATTATGAAAATTAGTGATTATAATAGAGTAGCTAAATTTTATGGCATCAAAGAATATTCTTTAAGTAATGATGAATATATTATTGTTGCTGATTTTAAATCAATGGTCGATGTAAGAAATATTGCTCTTAAAAATAGGGAGGCAATCAATTTATTTAGACATACTCTAAAACCTAAATATGATTCATGCCAAGATGGATTTTTAGAAATGTCTAGTCAACATATCAATACAGGAATTATATTAGTACCTGATTATATTGTAGAGGATGAATATTTAGTCCAAAATCATTTGATAGGTAATTATAAAACAACAAACAAAGATGAAATAACAAAAATAGAGAATAACATAAATAAAATAGAGAAAGAAGCAAAAGCAAATAAATATTTACTTCCAAGTGGTTCCACTAAACTTTCTATTAAAGAAGCAACAACAGGATTATCTGCAATGGTAACATTTATTGGTCTTTATTTAGGAGTAATTTTCTTAATAAGTAGTGCAGCGATTTTAGGTTTAAAAGAATTATCTGAAAGTAGTGATAACAAAGAAAGATTTAAAATATTAAGAAAAATTGGTACAGATGAAAAAATGATTGATAAAGCATTATTTAGACAAATTGCTATCTCCTTTATGTTGCCTTTAATACTTGCCTTAATTCATTCTATCTTTGGAATCATGTTTGCAGTTAAAATACTGGAAGTATTTGGAACAGATGAGTTATTACCTTCTATTATTGCAACAGCTATATTTATTGTTATTATCTATGGTGGATATTTCTTAATTACTTATTCTTGTAGTAAAAATATGATTCAGGAAAAATAAATTTTTGTATAAAGTTTTTTAATGGGTGCAAAATAGAAATAGGAGGAAGATGATGGAAGAAAATACGAACGCATTAGATGAAATTCATAAAGGAGCTTGTATGGGGCAAGATGCAATTCATTTTGTTCTTGAAAAGGTAGAAGATGAAGATTTAAAAGAAGAGTTAAAAAAACAAGATCGAGACTATCAAACAATTGCAAAGAGAATTGAAAAGATTTATCCAAAATATAATGAAGGAAAACCTCATGAGACAGGTTCTATGACAAAAGCTATGACTTGGTCTTCTGTTTTGATGAAAACAATGACAGATCAAAGTAATTCAAAAATTGCAGAGTTATTATTACAGGGAGTGAATATGGGAATTATTGAAGGAAGAAAAATTTTAAATCATAAAAAATTAGATAAAGAAGTTACAGAAATTATTGATACTTATGTAACGATGCAGGAAGAAAGTGTAGAGGTTTTGAAGAAATATTTATAAAGAAATTACATTCCATATTTGGGATGTTTTTTCATCTTGCAATCTATAAAAATTTTGTTTATAATACAAGTAAATACGATGAAATTGAGGAGTAGAAGATTTCTTTTTTAAAAGAGAGCATAGGGATGGTGTAACTATGTAAAAAGAACTTTGAAGGTTGCAATGGAGTAGAGAAATCCGGAGATCAATCCGTTATCAAAAAGAGCGACTATTCTAGTAAGTAAGGTGGTACCACGGACAATTTTGTTCGCCCTTAAGAAGTCGCTTTTTCTTTTTGTAAAAGAAGGAGACTAAATTATGTTAGAAAAAAAATATGATCACAAAAAAGTAGAAGAAGGAAAATATGATATTTGGAAAGAAAAGGGATATTTTGAAGCAGGAAATGAAGAAAAAAAACCTTTTTGTATTGTAATACCACCACCTAATGTAACAGGAAAACTTCATCTGGGTCATGCTTGGGATACCACTTTACAAGATCTTTTAATTCGCTATAAAAGAATGCAAGGATTTGATGCTTTATGGCTTCCTGGAATGGATCATGCAGGAATTGCTACCCAAGCTAAAGTAGATCAAAAATTAAAAGAAGAAGGAATCAATCCTCGATCTCTTTCAAGAGAAGAATGGCTTAAACATGCATGGGAGTGGAAGGAAGAATATGCTGAAAATATTCACAATCAGTGGAAAAAATTAGGTCTTTCTCTTTGTTATTCGAAAGAAAGATTTACACTGGATGAAGGACTTTCAAAAGCAGTACGGCATGTTTTTGTAACACTTTATAAAAAAGGACTTATTTATCGAGGAGAGAGAATTATTAACTGGGATCCTGAAGCAATGACAGCTCTTTCAAATGAAGAAGTCATCTATAAAGATGTAGAAAGTTATTTTTATCATATGAAATATCAACTAGAAGGAGAAGATTCTTTTTTAGAAGTTGCAACGACTCGTCCAGAAACTTTATTTGGAGATACAGCTGTTGCAGTAAATCCTGAAGATGAACGATATAAAAAATATATAGGAAAGAATGTTATTCTTCCTATTGTCAACAAACCAATTCCAATTGTTGCAGATGAACATGCAGATCCTGAATTTGGAACAGGAGTTGTTAAAATTACACCAGCTCATGATCCCAATGACTTCGAAGTTGGAATGAGACATAATTTAGAATTTATCAATATTTTAAACAAAGATGCTACTTTAAATGAGAATGTTCCAATAGAATATCAAGGATTAGATCGTTTTGTAGCACGTGAAAAGGTAGTAGAACAATTAAAAGAAGAGAAAATTCTCCTTTCTATGAAAAAAATTACACACTCAGTAGGGCATAGTGAAAGAACAGGAGCAATGATAGAACCATATGTTTCTAAACAATGGTTTGTAAAAATGCGTCCTCTTGCTGATCGAGTATTAGAAAATCAAAAAGATGCAAAGAAAAAAGTAAATTTTGTTCCAAAACGTTATGAAAAGACAATGAATCATTGGATGGAAATTACCTATGACTGGTGTATTTCAAGACAACTTTGGTGGGGACATCGAATTCCTGCTTGGTATAAAGATGATGAAGTTTATGTAGGAATGGAAGAACCAAAAGGAGAAGGTTGGATTCAGGATGAAGATGTTTTAGATACTTGGTTTTCTTCTGCACTATGGCCTTTTTCAACATTAGGATGGCCAGAAGAAACAGAAGATTTAAAACGGTATTATCCCAATGATGTTTTAGTAACAGGATATGATATTATCCCTTTTTGGGTCAATCGAATGACTTTTCAAGGATTAGAATTTACAGGAAAAAGACCTTTTAAAGATTGTCTTATTCATGGACTTATTCGAGATAAAGAAGGAAGAAAAATGAGTAAATCCTTAGGAAATGGAGTAGATCCAATGGATGTTATCGAAACATATGGAGCAGATGCCCTTCGTTTCTTTTTAACAACTACCACATCTCCTGGAATGGATTTACGTTATGATGAAGAAAAGGTAAAATCAACATGGAATTTTATCAATAAACTATGGAATGCTTCTCGTTTTGTTCTTTTAAAATTAGAAAATTATAAAGGAACACCAATTGATTATAATCAATTAAAACTTCCAGAAAAATGGATTTTGACAAAGAAAAATCAATTGATTAAAGAAGTCATTAAAAACATGGAAAAATATGAATTCCATACAGTAGGTGCGAATCTTTATGAATTTATTTGGAATGATTTTTGTGATCATTTTATTGAATTAGTAAAAAATGATACTACTGAAGTAGAGCTTGCTGTTTTAGTAGATGTTTTAGAGACAATTGTAAAATTGTTACATCCTTTTATGCCTTATGTAACAGAAGAAATTTATCAAAAACTTCCAAACCATTCTGAATCAATTATGATAAGTTCCTATCCAAAAGAAAAAAAGGAAGAAATTTTTACTAAGGAAGCAGAACTTTTAGAAAAATTGCTTGCAGATATTGTAGCAATTAGAAATATGAAAGCAATCAATCAAATTCCAAAGAAGGCTTCTATTCTATGGAATACAAAAGAAGAATACAAAAAGATTTTTCAAACACAGTTAAAAATTCAAGAAGAAAATTGTATTCTAGAAAAAGATTTATCTCAGAAAGAAATTCATTATGAATCTGCCTTTATTACAATTTCTTATTTTGTAGAAGAAAATCAAGAAGATCAAATGCAAGTTGAAGATGAAATTAGAAAATTAGAAGCATCCATAGAACGTAGAGAAAAACTCTTGAAAAACGAAAACTATGTTCAAAAAGCTCCTCATAATATTGTAGAACTTGATCGGAAAAAGTTAAAAGAGGAACAAGAACGGCTCTTTCTTTTAAGGAAAAGAATAAAATAGGAAGATCTAAAGAAAAAGGAGAGACTTATGGCAAGAGGAAAGTTAATTGTAATTGAAGGAGCTTGTGATGGAATTGGAAAAACAACACAGCTAAAGTTACTAAAGGAACGCTTAGAAAAAGAAGGAAAATCTGTAGTAGCATATCATTTTCCATCTGATCATACAGAACAAGGAAAATTGGTTGAAAATTATTTAAAAGGAAAGTATGGACTTTCCCAAGAATTATCTCCTTATTTTATCAATAGTTTATATGCAATAGATCGAGCAATTACATGGGAGAAAGAGCTAAAAAAACCTTTTAATGAAGGAAGTATTATCCTCTTAGATCGCTATACGACTTCTAGTTTAATTTATCAATCAGCTTTTTTAGACGATCCAACAAAACAAAACTTTATTGATTATGTCTGTGATTTTGAATATAACAAATTAAAACTTCCAAAGCCAGATCAAGTAATTTTTTTAAAGGCACCTTTTGAAGTCATTGAATCTCTTCGTCAAAAAAGAAAAGAAAATGAAGGTACTTTAGATGATATTCATGAAATGAATGCATCTTTTATGAAAAAAGTTTATGAAAATGCTTTGCAACTTTCTTTTTCTCTAAACTTTGATGAAGTAAAATGTAATTGTGGAAATCAAATGAAATCAAAGAAAGAAATTCATGAAGAAATTTACCAACTTTTAAAAGAAAATGAAAAAACCAATCGGTAAAATTGGTTTTTTCTTTATAAATTTTTTATTCCATTGTACAAGTAGCTCCTACGGATTCATAAACTTTTTTAATATCCTCTAGTTTTACTTTTCCATTTTTGATCAATTGTTCTGTAGAAGAATCAACAGATAAAAGTTTATTGGTATCTACCTTTTCATAATCAATAGAAACAGTACTTGTTAAAGTATTTCCTTCTAATTGAATGTCATAGTTATAATAATCAATTCCATCATAATTTTTATAAATATTTTGAATTGTTTTTTGATATCCTTCTAATGTTTCTGTACTATTTGAAGTTAGTATTTCTTTCGTTTCTACTTTTTGCACATTTTCTTTGTAATAACTCACTTCATAATGTAAATCCATCTTAACATTTCCTTGAGTTGCTTTACTCTCACAAATCATCTTTTTACTAGGTTCCTTAGTTTCTTCTGTAGTTCCACATCCAGAAAGTAAAAAAATACAGAAAATAAAAGGAATCCATATCAACTTTTTTCTCATTTTCATATCTCCTCTTAATTAGTCTAGCATTCTTTTTTATAAAATGCAATCTACCTTTAAAATAGAAAATAAATAGAATCTCTAGGAATATTTGCTTTTTTCTAGAGAACTTTTTTGATCATCACTCTTATTAAAAAAAGCTCATAATACCCAAGTATTAAGAACTTTTTTCTCTTTCGCAACAGATGTTGTGTAAAATTCATTATGGGGCGAAATATGGGGATCGAACCCATGCATACCGGAGCCACAATCCGGCGTGTTAACCACTTCACCAATTCCGCCAGTTCTTTAAAAGAACAATCTTATTTTATCAGTAAAATGAGTTTCTTTCAAGTCTTTTTCTATAAAAATGAGAAAAAGTAGCTTTCTTTGCTACTTTATCTTTTTTGGAATTCTTTTTGATAAATATCGAATAATTCTTTAAAACGGTTGTAGTGAACTACTTCTCTTTGTCGTAACCAAAGAAGAGGACCAATTACATCTGGATCTTTTGTAAGATCTATCAAATTTTCATAAACAGCTCTTGCTTTTTGTTCTGCAGCCATATCTTCAGCAATATCTGCAAGGGGATCCCCTGTAGTTGCAAAATAAGTAACAGTAAAAGGAACTCCATTCGCGTCCGTTGGATAAAGTGCTTTCTTATGTTCTGCATAGTGAGGATCGAGTCCTGCTGCTATTATTTCTTCGACAGATGCATCTTTTAAAAGTTGATAAATCATGGTAGAAATCATTTCAATATGTGCCAGTTCTTCTGTACCAATATCGGTCAATAGAGCTTTTCCACGATTATCTGGCATAGTATATCGTTGATTTAAGTAACGAAGAGCTGCAGCTAATTCTCCATTGGATCCACCATATTGTGTAACCAATAATTTTGCCATTCTAACATCTTTTGTTTTTATGTTGATTGGATATTGCAATCGTTTTTCATATTTCCACATTATTTTTTTCCTCCTTCCCACGGAAAGGTGAGTTGTTCCCATAAGAAGGGACTATTTAGAAGCACATTTGCACTAATCATAAGAGGCCCATATTGGTTTTGATATTGTGTTTTTAATTCATTCGTCTGAGTTCTATATTGATTGAAAAGTTGTAATGCACTTTTATCTTCTGGATGAAGGTCTAAATATAAGTTTAACTCATGTGCTGCGAAGGCAACTTCTGCTAATTTTAAGAAAAGAGCCTCTTGTTCATTCTTTGCCACTAATTTTTGTGGTTGATAGTTTTTATATGGAATGTATGTATTGATAAATAGATTTCCTAAAGTAAAAGCATCTTTAGGTGTTCCCAATTCATTCTGATTGAATTGCATTCCATTTGTTTGTGATACCATGTTGTATGGATTTATTAAATCCATAATAGGATTTATCCTATAATCGTTCATAATTTCCTCCTTCAATCTACTTTATGAGGAAAAAGCCCTAAAAGTATGGGTGAATGTCTTAGATTCTAAGAAATTTGTCCAATAAAAAAGAGAAAGAAAGAAAAATCATAGATGACGCATCTCCTCCTTTTCTTGTTTACAAGAACTTTTTTCTTTGCTTATAATAAAGAAAAGGAAGGAGTATTTTATGAAGACAGTTTTGATTACAGGAGGAACAAGGGGAATTGGGTATGCTACAGCAAAAGTTTTTGCATCTCATGGATACACCCTTATACTTTCCTATTGTAACAAGGAAGAACATGCGAAAAAAGCGAAAAAAAAACTAGAAGAATCTTATTCAGTTTCTGTTTTTTTAATTCAATTAGATCTTTCTAAAGAAGAACAAATCAAGGAAAATGTAAATCAGATTTTGCAACAATTTTCAACAATTGATTGCTTAGTCAATAATGCAGGAATTGCAATTGATACTTGTTTTGAAGATAAAACAAAAGAAAATTTTTTAAAAACATTAGAAGTCAATTTAATTGGTCCTTTTCTTTTAAGCCGATTGATTGGAGATCAAATGGAAAAACAAGGATTTGGGAGTATAATCAATGTTTCGAGTACCAATGGGCTAGATACCAATTATCCAGAAAGCTTGGATTATGATGCATCTAAAGCAGGACTGATTTCTTTAACCCATAATCTTGCAAATCATTACGGAAAAACGATTCGTGTCAATGCAGTAGCACCAGGATGGGTACGGACAGATATGAATCAAGAGTTAGAGGAAGAATTTATCCAAAAAGAAACCTCTAAAATTCTTCTAGGACGTTTTGCAGAAGCAGAAGAGATTGCCAAAGTAATTTATTTTTTAGCAAGTAGTGATGCAAGTTATATTCAAGATGAAATCATTCGAATTGATGGAGGAATAAAACGATGATGAAAATAGAAAAAGAAATCGAAGAAGCAGAAAAAGTATTGGCTCCTTTCTTTGAACAAGTAGACTGCCTGGAAAGAAAAAACAGTGCCAAAGTTTTACAAGCTTTTCAAGACTATCAAGTAGAAGAAAGTGATTTTTATACAACTACTGGATATGGTTACAATGATCAAGGAAGAGATAAATTAGAAAAAATTTTTGCTCAAATTTTAGAAGCAGAAGATGCCCTTGTTCGAAGCCAATTTATCTCAGGAAGTCATGCCTTAACTGTGGCTCTTTTTGCTCTTCTTCGCCCAGGAGATACTCTTTTGTCTATCACAGGGAAACCATATGATACTTTAGATGAAGTCATTGGGCTTGTAGAAAATCCATCTTCTCTAGCATCTTTTGGAATTTTTTATGAACAAATCGACTTGAAAGAGAATGATTTTGATTTGGAAAAAATAGAGAAACGACTTTCTCATAATCCTCCTAAAGTTATCGAAATTCAACGATCAAGAGGCTACTCTGAAAGAGATTCTCTTTCAATTGAAAAAGTAGAAAAAGCAATTTCTCTTATTCATCATATTGCTCCAAATACTGTGATCATGGTAGATAATTGTTATTGTGAATTTGTAGAGGAAAAAACACCTCTTACAGTAGGAGCAGACCTTATAGTTGGAAGCCTTATTAAAAATTTAGGAGGAGGAATTGCTCCTAATGGAGCATATATTGCAGGGAAAAAAAATTTGGTAGAACTTGCCGCAGAACGATTAACATTACCAGGAGAAGGAAGAGAAGTAGGACCGAGTCTTGGCATCAATCGACAACTTTATATGGGATTGTTTTTTGCTCCTAGTGTAGTTGCTGCTAGTTTAAAAACAGCAATTCTTACAAGTTATCTTTTAGAAAAAAGAGGATTTCAAGTTCATCCAACATACCAAGAAAAAAGAGCAGATATTGTGCAAACGATTACATTTCATGATCCAAATCTCTTAATCAGATATTGTCAAGCTATTCAAAAAGCATCTCCTGTAGATAGTTTTGTAACTCCAATTCCATCTCCTATGCCTGGTTATCAAGAAGAAGTCATTATGGCAAGTGGAAGTTTTACCCAGGGAAGTTCTATTGAAATTTCTTGCGATGGACCTTTACGAAAACCTTATATAGCCTATCAACAAGGAAGTCTTACTTATTCTTATGGAAGGATTGCTATTCAAAAAGCACTTCTTTCTCTTGAATAATGTCATACTTTCTTTTTTTCTTCATATAGTAAAGTAACGAAGGAGGAAGAAGTATGATCAATAAACAAAATTTATGGTTTCTAACGTTGTTTAGCTTGATTCTAGTTTTAAGTGTTTACTATATTACTATGCCAAATGATTTACTCTCATCGAAGAAAGCAACCGAAATAGAAGAGGCAAAAAAACAGACCGATACAAAAGATAATACTGATACTAAAGTTACCATTGAAGAAAGCGATAATTTAACGGCACTCCGAGTTAGTCTAGAAGAGGCAAGAGATGAAGAAAAAGAAAAACTAAAAAAGACAATGACAAAAGAAGATGCATCTACAGAAGAAAAAAATAATGCCTATGAACAACTCAAATATTTAGAAGCAGTGGAAGGAGAAGAAGAGAAGCTAGAAAAGTTAATTTTAGATACTTATAAACTTAACAGTTTTATTCAAGTAGATACTACACAAATTAAAGTAGTTGCTGTTTCTAAAAAACATGATACAACCCTTGCCAATGACATTATGAGAAGTATTCAAGCAGAATATAAAGAAAAGAAAAACATTACTGTTCGCTTTGAAAAGTGACAGTTTTTCTTTTGGGCTAAACCCCGAACCAAATTGATACAGCCTCATAGAATACTATTGAGTAAAAAACAGTAAAAGGGAAAGGGGAACGTGTATGCAAAGAGGGATTTTAACACCCCGAGAGAAAGAAGTTTTTGAACTTCTTGTACAAAACCAAACAACCAAAGAAATTGCAATGGCCTTAAAGATTAGTGAAAAAACCGTTCGAAATCATATTTCAAATGCAATGCAAAAATTAGGGGTTAAAGGAAGAGCCAGTGCAGTCGTAGAACTGTTAAAACTCAAAGAAATTTCATTTTAGTCGTACTAAAACAGTACGACTTTTCATATGGTAAATTAGGTGAGAGATGCATGTTGAAAAGAAAAGCTGTAAGAAAGATGTTTATAACAACCATGTCAATCTTTATTCTATTTGTTTTATATTTAATTCCAACGACTGCGAATGAAAAGGTTTTACATACAAATTTAGAAATAGAGTATATAACAGGAATTGGAAACAATCATATTTATTTAGAAAATGATGATCATTATCTTGTACGAAGTAAAATTTTATTAGATGAGAAAAGTAAAGAAGCTAAAATAAAAATGCTCCTTTCTAATTTGATTGTTCAAGACACTTCTAAATTTCCTACTGGATTGAAAGCAACCATTCCACAAGGAACCAAAATAGAAAAAATACAAATAGAAGAAAATCACGTAACGATTTCCTTTTCAAAAGAAATTTTAAATGTAAAAAAAGAAAGTGAAAAATGCATGATTGAAAGCATTGTTCACAGTATTTTAGATTTAAAAGAAATAGATTCACTTTCTATTCAAGTAGAAGGAAAATTGTTAACTCAATATCCAAATTCAAAAGAAAAATTGCCCTCTATTTTTACTCGTTCTTTTGGAATCAATGAGGTCTTTGATTTAACGGATTATCAAAATGCTAAGAAAGTTATTCTTTACTATATAGAACAAATTGAGGAAGAAAATTATTATGTTCCAGTTACTAAATATGTCAATGATTCCCGTGATAAAATTCAAATTGTTATAGATGAATTAACAAGCAGTTATATATATGAACCCAATTTAATGAGTCTTGCGAAAGAAGATGTAGATCTTATGAACTTTGAGCAAGATGAAGATTTATTCATTTTGAATTTTAATGAAGCTCTCTTAAAAGATGGTAAAATTCAAGAAGAAGTTCTCTATACCATTGCTATGTCTGTTTTTGAAAATTATGAAATCAATACTATTTCTTTTCAAGTCAATGGAGATGAAAAAGTTCTTTTAAAAGAAAGTGATTTACCTTAGAAAAGTTTACCTAGAAAGAAATTTGACAAAATGTTTTTTCCATTTTAATAATTTTCGATAAACTTTTAAGAAGAAAGGAAGAATCCTATAAAGCCATTTTTTTTCTATCAAATCAAACTCTCCAATCCATTCGATATATCTTCCTCCAAAATTTTTCTTAAAATTATGAATTCCTGCGAGATTTTTATGAGAATTTAAAGCATCTCCTGTAGTTCCAAATAAATCAAGAAGTTTACATCCTTGTTCTTTAGCATAGCAAATAATTTCATAATACATTCGATTCACTGCATAAAATTCTTTTCCAATTTCATCATTTCCAATATAAAGCGTCCACATCTCTTCTTTTGTTTTTGCACACATTTGAGAACAAATGACTAAAGAATCTTTTTCTTGATAGGGAGTTAAAAGCTCTTTTTCTTTTAATAATCTTTGCATCGAATTTTCAAGTTGTTTTCTTTTTGTTTCTTTGTCTTTATTTTTTTCGATTTCTTTTTCTAAATTTTTTAATTTTTCATGAATAGATTTTAGTAAGGATTTAGGAGAAATTGTAAGTTCAAATAGTTTAAAAATCCCATCTTTTCCTAACGTTTCATAAGCATTTTTATAGTAAGAATATGTATAAGCTTCAAAATGATCTTTTTCACTTGTTTTAGAAAGTAGATTGTAAAAAGTCTCTACATCTTTGCTTTCTTGAAATTTCATTTGATAATCATAAGTCTTTTTGATTTTTTTTTGAGTTGATTTATGAATCTTTTTTTGAAGGGTTTCTAAATCTTCCTCCAAATTGATTTGAAAAGTATATCGAGGTTGGTTGTTTTCAAAATTTTTAGTAAATCCTGTATGTTTGTAACCGAGTTTTAAAAAAGTATTGAAAAGAGCCTCTTTTTTTTCTCCATTTTCTAAAGGTTTTCCATTTTCATCAATTTCTTGATATTCTATTTCAGGATCAATTCTCAAATAAATTCCGTGTTTCCTTTTTAAAAAAAGTCTAAGTTGTTTTGTAAATTCTTCTAAAAGAGAAGCGTTTTTAAAATCTATTAAATATCCTCTTGGGCAATAAAAATAAGAAAGTCCAAAAGGACCTTGTTTTTCTAAAAGAAGTGCCGCACATAAAAGTTTTCCATCCTCTTCCATTCCAACATAATGAGGAATTTGACCTCTTCCTTTTCTATTCATTTGTCCCCAAGCATATGATTGCATAAAGTTTCCATTTTTTTGCTGATAAAATTTTTCGTATTTTTTTTGTGCAATTTCTTCTATAAATTTCATAGGCTCACCTTCTTTTTTATTATATCATGACTACGATAAAAGAAAAAGTACCCATCTTTTTGTTCTTTTATGCATAAAAATAAAAAGATCGACTAAATTAGTAAGGAAAGGAGACTTTATGAAAGAAAAAATTTTATTTTTAGGAAGACTTTTTCTCCCTTTATTATTAGGAGGAATTGTAGGATTTCTGATTTCTTCTTCCATGAATTATAGTCAATTAAATCAACCACCTCTTGCTCCTAAAAGCATTGTTTTTCCAATTGTTTGGACCCTTCTTTATTTATTGATGGGAATCTCCTATGTGAAAATAGCAAAAGGAACACAACCACCTTTTGATCTTCAAGTAATTTATTATACGCAGCTATTTGTCAATTTGCTTTGGCCTATTTTCTTCTTTGTTTTTAAATGGTATCTCTTCTCAAGTTTTTGGATTTTACTTCTTCTCTTTCTTGTTTATACAATGATAAAAAAATTTCGTAAAGAAGATGTTGTT
Source organism: uncultured Bacilli bacterium (assembly GCA_947594595.1). GTDB lineage: Bacteria > Bacillota_I > Bacilli_A > RF39 > UBA660 > CANQVB01. The sequence continues at coordinate 18,354 of CANQEE010000014.1, forward strand.
GCGGCATCTTTACAGATTCCATATTTTCTTTGGACTCTTTTTGCAACCTATTTAACAATAGGAATTGCGATTTTAAATTAAAAAGACTGCTTTTTCGTTTGAAAGTAGTCTCTTATTTTTTTGATAAAAAAACGAAGGAGTAAAAAAGAAAGAAGAAAGAAGATAGGACCCTTTAATTTAGCTGTATAGGTACTTAATAAAATCCAGTTATCTCCAAGTGTATATCCAACATAGACAAAAGCAAAAGTCCAAGGAATACTTCCTAAAGTTGTAAAAAGAAGGAAAGGTAAAAAGGGTTGCTTTGTAATTCCAATAGGAATTGAAATCAAAGTCCTGACGATTGGAAAATTTCTCCCAATAAAACAAGAAAACATCCCATATTTTTGAAACCAATGATCACATTTTTCTAAATCTTCTTCTTTCATAAAAAAGTATTTTCCATATTTTTGAATAAATTTTCTTCCTCCAAAATATCCCATCCAGTAAAGAATGATAGCACAAAAAACGCTTCCTAAAAGACCTGTTAAAAACACGAGTTGGAAGGAGAAAAATTTTTTTCCTGCCAAAATACCAGCTGTTGCTAAAATAAATTCACTAGGAATCACGATAATGATTGCTTCTAAAACCATTCCAAGAAACATCCCAAAATATCCTAGATTTTGCATTAAAGAAAAAACAAATCCTTCCATTTGATCACCTAACTAATAATATGTAATAGGTTGACAAAAAACAACCATTGTGATATAATTACCATACTTTGAAGGAGGGGGACGTATGAAACTTCAAAAATCAGTAGGTGGGATCAAGGAACATTATAAAACAGGAGGAGATGGACCTGATTTTTATGTTTATTCACCTACACCAATCCAAGAAGAACAAAAGATGCAATCAAAACCTAGAAAGCCACAGAAAAGAAAATTCAAAGGGAAAATTTTTATAGGAGCACTTCTTCTTGCAGGAGTAAGTTCTATTTTAGTCGTAAGAGAGATGCATGGAACGGTTTCTATTCCAAAAGACTTTGAAGAGGTTTTAGATGAGAATAAAGATAGAACTTTATTAGATGAAATTTTAAATCAAAATGGAAATGGAACAAAAGGTTTCGAATTATCTCTTCAAAAAATAAAAGAAATAGAAGAAACTATGGTTCTCTCAGAAAAATTTCATCAACTAGATTTAGAATCTCACAATGGTATTTTAGAAATTCCTGTTGAAGAGATGGAATTTGATTTAGAAACAGTGAAAGAAATATATGAAGAAGCATTTTCTTTAAGTGAAAGTATAAAAGGACAATATAGTCTGGTTTCTAAAGAGACACTTTCTTATTATGCCAATTTAGGAAGATATATGGGAGCAGAAGATGCATTGAATCGTTATCTTGCATTAAATGGTTATTCTACTTTACAAAACTTAAATCGACAAGTGATTTGTTCTAAAATTATAGAAACAACAGGTCTTTCTCTTGATCAAAAAAAAGAGATTGCTTTTTCCGATATTGATGCTCTTGGAGATCCTATTGTAATTTCTTATCCTTCTTTGGAAGAAGCAGGAAAAACAGATACAATTGTAGTAGAACAAAATAGTTTGTTTGTAAGCCCTACTTATGATGCAGTAAGTAGTATCTATCAACTTCAAACGTATGCAACAAATGCAAAAAAAAGAGAGCATGAATCCTCTTTAGAAGAATATAATGAAGAAAGAATACAAGCACTCAAGACGGCATTTGATTTGATAAAAACGACAATTTATGCGGATTGGAGTATGGAAGGAAAACAGTTAAAAAGGATTGATAATAAAGAAGAAATTAAGAAGAAGATAAAGAAGTAGGAGCAATTCTACTTCTTTTTAAAAAGGGAGCGCTATGATACAAGAACAAAAACAAATGGATTCTTTATGGATGAAGTATGAGTTTGCTCATCAAAAATTGAGAGTCGAACTTCAAATTTTATTAGATGAATTTCAACATAGAAATGGATATAATCCAGTTGAACATATTAAATCTAGAGTAAAGACAAAAGAGAGTACTTATCAAAAGCTAGAAAGAAAAGGATTAAAAAAAACGCCTTCCAATATTTTAAAATATATCAATGATATGGTAGGAATTAGAATTGTTTGTTCTTTTTTAACAGATGTTTATGATTTAGTTTCTCTTTTTTCTAATTCAAAAAATATGTCTATTCAAGCAAGAAAAGATTATATTAAGCATCCAAAGAATACAGGCTATATGAGTTATCATTTATTGGTCCTTGTTCCAATTTATTTACAAACAGGCGTTGAACACATCAAATGTGAAATTCAAATTCGAACCATTGCTATGGATTTTTGGGCTAGCTTAGATCATAAAATTTCCTATAAATTTCCAAGAAGTATTCCTAAGGAGATTGCAAAAGAAATGTATGAATATTCATATATTATTAAGCAGTTGGATTATAAAATGGAAAAATTAAATAAAATTATGAATAAATATAAAAAGAAAAGGACCTGATTTTTAAGAGAAGAGTCCTTTTTCTTTAAAAGTAGTATAGAAAAGATTTGGATATGCCGAGATAAAATGAAGTTTTTGAAAAATTTCTTCTTGTGTATTTTCTTCTGTCCCTCCAAAAAATTGAAAGACGAGGGCCATATCATCTGCTGTGATCATTTCAATCAGAAGTTCTGTTCCTCTTTCTAATTCTTGTTTTATAATTTTTGCATCTAACATAGAAGGAGGAAGAATGAAGAAATTTGCTTCTTGATAATTTAAATCAATTGGAGAAATATTGCGACCAATTGGAAGAAAGTTAATTTGCTGTTTCATATATTTGACTAAGACTCTACTAGGAGAAGTAATGTTAATTTTTAGATTTTTGAAAGGAAGTAGAATTTCCTTTAAATTTTCGATATACAACCAGTTTCGCGCGTTAATTTGTTGAACAGTGTCATCAGAAAGTTGTGGTGTAATTAAAGGCATTACATAAATAATAATTTTCTTTTTAAATCCATCCATTCTTTGAAGTAACTTGGATAATTCTTCCATAGTAGTTCCTTCAAGAGCTTCTAAAGTGCTTGCTTGTAAAGCTTCTGTTGATAAATTTGCAGTTGTAGGAGTATAACTGATAATTTTATTATCTTTTGTCATAGTAGCATGCAAAATAAATCCATCTATAAAATCTTTTTGATTGACATTGTTTAAAAAATCTAGAGAATTCATAATTGAATTTTTATATGCATAAATAGACATTGAATCACCTGTGTTATTGTATGCAACTTAGCTATATCTTTTTCCGCACTTTTGGTATATATGCGAAGTTGGAATAAAGGCCTGGGGGGGGGTAAATTGTAGTAGAATGAACCTAGGAAACTAGGT
>CANQEE010000015.1 GCA_947594595.1 uncultured Bacilli bacterium
CTTCTGCCCCATGGTTCATTTGTGGAGGTGGCCATAACGGTGGTGCGGGTGCTGGTGTTTTCAGTTTCAGTTCCCACTACGGTCTCGTAAATGTCAGCCACTCGTTCCGCATCGTTCTTGCTCCTTAAAAATATAAATGAGAATTCAAAAGATTATTTCTTATTTGAAAATACTTAATGTATTTTCTTTTTCTTTTTTAAATTTGAAATGATATCTTGTTGTAGAAAAAAGATTTTGTTATAATGAAGATATAAAATAGGAAGGAGTGTTTTCATGTTTGAAAAAAGATTAAAAGACCCTGAAGTATTGACACTTCTTTCTCAAGTTTTAAATCATAAGGAAACAATGGAAAAAGTTTCTTCTGTCTCTTTACACGGTGAAAAGAATTTATATAATTTTTATGCGATGTTAATTTTATTAGATGCAATTATTAAATATCAAATTATTGTAGGAGAAGATAGCTTTTTTCCTATTTATTTGAGAAAATTAGATATTTTATCAACGACTTTTCAATCTCATAAAGAATTAGTCGTTGGTATTAACTCTATTTTAGGAGAAGTTGTGCGACAACAAATAGGATTGCCTGATTTACTTTCTTATCCCAATAAGAAAGCAGTTTTAGAACGAGTTTATGATCGTTATATTGTTAATGGATATTGTTTTCATAGTTTCCCCTCTCATTTTAAAAAAGAAGTAGAATTTAACGGAATTGATCCAAAAAACTATCAATACCCAATCGCTCCAATGAAACAAATTTCCTATATTTTTAAAAATCATCACTATCCTAATTTCATTACAAAAAATTTAGAAGAAAAAGTTCCAGCACTTTATATAACGGATAGTCCTCTTATGGCTTGTTATTATGCATTTTCCTCTCCTTCATATTTTTCAAATATGACTGCGACTAGTTCTTATATGAAGAGCAAAGAGTATGATCGTTTTGCCTATTATCGAAAAGACTACAAAGCTTGTCAACAAAATTTAAAAACTATTTCAAGTCATGTTGGACTTTCTAATCAAGAAGAAGAAATTGTACTTACTTCTTTTGATCAACAGTGGAAAGCACTGGATATAGAGAAAGCAACTCCTTGTATTGCTTTTATTCAACGAAATGAAATAGGACGAGATCATTTAAAAGATTATGCTCAAATTTTAAGTGATGCCGCTCATGAAGATTTTGTTATTAGTCTGTCAAAAATTACAGATAGTAGATATCCAGAAGATAGGCGCTTTACAGCAATTTTACCATTGAACTTTACAGTAGAAGAAATGCCAACATATCAACAAATTGACAAAGGAAGGTTGCAAGAAGAAAGAAAAAAAGAAATTCCAACTATGATTGAACAACCTATTCAAAAAGAGGAACCTTCTTTACATAAAACTTATCAAAAAGTGAATAATCATGGTTATGCTGATGTGATTGCTCTTTTTGGAATGTTAAGTATTACAGTTGGGCTTACGATGATTCTTATCTTTCGATATTTTGGAATAGGGTGATTGAGATGAAAAAAATAAAAATTGTATTTATGGGAACTCCTACTTTTAGTGTTCCTATCTTAGAGGCTTTGGCAGAGTCATATTCTGTTGTTTTAGTTGTAACACAACCTGATAAACCAGTGGGAAGAAAGCAAATTATAACCCCCTCTCCTATTAAAGTAGCATCTAGTGCATATAATCTTCCAATTTTTCAGCCAGTTTCTATCAAAAATGAATTTCAAACAATTCTTGATTTACATCCGGATTTAATCATTACTTGTGCTTATGGCCAGTTCTTACCAAAAAAATTATTAGAATGTCCAAAATATGGTTCTATCAATGTGCATGCTTCTCTTCTTCCAAAGTACCGAGGAGGAGCTCCAATTCATAAAGCAATTATCAATGGAGAAGGAAAGACAGGAGTTACTATCATGAAGATGAATGAAAAGATGGATGCTGGTGATATTCTTTCTCAAAGAGAAGTTATTATTGAAGAAGAGGATGATAAAGGAAGTCTTTCAGAAAAATTGAGTCAAGCAGGAAAAGACCTTTTACTAGAGACAATTCCTAAAATAATTTCGAATAAAATTGAACCAATTCCTCAAAAGGAAAAAGAGGCAAGCTATGCTTATACCATTCAAAAGGAAGAAGAACATCTAGATTTTTCTAAATCAACAAGACAACTTTATGATCAAATACGAGGAATGTATCCAGAACCAATAGCCTATGCCATGTTAGATGGAAAACGTTTAAAAATATACAAAGCAAGAATGGAAGATCATGTCTATATGGATAAAAAAGATGGAGAAATTGTTCAAATTTATAAAGATGGAATCGGTGTTTCTACAAAGGATGGAGAACTTATTTTAGAACAAATTCAACTAGAAGGAAAAACAAAATGTTTTGTTCATGATTTTTTAAATGGAACGAAAGAAGAAGACCTTTTAGGGCATCTTTTAAAATAGGAGTTTCTCTATGATGAAAAATAAGGAACCAAAAGCACCCACTAAATTTGTATCTTTTCTTTCATTTTTAAAAATCTTGTGGAAAAATCCAAAAGGGAAAGCAATTCTTTTCTTTGTTTTTTACTTTTTCTTTTTTCTATTTATAGGCATCTCTTATAGAATGACCCCTAAAAATTCTTATACATTAGAGGATTTTAAAGAAAATGAAGAAGTAGCTTCCCTTTCTATAGATTCACTTATAAAGGGAAATTATGCTTTTACCTATCAAGAAGAAATCAATGGAGTAAAAAAAATTCTTTCAGGGAAAGCTTATAATCGAATGAAAGAAGTAAAAGAACAAAGTCATCTTTACTTTCTTTATAGTGGAATTTCTTTAGAACGAGTAGAGAATGTATGGAAAGTTTCAAAAAATCCTTTCTATTTTCCTGAAGTAATGGAAGAAGATGCTATCAAGCAAACTTTATCAAAAGCAACTTTTCTATCTAAGACAGTCTATCAAAATGGGGAAAATCTTTATCAGTATGAGATTGCAACAACGACTCTTCTTTCTCTATATCACAATGAAAATGTTGATCTTGATGATCTTCCCAATCAAATACAAGTAAAGACAGATCGAGAAAATCAAATTCAAGAAATTATTTATGAGTATTCAAGCTATGATACTTATTTAACAAAAGAAAAAAATAAAGTTAAGATTGAGATTACTTACCAAGATTATGGGAAAATAGAACCTTTAGAAATACCTGAATGAAAAGATCCTCCAAAACTCTTTAGAATAATTTTTACTTTTTTAAAAAACTTTTATATAATAGAAACTGGTGATTAAAATGTTTGAAAGTTTAGGAGATCGTTTACAAAATGCTTTACATAAAATAAAAGGGTATGGAAAAATTACAGAAGAAAATATCGGAGATATGATGCGTGAAATTCGTCTTGCTCTTTTAGAAGCAGATGTAAACTATCAAGTTGTAAAAGAGTTTACACAAACAGTGAAAGAAAAGGCTTTGGGAGAAGAAGTTCAAAAAAGCATTAAACCAGGAGATTTATTTGTAAAAATTGTTAAAGATGAACTAACTGAATTATTGGGAGGAGAGAGTGTTCCCCTTCATTTAAATGGAGATCCTGCTATTTTGATGCTTGTAGGATTGCAGGGAAGTGGAAAAACAACAGCCCTTGGAAAACTTGCCAATTTTTTAAGAAAAAAGCATGCAAAGAAGCCACTCCTTGTTGCTTGTGATGTTTATCGTCCTGCAGCAATCGATCAATTGATACAAATTGGAAAACAATTAAATGTAGAAGTTTATGAAGAGGGAAAAGGAAATCCTGTAGATATTTCTAAGCATGCTATTTCCTATGCAAAGGAAAATGGCTATGATTATGTTCTTGTAGATACTGCAGGACGACTTCATATTGATCTTGATTTAATGAATGAGCTTGTTGAGATGGAACAAGAAATTCATCCACAAGAGGTCCTACTTGTTATTGATGCTATGATGGGACAAGATGCGATCAATGTTATTACAGGGTTCAATGAAAAACTTCCTTTGACAGGAGTTATTTTAACCAAATTAGATGGAGATACAAGAGGTGGAGTTGCTCTTTCTGTAAGACATCTTACTCAAGTACCGATTAAATTTATTGGTGTTTCTGAAAAATTAGATGGTCTTGATTCCTTTGATCCAGAAAGAATGGCAGGAAGAATCCTTGGAATGGGTGATATTGTATCTTTGGTAGAAAAAGCACAAGAAGCTATTGATGAAAAAGAAGCAGAAAAAACTGCTAAAAAGATGCAGCAAGGTAAGTTTGATTTAGAAGATTTTCTTTCTACTCTTAAACAAATAAAAAAGTTAGGTCCTCTTGAGAACTTGTTAAAACTAATTCCAGGTGCTTCTAAAATGGGACTTTCTAATATTAAGATTCCTCCTAAACAAATGGCTCATATTGAAGCAATTATTCTTTCTATGACACCTTTAGAAAGAAAAAATCCAGAGATCATTAAAGCAAGTCGTAAGACTAGAATTGCTAAAGGTTGTGGACTTTCTGTTCAAGAGGTAAACAAACTTCTTCAGCAGTTTGATCAAATGAAAAAGATGATGAAGCAAATTTCTAAAGGAAATGGGCGTCTTCCTTTTTAAAGAGCAAAATGCTCTTTTTATAATTTAGGGGCATAGACTTTATTTTTATCTTCCTTATTATACAAGTAATCTAGATCAATAAGTTTTAATTTTCTTTTTTGATAAGCATTGCTTTTTGGAAGTTCTATTCTTTCATGTTTTCCTTCAATATCTAGATAGCAATCCTCTCTAAATTCATTTTCAAAAAGAGCAAAGTTTTGCTGAAAATTTGGATCAGTTAAACAAATTCCTGCTTTAGAAAAGTCTTCTTGAATGGCCAAGATATCTTCTTCTGTTAAAGGTACTTTTTTTCCAAGAGGAGACACTTCCCAATAAAGAAAAGTTCCGTTTTCTCTTAAAAATCTTTTTTGAATGAGTAAATCATTGATTCTATAAAAAATAGGGAAATCAAAAGTCATTCGTTGTAATCCAAATTTAAATACTTTATCTTGAAAAGCAAAGGAAAAATTGGAAGATCCAGAATCAAGATACTTCATTTGATCAGGATCTAAATTTTCTTTTAGAAAAATTTCTTCTAATTGAGGATATAACTGATAATATATAATGGAAAAAAGAATTTGTTTTTCAAAGTACATTGTTAAATAATAGTCTTTCTTTTCTTTTACTTTATCATAAGAAAGATATAAAAGAGGAAACTGTTCTCGATAAAAAGCTATAACAGAGTCATAGCAACCACATAGAAAAGAAACGGTGTTTCTAAAACCTATCTCATTTAAGGTATTGGGTAAAAAATTCGCAAATTCTTGATAATCAGGAAGATTTTTTAGATGAGAAAAATCATGAATCATAAGGGTTCCTCCAATCGTTTTTATATATTAGCACAAAATCATGAAAAAAGCTAGGCATATAGTTGATACAAGAACCGTTCTTTTCTCATACGCTATAACAGATAGGAGGAAAGTATATGTTTACAAATCCAAACCTTGGAGATATTACAAGTGATCAAGATAGTATGATTATTGGAAATAATAATGTGGTAGATCAAGATATGGACATTGATATCAATGTTGCGAATGGAGGAATGATGAATGCTCCTATGACTTCTTCTGATATGCAAAGTCCGATCATGGAACCAGTACAAGAACGTGTTGTGAATCGTACGATCGTTCATAATGTTCCACACGTTTGCCCAATTCATACAAGAATTGTTAATCATCATATTTTTAGACATACGTATAGTCCACAGTACTCTTGTTGTGAAGAAAATGTTTGCAGCAATGTTCAATGTGGTTCATGCAATCAATGCAATCGATTTAGATAAAAGTGTCTTTGACACTTTTTGTTTTTGTAAAATATTGTCTAATTATGTCGTAAATCTTGCAAGAAAAAATGTAAATGCTTATAGTTAAAGTAGGGAGTGTGATACAGTGATTTATCCGTCTATTGATAAACTTTTAAATATTGTAGGAAGTAAATATGAACTTGTTCATATTGCAGCAAGAAGAAGTAAAGAAATGTCAAAGACAGAACATTACCAAATGCCTGAATCCGAGTACAAATGTAAAAAGAATATAGGGAGAGCCCTGGAGGAAATATTAGAAGGGCATTTAAAAGTAGAGAAGCACTAAGTGTTTTTCTTTTTTTCTAGAAAATTAAAATGTTTAAATTCTTTAATTCTATGAAGTAAATATAGTTAAATATCAATAGAACTTTATCAATTTACGAATTGGTCTTATACGTATTATAATAAAAATAGAGGTGACAAAATTGAAAATCAATCGTTTTCAAAAAAAGAAGAATGGAACTTATCTCCTTTTCTTAGAAAATGGGGAACAAATTGAATTATATGAAGAAGTATTATTAAAATATGAACTTTTACTATCAAAAAAATTAGAGGATCAAAAAAGAGAAAATATTCTTTTAGAAAATGAAAAATGGGCTACTTATTATCAAGCTTTGCATATGATTCAGATCAAAGCAAGAACAAAAAAAGAGGTGGAAGAAGAACTTTTAAAAAAAGGATATCAAAAAGAAAATATTACTTTTTCTCTTTTGAAACTTTCCTCTCAAAACTATTTAGATGATAAACGATATGCGAACAGTTATGTGAATAATCAAATCAGAACAACTTCATGGGGACCTTTAAAAATTCAAAATGCTCTTTTGAAAAAGGGAGTTTTTAAGGAAGATATGGAAGAGGCACTTTCTCTTTTTACAAAAGAAATTGAAGAAGAAAAGATTCGAAAAATTGTAAAGAGAATGATTCATGGGAATCGAAGTAAAAGTGTTATTGCTTTAAAACAAAAAATCAAACAACATCTTCTTCAAGAAGGATATGATTCTATATTGGTACAAGATGAAATCTCTAAGGCTTCTTATCAAAGCGATACCTCTTATAAAGAAAGAGAATATGAAAAACTAAAAAAGAAGCTAGAGCGAAAGTATCAAGGGGAAGAGTTAGAAAGAGCTATTCAAATGAAGTTATTTCAAAAAGGATTTCGAAAGGACGAGTAGAATCTTTTTTTTTTCAAAAAAAAGACTTTTTTTCAAAGCCTTAGTTTGCAACCGCATTGTCAATTAGTTGTTGCATATATTCTTCATAGTCCTTTTTTAAAGAGGAATCTTTAATTTCAAGTCCTTTTTTCTTTCTTGCATCCATCAATGCTTCATATCGAACACTAGCATTTTCATTTAATTTCTTTTCTGCAAGTGTTTCAACGATACTATCTTTGACTTTTTTTAGTTTTGGTTTTTCTTCTTGCTTTTCTTTTAAAATGACATGGTATCCATAAGTTGATTTTACAGGTTCTTCTGTATATTTTCCTACTTCCAATCCAATCGATGCTTTCAAGAAGTTTTCATCCATTCCACTATCTTGATTGAATGGTTCTAATTGTCCACCTTCTTCTTTTGTTGCATCATCATCACTATATTTTTTTGCAAGGGATTCAAATTTTTTTCCATCCTTTAATTTTTTTATAATTTCTTTTGCTTCTTCTAGTGCTTTTTCTTCTGCTTTTTCTTTTTCATCAGCACTCATATCTTCAGTTGTTTCAGGTGCAATTAAAATATGTTTTACAGTTATATCTCCTACTACAGTAGTTTCATAATAATTTTGAATTTCGTCGTCTGTAATGCCATCTTTGACAGCATCTTTGATTGCTTTGTCTCTTTTATATTCTAAGGAAAGCATCTCACGAAGTTCTTTTTCATTTTTAACACCTAGATATTGTTGAATGGCAGTAAGAAATTGTTTCTCATCATTATTATATTGACTCTTCATTTGACTAACTTGTCCATCAATATAACTTGTTTCTTCATCATCCGTCTTATAAGCTTTCTCAAAAAGATCTTTGTCTAATAGATCAATGAAAACTGAAACTCCATATTTATCCTTTAATTTTTTATATAATTCATCCGAAGTAATTTCTCCCTTCTTATAAGTAGCTACTTCTTTTTCTCCATTTTTTAATGAAACTTCTTTTCCACATCCTGTAATTGAAAGGGTCATACAAGATACAAGAAGAAATCCCACTATAAATTTTTTCTTCATGTTTTTCCTCCTAATCCCTTTCATCATACCATTCTTTTAAAACTTTCGCAAGTAAACTTAGGAGGATATAATCACACAATTTAGACTTTCGCCATAAAATAATGTGAAGACTAGAAAAAAGGAGGATGTAAGTTATGGGTAATTATGTATCTTCATCAGCAATTGTTTTAGTACTCTTTATTTTACTCGTTATCATCGTCGGTGCCTATATCTAAACATAAAGGAGGTGTTTAAAGGATGGCTTGTTCAAATAACACAGTAAATCAAACTACATGTTCTTCTTGTAACTATAATCCATGTGAGTGTGGAGGACAAGGAAGAAATCATTTTTTAATTATAGTAGTACTTTACATTTTACTAGCAATCATTCTAGGTTCTGTATGTAACTACTATTAAAAAGGAAGAGCTCTTCCTTTTTGGATACGATTGTATAAAAAGAAAGTTTTAGGAGAAACTAATACAGGTGAATGCAATGTATTATTATCTTACAAACTTTCTTTTTTTTTCAATGGTAGGATCTTTCTTTGAACAAGGAATGAAATTTTTCTTTTTTAAGGAGATGAAAAGTGGAATTTTGACAGGTCCTTTTGTTCCTATTTATGGAGTTGGAATTGTCATTATTTTACTTGTTTGGAAGCAAATTTTAAAAAAAATGAAAACAAAAAAATGGATTCAATATCTTACTCTTTTTCTTATTTTGACTGTTTTGCTTACGCTTCTTGAACTTGTAAGTGGCATTTTAATTGAAACTCTTTTCCACAAAACAATGTGGAATTACAAAAAAATTCCCTTTCACTTTGGAAAATATATTGCTCTTCCAATAAGTCTAGGATGGGGAATAAGTGCTTGTCTATTTTTACGCTTTATAAAACCATTGACAGATTCTCTTTTAAAAAAAATACCAAGACAACTTGTGTACTTTGTATTTTTTTGTTTTCTTTTTGATTATTTTTATACGTTTTTTCTAAAAAAACTAATTCACTAATTTTTGATACACTTCTTCTATATCAAGCAACTTTTCTTTGTTATATGAAAATTCAACAAGATCTTCTTGGTATCTTGGAGTAAGGTGAATATGAAAGTGCTTCACTTCTTGTCCATAAAAATTATTTTGTGAAATTGTCAATCCTTCACAATTTAGTTTTTCTTTCAAAAGAGGATAAATCTTTTTTTGAATAATTTCTAATGCGTGAGAAATAAAGTTTTGATCAATATCAAGAACAGTAACTAAATGTTTTTTAGGGATCAGTAAAAGATGACCATTGGTACTTGGATCAATATTCATAAAGACTTTTAATATTTCATCTTCATAAATTGTATAAGAGGGAAGTTCTCCCTTAATAATTTTACAAAAAATACAGTCTTCCATTAAAATTCCTCCATTTCTATTTTTGACTTGGTATCTATTTTTTCTTTTGTTTGATATAGTTGATATAAAATTGTTTCTAATTGATTTTTTTGTAAGATTTCTCTTGTTATATTTTGAATTTTAACTCCTCTTGTTTTATCTTCTGATAAGAGAAATTTTGCTTGATAAGTTTCTGGATTATAATCTTCTTCTTCTAAAATGGTATCCATCTTTTTTAAAATTTTCTGAATTTCCTTTCCATCTAAATTAGAAAGGGAAGTTGTTACAACAACTTGATAGAATGAAATCTCTTTTCCTTCTCCTTCTAAAAGCTTCTTTTTTTCTTTGGTATTGACTTCATTTAAAGTTCTCTTTTTCTTCACTTGAATGGAAGAAAAATTTTCATTTTGAAGAAGCTTTTGAATCTCTTTGCTTATCTTTTTACATTTTTTATCTAGAAGTGTTTTTCCTTCTATGTAATCTTCTTGATAAGTAGACTGAATTTTTTTCTTTTTCGTATAAAGAAGAAAGAAAGATAAATCAGGGTGTTTTTTATTTTGATATTCGATGGAATAACTTTTATCATCAAAATTGAATTTCAATTCTTTCTTTTGAACTTCTTCTTTTATTTCTTGATAGTTCTTTTCAAAATAATCAGTTAACTTTTTTTCAAGAATGGGGTAGAGAAGAAGATTTCCCTTTTCATAGAGAATAATTACACCAAAAAAAACAAAGGTAACTAAAAAAAGAAGAGCCATTCCAATTGTTAATTTCATTTGTTTTTGCATTAGATCACCTACAACTTATTGTATATAAAAATTTGGAAAAAGACAAATAAAAAAAGGTAAAGTTACCTTCTTGGATGAATACAGCGAGTATTCGTTTTTAAGATGAGCTCTTTTTTTAAAATTTATACCTGTTTTCTTCTTAAAAAATATTCTTTTTCTTTTTTTTCGGGAAAAAAGTTTTGTTTGATTTCATCAAATAAATAGATAGGAACCTCTTCTTTATAGGAACAAGGGTACATTGATAAGATATCAGGACGATTTAGGATCGTAAATACATATAAGAAATTGCAAGGACTCTTTTTTCCTTTTATACCACAATGAGGTAGAAAAAAAACATAGGTATCTGCACAATTGTTTCGAAGAATTCCCTGATTTGGGTTAGATTCAATATATTGTTTTACAGAGTCAAAGAGTGTAGGAATAAGTTCAGTTTGATAAAATCGGCTTTTTAATGGGGAACTTCTATAAGAATGTCTTTCTAAAACATGTGCAATTGCTTCTTGTGGATCATAATGAAAGAGTTGTCTTTCTGTATAATTAAGACTTTTTCGATTGAGATAAAAATTTGGATTAAATTGTTTTTCCATATAAATTCGTAGTCGTTTATAATTGACTTGATGAGAAGCATTTTTAGAATATGGATCTTCCGGATGATTTTTATAAATAGATTGATATAAATGAAAAAGTTTTGTACTATTTTCTTCTTTTTTGTCTTTCAGATATAAAGCCGCTAGTAATTGGTGTACTTCTTCGATAGGTGCTTTTTCTAAGAAAGAAATCGCTTGAGAATATTTTTTTTCTAAAATATAGCAATGAGAAAGTTGAATTTGCAATTCTGAATCAAAAGGGAGATCTTCTTGTAAACTGAGAAGCATTTCTTTTGCTAAAGAGACTCTTCCTTGTGAAAGAAATTGATTGATCTTCTCCTTTTTTAGAGCAAGTAAATTAGAAGGTGTTTTTTCTTTTTCCATAGTACAGCATTCCTTTTTCTTGATAGGATTTGGTATCTTTATTGTATCGCTTTTGAACAAAAAAGGGAAATTTTTTCTTGTGTGGTCTTAATCAATCTTTCTTTTTTCTTGATGATATCTTGATTGAAATCTCTCAAGACCACTTTTTACTTTTTGATTTCCTCTTTTTTCTTCTAAACGATTTACTTTTTGTATTCCACATTGATGAAGGCAAGGATACATAGTTAAGATTTTTGCTTCATTGATAATGGTAAGAACTTTTATATAATTACATACAATATTTTCTCTACTAAGACCACAAGATGGAAGATAAAAAACATATTGATCAGAATCATTTCGGCGAAGAATTCCTTCCTCCTTGTGTTGGAGAATATAGTCGCTTGCTTGATGATATAATTTTTTGATTTGAATCTCGTTAGAAAATCTGCTTTTCGAAGGAGGACCAGAACTTTTATGATTTTCATAAATATGTATCAAAGCATCTTGTTCACTGTAATGGTAAAATTGTCTTTCTGTATAAGGTAATTCACACCTTTTCAATTGAAAATTCGGATTGAAGAGTTTTTCTGTGTAGATTTTGAGTATTCTATAATTATTTTGCCATTGAGGATTAGAATTTGTAGGATCTTCGTTTTGAACTTTAAAAACAGTCTGATAAAGATGAAAAAGTTTTTCCTTACTTTCTATAGTGTCCATTTTAATATATAAAGCAGCCAATACTTTGAAGTTCTTCTTTTGATCAATTCTCTCTAAAATTTCAACAGCTTTTTCATATTCTTTTTCGTAAATATAACAGCGTGAGAGTTGTTTGTTTAATGGATAATCATCTGGATCTTTTTCTAATAATTCTAAAATAATTTTTTTAGCAAGTGAAATTTTTCCTTCCTTTAAAAGAGTTTCTACTTGTATAGATTGATAAATTAAAGATCCTCTTGCTTTATAATTTTGAACCATTTTCTCATTGATCATAAACAGACTCCTTTTTTTTCGTTTATTGTAAATCAATGGATTGAATTCGTCAATCTAAAATAAATTGGATCACGTTCATTTACAAGAAAAAAAGATTGTGCTATAATAAAGCCGTTTTCTATAAGAATTCTTGTCTGTTTAAAGAAAAAGTGATACGCTAAAAAAGGTGATACAATGTTAGAAATGAAACATGTAACTGTAGAGACAGTAGATATAAAAAAACCAATTTTAAAAGATTTTTCTCTTTCAATTCAAGAAGGGGAAATTCATGCAATTATGGGACCCAATGGAGCAGGGAAAAGTACGTTATCTAAAGTAATTTTTAAAAATCCAAATTATGAAATAAAGCAAGGAGAAATCACTCTTTTTGATCAAGATTTGAAAGCTTTACAAACAGAACAAATTGCAAGAATGGGTGCTTTTTTAGTCTTACAGGACCCTCCTGTGATAGAAGGTGTTAGTACAAGTGATTTTATGAGGGAAGCTCTTTATGAAAAAACGAAAGAAAGAGTAAATTTATATTCCTTTGTAAAAGAAATTGAAAAAGATTGTCAAAAATTATCATTAAAAGAAGAACTTCTTCATCAGTCGATCAATCAAGGTTTATCTGGAGGAGAAAGAAAGAAAAATGAACTTTTACAGCTTCTTCTTTTAAAACCAAAGTTGATTGTATTAGATGAATTGGATTCAGGATTGGACGTAGATAGTCTCAAACAAGTTTGTAAAGTATTTAATGATTATTTAAAAGAATATCCTAGTACAAGTGTTTTGATTATTACACATTACAGTCGTATTTTAGAGTATATTCATCCTGATTTTGTTCATAAGATGGTCGATGGAAAAATTGTTCAAACAGGAACCATACATCTTGCGAAAGAAATTGAAAAAGAAGGCTATCAGATAAACGAACATACGAAGGAGCAATCTCATGAATAAAATAAAGAGAAAGGAAAAGGGAAATGGGATCAAAAAAATTCATTTGAAAGAAAGACAGAAAGATTGTATCCAACTGTTGAATGAAGAAAATTTTCAAATTGAAATTGAACTTGAAAAAGAAAGTCTCTTAGAAATATCTCAATATAGTAAAAATGCAAGTGGTAGGATTCAAATTTATTTAAAAGGAGAAGATTCGAAAATTGAATATCACTATAATACAGTAAATCAAACAGAAAATAAATTAAAAGTAGAAGTGTTTCATGAATCTCCAAAAACAGAAAGTAGACTCTTTCTTCATGGTTGGAATCAAGAAGAGCAAGCCTTATCTTTTCTTGTTAATGTGTATATTCCAAAGGGAATGCATGGATCAGTAGCACAACAAGAAAATCGGATTTATAATGAAAAGAAAGGAAAAGCTCTTATAGAACCAACTCTTTTCATTGATGAATTTGATGTAGAGGCTAGTCATTCTTCTTTTACAGGTCCTTTTGAGGAAACTTCGAAATTTTATTTAAAGACAAGGGGGTTAGAAGAAGATCAAATCAATCATCTTCTTCTAGAAGGTTTTTTAGAGGGAAAAGAGTTAACAGAAGAAGAGAAGTTTCACTTTTTCCAAAAAAGAAAGGAGGGATAATGGATGCATCGAGAGGATTTCCCATTTTTAAAAACAGGTTTGATCTATTTTGATAATGGTGCGACCAGTCTAAAACCTAAAGTGGTGTTAGATAGTATGCAAGAATATTACGAAAAATATTGTGCCAATATTCATCGAGGAGATTATGGAATTTCTTATCGTGCAAGTGAGATCTATGAAGAAACTCGAGAAGTTTGTAAAAACTTTATAGGAGCCTCCTCAAAAGAAGAAATTATTTTTACAAGTGGAGCCACACAAAGTCTTAATCAAATCATCTTTGGCTTTTTTAAGAAGTATCTAAAAAAGGGGGATGAAGTTTTAATTACAAAAGCAGAGCATGCTTCTTTATTGCTTCCTTTTTTAATCTTAGAAAAGGAAATTGGAATTCATCTTGTTTATGTACCACTTTCTAAGGATTATACACTTCACTATGAATCCGTATTGCAAGCTGTGACAGCAAAAACGAAAGTGGTTGCAATCTCAGGAATTTCCAATGTAGTAGGAGATCGTCGTCCTCTTCATGAAATTGGAATGCTCTGTAAAGAAAAAGGGTTGATCTTTCTAGTAGATGGAGCTCAAAGTGTTCCTCATGAAAAAACAAATGTTGTAGAAGATCATATTGATTTTTTAGCTTTTTCAGGACATAAGATGTTAGGACCCACTGGAATTGGAGTTCTTTATGGAAGAAAAGAATTATTAGAAAAAATGGAACCTCTTCAATATGGAGGAGATATGAATCAAAGTTTTTCTTCTTCTGGAGAAGTTTCAATAAAAAGTGTTCCTTTCCGATTTGAAGCAGGAACACCTCCTATCGCAGAAGTGATTGGATTAAAAAGTGCCATTCAATACTTAATGAAAATTGGGATGGAAAATATTCAAAGTCATGAAGCTAATTTAAAAAAATATCTGGTTGAACAATTGAAAAAATATCCACAAATTGAAGTTTATAATGCCAATGTAAATGGAGGCAATGTTATTTTCAATATTCGAGATGTTTTTAGTCAGGATGCTGCGATTTATTTAGATCATTTTGGCATTTGTACAAGAGCAGGAACACATTGTGCAAAGGCATTAAAAGAAGAACTTCCTGTTCAAAATACGGTACGAATTAGTTTTTATTTTTATAATACAAAGGAAGAAGTAGATAAACTTTTACAAGCACTTTCAAAAAGTGATACACTTTATGATGTTATTTTATAGGAGGAAATATGGATCAAGAATTCAAAAGAGAATTGATTTTAGAAAATTATCAGCATCCTTTTCATCGGGGATTAAAAGGAGAAGAAGATGGATATCTTGTAAAGAATACAAATAACGAAAGTTGTATTGATAATTTGGATATTTCTTTAAAAATAGAAAAGGGAAGGATTATAGATGCAACCTTTGATGGAGAAGCTTGTGCTATTTCTACTTCTGCGACTTCTATACTTTTACGAAAATTAGTAGGTCTTTCTATAGAAGAGGCGAAAGAGTTAGTGGAAAACTATGAGAAAATGATTGAGGAAGAAGATTATGATCAAGAAAAAATGGGAGAACTCCTTGCTTATCAAGATATTTATTTACAACCCAATCGAAAAACTTGTGCACTTCTTCCAGCCAATGCAGTATCAGAAATTATGAAGCAACTAAAAAAACAATAGAGGGGAATCATATGGAATTAAAAGGATTAAATGAGAAAACAATTGTAGAAATATCCAAAAAAAAGCAAGAAGAAGACTGGATTCTTCAGTATAGGAAACGTGCCTATACCTCTTTTCTTGCGCAAAAAAATCCTTCTTTTGGTCCAGAAATTTCCCTTGATTTTTCTAAAATTACTTATTATAAGAGTGAAGAAGAAAAAATTGTTTCTAACTGGAAAAATGTCATGAAACCAATTCGATGTGAACTAAAAGATTTAGGTGTTTTAGAAAGTGAAAAACACTTGGATGGAATGGGTGTACAGTATGAAAGTGAAGTCATTTACCATCATATGTTGAAAGAATTGGAAGAGAAGCATATAATATTTACATCGATTGAAGAAGGATTAAAAAAATATCGTTCTCTTGCTGAAAAATATTTTGGAAAAATTGTCTCTTATGAAGAAAATAAATATGCAGCATTAAATAGTGCAGTTTTTAGTGGGGGAAGTTTTATTTATATTCCACCTCATACAAAGTTAGATCGCCCTTTACAAAGTTATTTTCGAATCAATAGTCGAGGAATGGGACAATTTGAACGAACTTTAATTATTGTGGATGAGGGGAGTGAACTTCATTATGTAGAAGGATGTACAGCTCCTACTTATAGTGATGATTCTTTACATGCTGCAGTGGTAGAAATCTATGTAGGAAAGGGAAGCAAATGTCGATATAGCACCATTCAAAATTGGGCTTTCAATGTCTATAACTTAGTGACAAAACGAGCTTTGGTTGAAGAAGATGGAAAAATGGAATGGATTGATGGAAATATAGGATCAAAGGTCACTATGAAGTACCCTTGTTGTCTTTTAAAAGGAGATCGAAGTGAGGGAGTTTGTATAACCATTGGAGTTGCTAAAAAGGGACAGATTCAAGATACAGGCGCTAGGATGATTCATTTAGGAAAGAATACAAAAAGTAAAATTTTATCCAAAAGTATTAGTTCTTTGGGAGGAAATGCAACTTATCGTGGAAAAGTAGAAATAAAATCGAAAGCAGAAAATAGCCTTGCTTTTGTTAAATGTGATACTTTAATTTTAGATGAAGAATCTAAAAGTGATACAATTCCTACCAATATTGTAAGGAATGAAAGTAGTTGTCTTGAACATGAAGCAACGGTTTCTAAATTGAAGGAGGAATATCTTTTCTATTTAATGAGTCGTGGTCTTTCTAAGGAAAAAGCAACGGAGTTGATCATTTTAGGATTCATTGAAACATTTCGTAAATCTCTTCCTATGGAATATGCAGTCGAGCTCAATCAACTTTTGAAAAAAAATTTATAAATTACCAATTTTAAAAATTTTTAAAGAGAATTTTTTTCTTGTTCTTTAATTCTTTTGATTTTTAAAATTTTTTTCTTTTTTTCTTTTCCAATTTAGAAAATCTCATCTTTGCATCTTTTTTTTCTTTGAATTAAACTAGGTCAAAGAAAGGAGGTGCTTTTATTTTAAATCAGGTTGTTTTGGTTGGAAGACTCACAAGAGAGATCGAAATTAGAAACACAGAAAAAGGAAAAGACGTTGCCACAATTACCCTTGCAGTTCCACGTAGTTTTAAAAATATGGATGGAGAATATGAAACAGATTTTATTGATTGCATCTTGTGGGAAGAAAAAGCCATTCGAACCAAAGAGTATTGTACAAAGGGTGATATTATTGGGATTCGTGGACGACTTCAGACAAGAAAAATAGAAACAGAAGATGGAAATCGATATCGATTAGAAATGATTGCAGAAAAGATCACTTTTTTGACAAAACATGATTCTCCAAAAACAGCAAAGGCATAAATTACTTATTAGTTAACTTCACCCCTAAAAAAACTTGAAATTACTATAATAATGGCATAGTTGATTGATTTTATTGGGTGATAATATGATATTAGGAAAGAGACTTAGAACTTTAAGAAAAGAAAAAGGATTGACACAAAAAGAACTTGGAGATATGATCAATGTCACAAAGGTAAGTATTTGCTGTTATGAGAATGGAACAAGAACACCTACCCTTGATACTTTATTAGAACTTGAAAAAGTCTTTGGAGTAAGCCTTACTTATTTTCTAGGACAGGATGAAGTTGTAAAAAAAGAAGATGATAGTTATCTTTATCTTTCAGAAGAAGATATTACGATTTTAGAAGAGTTAAAAAAACATGAGTCTCTTTATGAAAAATTATTAGAAGATCCTAAAAGAGGGATCGAGTTAATTGATAAGAAGTTACGATAAGGGATCTTGAAGAAAGATCCTTTTTTGCAAATAAAAGTGTATAATAAAAGAAGGAGGATATGATGTTTGTTGAAATTATTGATAAAGTAAGAAGAAAAGAGATACTTTCTAAAGAAGAAATAGAACTCTTTTTACAGGGGTATATGAATGGATCTGTTCAAGAATATCAAATGAGTGCTTTCTTAATGGCAATTTGTTGTAATGGACTTTCTAAAGAAGAAGTATTTGCTTTTGTAGAGTGTTATCTTCAAAGTGGGATACAACTTTCCTTTTCTCAAGAAGAGTTCCTTGTAGATAAACATTCTACAGGTGGAGTTGGAGATAAAACTACTTTAATTCTTGCACCTATTGTTGCAGCACTAGATATTCCTGTTATTAAAATGAGTGGGAGAGGACTTGGACTTACAGGTGGAACGATTGATAAATTGGAATCTATACCAGGGTATCAAGTTGAAAGAAATTTAGAGGAAATCAAACAACAAGTTTTTCAAATAGGATTGGTTGTTTGTAGTGCAACAGATGAAATTACACCACTTGATAAAAAAACTTATGCTCTAAGAGATGTAACTGGAACTGTTTCCTCTATTCCTTTGATTGCTATTAGTATTATGAGTAAAAAAATTGCAGGAGGAGCAAAAAAATTTGTATTTGATATGAAATATGGAGAAGGAGCTTTTCTTAAGGAGAAAGAAGAGGCAGAGCATCTTGCAAGTTTGATGTTAGAAATTGCAAATCAATATCATTGCCAGGCAGATTTTATTTATTCAGATATGTCACATCCTTTGGGAAATGCAGTTGGAAATCGATTAGAAGTTTTGGAAGCAATTTCTGTTTTGAAAGGAGATGAAAAAGGAGAGCTTTATGAAAAATGTGTGCTTTTAGCAAGCCATATGGTAGCTCTTTCTAAAAAATGCTCCTTAAAAGAGGCAGAAAAACAGGTAAAAGAGGTCTTGGAAAGCAGAAAAGCTTTTGAAAAATTTAAGGAATGGATTTCTTATCAAGGTGGAAAATTAGAACTGCTTCAAATAGAAGATCCAAAAATATCTTATGTGGCACCTTTCTCTGGAACAATTCGAAAAATTCATGCCAAAGAAATTGCTATGGTTTCTAAGGAATTAGGAGCAGGAAGAGATTCTCTTTTCGATGAAATAGATCCTTCTAGTGGAGTTTACTTACATGTAAAAGAAGGAGATCATGTCCAAAAAGGTCAAATTCTAATGGATTTATATACAGCGAAAAAAGAGATTCCTAAAATAGATTTTTGTTTTGAAATTGATTAAAATATGTCAATTTTACCTATTTCTCTTTAATTCTGGAAAGAGATGTCTAAATAATAAATAGGAGGAATTCATGAAGAAAAACGATTTGCTAGAGATAGAAACATTTAAAATGCTATGGGAAAATAAAGAAGAAAATGAAAAATTTCTGTTGTTGCTTTCCTATTTTAAAATTGATATAACAAAGACAAAACTACTTCCAGATGAGAAATATGTTATTTTATATGATCGAAAGAAAAAAGAATATATTGCTTTTTTTTCTAAAATGCATCCTTTGGAAGAAGATTTTTTACAAAGAAAAGAAAGGTATCATATGGATCAAATCAGAATGATTGTTTTAGAATAAGAATTTATAAATTTACATCTTCCATGGAATATGCTATAATAAAGTCCAAGAAAGAGAAAGTGATTGTATGCGTGAAATTCCAAAGGAAAAAGAAAAAAAAATAAAAAGAAATATGACCATTTTGGTTTTGGTTGTTTTTATAGTAGGTCTTTTCGTCTCTTGTGATTTACTTTTAGTAACCAAAGCACAGATAGGACCTTTTTTTGCGATCCCACTTAAAACTTATCAGGATGGGGGAACCAAAGAATATTATGGACTCGGATATAAAGTTATTAAATATCATCAAGAAAAAGGAAGAAGAGATACACAAGTTGGTTTTTGGACAATGCCATATTCTATAGAGCCTACTGAGATTTCTGTATTGGATTTAGCATTGGCTTTTAGAAACTATCCTAAAGATTCTTATCAAAAATATTATAATCAGTATTTGCAAATTGAAGGAGAAATCAAAAAGGTTGATTCGAAAGAGAAAAAGATCACTTTATTCTATCAAGATGAAGAGGGATCTTATTCTTTAGATGTAGATTGTATGATTGCAGATAAAGATTTAGATTATTCTTCCTATAAAAAGGGACAAACAGTTCGTTTGGTTGGAACTTTTAAATCTTTTGATAATTCGAAAAAAAATTCCCCTATGAAAATCACAATAAAAGATAGTTTTTTATTCTAGTGAAGAAAAAAATAAAACAAGTTCAAACCGTTTACAGTTTGCTTGTTTTATTTTTACTTTGTTCTTGTTTTGGAAAGAGAATCTCTTCTATTGAAAGTGAAAAGAAAGATTCAAATTGATTGATACTTCCCAAATATTTTTGAATTCCTACTAAAGTAATTTCACTATATCCTTTCTGATTTAAATTTTTTACAACAGGATTCATCATGGAATCTTTTTCTAATAGAAGGGATGGAAAGCAAAGCATCTTCTCATTTAAAGTTTTTCCTTCCTCCTTTTCAAATTGAGAAAAAGTAGGATCTATTAGTACATAAGCATCTTTTTCTTTTTCTTGATAAGTTGCTAAAACAAAAATATGTTCATAGCAACATTCTTTTGAATTTTTACAGTAATCTAATGTATTGCAAAGAAAAGCAGAAAATCCTTTTTCTTTTAAAATTTGATAAATTTGGGAAGCATATACTTTACAGAGTTGTTGTTTGTTTTCTTTTTGAATTTTATGCCAGTAATCATCAAGGGTTTGAAAGAGCAATTCTTTTTCTTTGTTTGTATGAAGAAGTTGATTATAAAAAGATTGAAGAGAAAAATTTGAATTATTTTGCATCGATTTCCACTCCGATTGGACAATGATCGCTTCCCAAAACATTTTGATAAATCACAGGATTTGAAATTTTTTCTTTTAATGATTTAGAGCAGAGAAAATAGTCAATTCGCCATCCTATATTTTTTTCTCTAACGCCTGGTCTATAACTCCACCAAGTATAAGCATCTTCTTTTTCTGGATAAGCATTTCTAAAAGTGTCTAGAAATCCACTCTTTAAAAGATGTGTAAATTTTTCTCTTTCTTCCTTTGTAAATCCTGCATTTCCAAGATTTGCCTTTGGATTTTTTAAATCAATTTCTTCATGAGCTACATTAAAGTCTCCACAAACGAGGACAGGATGTTTTTCTTCTAATTTTTTTAAATAAGCTAAGAAATCTTCTTCCCACTTCATTCGATAGGACAATCTAGATAAATCTCTTTTGACATTTGGAACATACACATTGACAAGATAAAAATCATGAAATTCTAAGGTAATGATTCTTCCTTCATGATCATGTTCTTCGATTCCCATTCCAAAAGTAACTTGAAGGGGTTCTATTTTTGTATAGATCAAGGTTCCAGAGTATCCTTTCTTTTCTGCTGGATTTAAGAAGTCAAGATATCCTTTTGCATAAAAAGGAATTTCACTTCGAACAGCTTTGACTTCTTGTAGACATACAATATCGGCGTCTACTTCTTTAAAAAAATTTTCAAATCCTTTTTTTAGACAAGCTCGAAATCCAGCAACATTCCAAGAAACTAATTTCATTTTATCACCTCTTTCATAGTACAACAGACCTTTCATCTGTTTAAAATCATTCTTCTATAAATGAAAAAACTTCTTTCGAAGTTTATTTTTTTAATGGTCGGAAAGACAGGATTTGAACCTGCAACCGCGTGGTCCCAAACCACGTGCTCTACCAAGTTGAGCCACTTTCCGAGAGTGGTGCGCTCGAAGGGATTCGAACCCCTGACCTTTTGGTTCGTAGCCAAACACTCTATCCAACTGAGCTACGAGCGC
>CANQEE010000016.1 GCA_947594595.1 uncultured Bacilli bacterium
ACAAAAGTCCTATTACCAATATGATTTCCTTTTTTCTTTCTTCTTCCATTCTTTTCACCTAGTCTCCTAGGTTCATTTTACTATAATTTACCCCCCCCAGGCCTTTATTCCAACTTCGCATATTATCCTGTATTAGATATAAAAAAAGAAAGCATTTTTCATACTTTCTTTCCTTCATTTTTTACATTAAATTAGAAATCTTTTTTCTTAGTTCATTCTTTTACGAACAACATAAGTTAATCCTACTCCACTTAATAGGATAAGTGCAAGTAAGCCATATACATTCATATCTGCTGTATCAGGTCCTTTGTCTTCTGATGGTTCAACTGGAGTAACTACATTTCCATTTTCATCTTGGATTACACCACTAATTAAGTAAGCTGATACATCTGATTTTTCTGAACCAGATAAGAATTCCCCTCTTGATATAAAATTTGTGAAAACTTCTTCTTCTTCAGATGAAATAGAAAGTGCTTCTTTTCCTTCTGCAGCTTGGAATGTTCCACCTTCAATTGCAATATTATCTATAGCAAATGTATTTTCATCTGTATATTCAACAATTGCAGAATTATCTTCACTTGTGTAAGTTCCTCCTGAAACTGAAATATCAATATTACCTGCATAACCTACATTAGATTCAATTTGAATTGCAGCTCCTGTACTATTGTATCCATTTCCTGATGGTTCTGCTTCTCCGAAAGCTCCTTTTCCTGTTACAGTTGCACCATTTAAATTTAGAGTTCCTGATTTAATTACAATTCCTGTAGCACCTTCTACTGTACCAGTGATGGTTGTTGTTGCTCCACCCATCTGAGCAAATCCTGCTTCTGTATCACTCTTTACTGTTCCAGAAACAGTAATTTCAGGAAATTCTGTCGGATCTTCAGTATTTTTGATTGTTCCATGAACAAAAACACCTGCTGTAGAAGTTCCTTCTACAGTACCCATAACATTTAATTCTGCTCCATAAGAATCTTTTCTATTTAGTGAAGATACAACAATTGGAGAAACTCCTTTTACTGTTACACCAGAATCAATCGTTAAATGTCCAGCTGCTCCTCCTTTTGTAGTTGCTCCATAAACATAGATTCCTCCTTTTGCTTCAGTAGAGTCAACTGTACCACGTCCTGTGATTGTAACTGTTCCTTCCTTAATATTTAGGATTCGTTGTCCACTTACTCCTTTAAGAGTTTTTCCATTTAAATTTAATATAAAACTCTTACTTCCTGTAACATCAATAGTTGTAGGAACATCTACTGCTTCTTCAAGAGTAATAGTTCCTCCTTCTTTTACATTTTGAATAGCATCAGATAAAGTATCATATTTTTCTGATTCTTCTGCTTTTTCAACTGTAATTTTTGTTCCAGCAGCATATACATTTGGCATCAACAAAATTGCAGCAACAAATGTACATACCATTCCTATGATTTTGTTTTTCATATTTTTATATTCTCCTTTCTATTATCAGTGTACTATAAGCTACCCCCCCCCAGTCAAGATTTACTGATCTTTTTTTTCGTCATTTGTCACCCTAAATGTCACCCTAAAAAAAGAAAGTATTTTTCATACTCTCTATTCTTTTTCACAATTATATCCAGAAGATTGTAAAAGACTTTGAATTTCATTGATGTCTTGATCTAATTGAAATTCTGGGTAAAATCCTTCAAATTCTGTAATATTTTCTTGAATTTTATCTAAGTCAAGCGTTTCATAATCTACTGTTTGTACAGTTCGATGCGTTTTTTCTGTATCTGTACAATTTGCACTCATCCCATCTACTTCTTCTGTTACATTTTTTAAAAGGAGACAAGAATTACTTAATTCGGAAAGTGTATCTATATCTTTACTCGTTGCATCTTCATTAAAAGAAGTGATCGTCTCTGTAACTGTACTTTTTAATTTTTCTTTTTGAAAACGAAGTTGAATCGTTGCACTTGTTGTTCTTGTATCTACCTCTTTTGAAAGTTTACAAGTCATAACACCGCTTGTTACTTCCTTTGGTTGCTCAATCTTTTTCTTTCCTTCTTGTAATTTATGAATTTCTTCACTAATATCTGGTAAGAAATATACGAGTGCAAAGAAGGCTAAAAATAAAAGAAAGGCAAAGATCATTTTTGCTTTAGATTCCTTTGGTGGTTTTGAAGAGACAGAAACAGAATCTTGTGATGATGGTGTTTCATTAGAAGGAGAGGAAGGTTGGACTGTTGTTTGATTTACTTTTTCATCTT
Organism: uncultured Bacilli bacterium; assembly: GCA_947594595.1. Classification (GTDB taxonomy): domain Bacteria; phylum Bacillota_I; class Bacilli_A; order RF39; family UBA660; genus CANQVB01. Next base: position 2,229 of record CANQEE010000016.1, read on the forward strand.
CCACTTTCTTCTCTTGTACATTCTCTACTTTTTTTTCATTTTCATTCATTTCACAATCACCCTATCTTTATTCTACCTTTATTATAACAATAGTTTTTCCTGTTGACAATTTATTTTCTTAATAAATCGATTTGTTTTTGAAAATCTTCTTCCTCTGTAATAAAACTGCCACTCACTAAAATATCTGCTTCCTTTAACTTTTTTGCAACAACATCTGTTACTCCACCATCTACACTAATCAATACTTTTGAATGATATTTTTTCAAAACTTTTCTCAGCTCTTTCACTTTGGAAATAGCTTCTTTTTCGAATTCTTGTCCCCCTCTTCCTGGAGCAACCCCCATAATTAAAATTAAGTCCAGATCTTTTAAATAAGGAATCACTCTTTCTACAGGAGTTTCTAATTTAATAGAAAGTCCTGCACCAATTGCATAAGAATGAATGAGAGAAAGAGCTTCTTCAACTTCTTCAATTTCTTCATGAATGGTAATATAAGCTGTATTAAGTGTTGCATATTTACTGATATATTTTTTAGGATTTTCTACCATAAGATGTACATCTAATCTCTTGGAAGTAAATTCATAAATATGTTTCATTTGTCGAAAAGGCATCGTTTTCAATTTAGGAACAAATTTTCCATCTAAAATATCTACATGAATAAAATCTACATCTGTATCATTTAATTTTCTTAAATCCCTTGGGATATTTTCACTTTTTAAAAAAGATGCTGAAATTTTCATTTTTTCTCTTCCTCCTTTATCAATTGTAAATAAGAAAGGTATCTACTTTTTAAAATAGTTCCTTCCTCTACCTTTCTTTTTACAACACATTCTTTTTCCTTGGTATGGGTACAATCTGAAAAAGGACAAGAACAGCTTGCAAATTCCCTAAAACAAGCACGAATTTCTTCCCTTGTAGAAGAAAGAGCTAAAGAAGAGAATCCAGGAGTATCTAACAATTTTCCTCCTAGAAACGAAAATAATTCTACATTTCTTGTTGTATGTTTTCCTCTTCCTAAAGCTTTAGAAATTTCCCCTGTTTTTAAATTCCATTCTGAATGAAGATGATTTAATAGAGTACTTTTTCCTACCCCTGTCTGGCCTGTAAAAACACAAGTATGCCCTGGAATCCATGATTTGATTATGGAAAGATCTTTATTCGTAACTACTCGATACCCTAGCTTTTTATAATACTCAAAAAATGAAGTAACTTTTCTCTTTTCCTCTTCGGTTAATAAGTCCATTTTTGTAATACATAAAATTGGCTCTACTGCATGTAATTCCATTAAAACAAGAAGCTTATCTAATAAAGAGGGAGAAAGATCTGGATCTTTTACACTAGTTACTATAAAAGCAAGATCTATATTAGAAACAAAAGGACGATCAAATTCATTTTTACGAGGAAGTATTTCATCAATCACCTTTTTTTCTTTATCAAAAACAACATAATCACCCACACGTGGCAATATATGTTGCTTTCTAAAACGACCTCTTAGTACACAAGGAATTTTTTCTTCTTGGGTATCTACTGTATAAAGACTACTTTGTATTTTTGTAATTTGTCCTTGCATTTGATCACCTATTATGGATTCATATCCTCTTCTGTTTTTTCTGTTTCTTGATTCTTATTTCCAGCACCACTTTCACCAACGGCTGGTTTTTTTACTTTTTTAGCAACGGTAATATTCAAGGTTCTACCTGCAACAACTTGTGTTCCTTGTGCAGTTCCTTGACTGATCACTTGTCCATCTGAATAATTATCTGAAGAGACTTCTTGCTCTGTTACGTTGAGTGTAATTTCATATTTAGAAGCCCATGCTCGAACACCATTATCCCCTTCTAAAAACCAGTTGGTCATATCTGGATAAAGTACGAGATTTGGAACATAAAAAGTAACCGTTTCTCCTTCTTCTAATTTTTCTCCTTTGAGTGGTTCTTGCTTTAAGATTTCGTTTTCATTATACTTACGATCAAAATTTTCTTCTTCTGCTTTTGTAATAATAACGGTTAATTTATACTCTGTTTCTAACATCTTTTTAACCGCTTGTACATCACTATTTCCTACAAAATCTTCCATTTCATATTTTTCTTTTCCAATAGATTCATAAAGCGTAATTTTAGTTCCTTTTTTTATCGTTCTTCCAATCGCAGGATCTGTTTTGATAACTCGCCCTTTCTTTACACTGGAAGAAGGCTGTTCTTTTGTTTTTAATGCTACTTCAAAACCTGCCTTTTTTAAAGTTTCTTCTGCTTTTACAACAGTCATTCCTTTGACATTTGGAACTTTTATATCTGGTGATTTTGTAAGAGCTGGAACTAAGAAAAAGATAACAAGAAGCGATACAATAATTGCTCCAAAGATTCCTGACAAAATCCAAATCCATTTATTTGTTTTTTTGACATCTTCATCTACAATTGGCTTGGCTATTTTTTCATCTTCTACTGCTTCTATAGAAAGATTTTCTATAATTTTTGTACTCTCATCCACTTCATGTTCTGGATATTTATATTGATAGACTGGTTCATTGATTCGATCATCATCGAGTGCTGTTAATAAATCTTGGTGCATTTCTTTCGCATCATGATATCTATTTTTTGGATTTTTAGCGGTGGACTTTAAAATAATATTTTCAATACTTTGTGGAATTTCTTCATTTTCACTTCGTAAAGATGGAAGAGGATCTCTCATTTGTTTAAGTGCAATCTCAACAGCACTTTCCCCTTTAAATGGAAGTGCTCCTGATAGAAGTTCATAGAAAATAATTCCCATTGAATAAATATCACTACGGATTGTACTTCCTTTTCCTGATGCTTGTTCTGGTGGAAGATAGTGAACAGATCCCATAACAGAGTTAGTTTGTGTAAGTTGAGTAGAATTCAGTGCCATGGCAATACCAAAATCAGTAATTTTAATTTGTCCATCATCTTGAATCATAATATTTTGTGGTTTTAAATCTCTATGAATAATATAACTATCATGAGCATGAGCCATTCCATCTGTAAGTTGTAACATAATATCAATGGCTTCACTTAAAGTAAGACTTCCTCTTTTCTTTAAGAGTTGCTTTAATGTTTTTCCTTCTACATATTCCATAACAATATAATAGAGTCCATCATCTTCTCCTACATCATACATCTCTACAATATTAGGATGAGAAAGACTTGATGCAGAAAGAGCTTCTCTTTGAAATCTACGTACAAATTTTTCATCATTAGAAAGATCTCCACGAAGCACTTTAATTGCTACATTTCTATCTAATATCGTATCATAGCCAAGATAAACATTCGCCATTCCACCTTCTCCAATACTTTTGATGACTTCATAACGCTCGTTTATTTTTTGCCCCTTTACAATCATTCTTCTTCACCGCCTTCATCTAAAGTTAAATAAGCAACCGAAATATTATCTGTTCCCCCTCGATTGTTTGCTTTTCGAATTAAGCGAATTACTTTCTCCTCCATATCCCCTTCTCCAAGCAATACTTTTTCAATTTGTTCTTCTTCTAACATATTGGTAAGTCCATCACTGGAAAGAAGGATTTCATCAATTTCCATATCACAATCGAAAATATCAATATCAATTGGATCATTGGCTCCTAAAGCTTTCATTAGTACATTTTTCTTTGGATGATCTTTCGCTTCTTCTTTGGTTAATTCTCCTGCAGAGACAAGTAGATTTACAAGAGTATGATCATATGTTACTTTATGGAGTTTTCCATCTTTCATAACAAATCCACTAGAATCTCCTATATTTCCAAATAAAATATATTCTTTTGTTACAATAGCAACTACCAAGGTGGTTCCCATTCCTTTACTTTCAGGATGATCTTTTTCATGTTGAAAGATTAAACTATTGATTTCTGTTACACTATCTCTTAACCAAGTAACTGCTTCCATTTTACTGAATGAAAAAAAGGTTTCATTAAAATGTTTTCCTAAATATCGAATCGCAATACTAGAAGCAACCTCCCCTGCAGAATGTCCACCCATTCCATCTGCAATCGCCATTAAGTATTCTTGATTCTGATTATGTACAATAATAACACTATCTTCATTATGATCTCGTACTTTCCCAGCATCCGTTAAGTAAAATGATTTCATAGTTCCTCCTTCTCACTTCGAAGTTGTCCACAGGCAGCGGAAATGGTTCCCCCGAACTCCCGTCGTATTGTTACACAGATGTTACTTTTCTTCAGTATATCATAAAACTTTGCAATTGTTAAAGGTTTACTTCGCTTATATTGTAAATGTGTTGTTTCATTATAAGGAATTAGATTTACATAACAGTTTATTCCTTTTAAAAGATGAGCAAGATTTCTTGCATCTTCTTCTTGATCATTGATTCCATCTAATAAAATATATTCAAAAGTAAGTCTACGATTTGTCTTTTCTACATATTTTTTTAAGGCAGTCATCAACTCTTTTAATGGATATACTTTTGCAATAGGCATCAATTCTTTTCTTTTTTCATCAAAAGATGCATGAAGACTAACAGCAAGATTTACTTGATAAGGAAAGTTCATAAACTCATAAATTTTAGGAACGATTCCACAAGTAGAAATTGTAAGATGTCTAGCTCCTATATTCATTCCACTATCCTCATTAACTATTTCAATGAATTTGACTACATTTTCATAATTATCAAAAGGTTCTCCTATTCCCATCATGACAACATGACTAATTCTTTTTCCGATTCTTTTCTCAATTTCTAAAATTTGACAAACCATTTCATATGTTTCCAAATTTCTTACTTTTTTACGTCTCCCACTCTCACAAAAACAACATCCCATATTACATCCTACTTGACTTGAAATACAAAGGGAAAGTCCATAATCATGTCTCATCAAAACAGCTTCTATATGTTCTTTATCAGAAAGACGAAACAAATATTTAGAAACATCTTTTCCCTTTTGTTCTTTTATAATTTCTAATGAGGTCATTGGAAAATCTTGTTCAAGATCTTTTCGGAGAGAGTTTGGCAAATTACTTGCAGAAAAAATGGAATCTATTTTCTTTTGATAGATCCACTGATAAATTTCCTTTGCATAATAGATAGGATATTTCTTCTCTTTTAGATACTTTTCTAACTCTTTTTTAGAAACTCCATATAAATTCATCTTTCTCACCACTTTTATTGTATCACAAAATAAAACATCTCTTCTTCTATATTTTTTTATTGATACCATCCATATCTTGTTTGAAAATTGCCCATTTTCTTCTTAAAATTTTTCTCATTAACTCCTAAAGATTTCTTTTCATACTCTTTGAAAAGTTCTTCTTTATAAAATTGGCTCAATACAATTTGTGCCATATAAATATCTAACCCTTTTTCTTTTTCAAAATTAGGACATTCTTTTTGTAAAAGAACTTGATAATTCAAAAGAAGATCTTGTTTTTCACAACTGGATAGATAGGAAGAATCTGCAATCCAAAAAATCGCAGGAGCTAGTAGATGTGCTTTTGTATTTTCATATTTCTTTTCATAAATAGAAAGATCTTTCTTTTTTTGAATTTGCTTTTTTAAATATGTATTGACACGAAGAAGGTCTAATACATCTTGTGGACTTCTTTCTTGATTTCCATAGCTATTTTTATTTCCAATAAAATAGAAGTATTTGGCAGAAGGAGCAAGGACAAGTTTTCCACTTTTCATGTGCATAAGAATTGTAAAAGCACTATCTTCTAGTCTACATCCTTCAATAAATCGGTCCTTTTCAATCAAATCCCTTCGAAATAAATGTGTACAAGAAGAAGGGCCTCCTGTCAAAAGAGAGATCTCTTTTTCTCGAAAATCAACAACACACTGTTTGGTATATTCTTCTCCTGAAAGATCTCCACTACAAGCGAGCGGAAGATTTGTCCTTTCTAAAGACTCTTTTAAAACTTGAAAGTAATTTTCACTTATAAAATCATCACTATCTACAAATCCAATATAGTCTCCTGTTGCTTTTGATATTCCAAAATTTCTTGCGATGCTTACTCCTTGATTGATAGGGAAATGATAAAGTTTAAATCTTGGATCTTTTCTATATTTTTTCATCACTTGAAAACTATGATCATAAGATGCATCATCCACTAAAATAAATTCTATGCTTTTTTCTGTTTGATTAGAAAGAGATGAAAGACAACGATCAAGATAAGATGCATTATTAAAATTAGGTACAATCACACTTACTTTTGGCATTTTGACTCTCCTTATCTTTTAATATAATTGAAAGCTTTCTTTTGAAAAAGATGGGTTGAAGTTATCACATCCAATTTTTCATATTTTTTTTGCAAGTGAAAATCTTCTGCATGTAAAAGATTCCATGCATAGAGGATAGCAGGATCTTCCAATGTGATTATTTCTCTAAAATCAAGATACTTCTGACGAATAAGAACATCCAAATGATTATATAGATCTCGACAAATTTCTAAGTTTTCGGGAGTATAATCTTTAATTGGTTTTGTACAAAAAAGTAAAAGATAAATTTGTGTTCTTAAAATGCGATCTTGATAAATGAATTGGTGAGAATCACCTTTTATTTTTTCTCCTAAATAATCTGCAACCTGAAACCTTGCTTCAATTGACTTTGCACTAGGAAAGATAACAGAATTACAACTAGTTGGATTTCCTACACTATAATGATAAAAGGTCTGATCTGTTGCGACCAGTCTTTTTCCTTTCATATGCATCCAAAGGCTAAAGGCTGTATCTTCACAACAAAGGCATTCTTCTAGGAATCGATCTTCTCCAATTAAATCTCTTCGAAACAAATGATTCCAAACAGCAATACCTCCTGCTTGCAAATTTGTTTTAGAATCTAAATAATTGATTTCTCCTTGGAAGCGATAACGAAAATGTCCAACTTGATATCCTGCAAGGGCCATAGGCGCATGAGTTTGATCCATTTTCTCTTTTAAAACTTGGAAATAGTTTGCATCAATATAGTCATCACTATCTACAAACCCAATATAGTCACCTGTTGCTTTTGATATTCCAAAATTTCTTGCGATGCTTACTCCTTGATTGACGGGAAAGTAATAAAGTCGAAAACGAGGATCCGAAGCACAACAAGACTCTATAATTTCTTGACTTCGATCTTTTGAACCATCATCCACTAAAATAAATTCAATCTCTTTTTCTTTTTGTTTCTTAAGAGAATGAATACAACGATTTAAATAACGTTCATTGTTATAATTGGGTATGATAACACTTACTTTTGTCATAGATTCTCCCCCTTTAATTAGAGGATATTTTACCATTTTCTTTCTTTTTTGTAAAGGAAGAAATTTCAATTTTTCAATGATCCTTCCATGATATTCTTACCCATTAAAAAATTAGCTTTATAAGAACTACCTTTTCTCTTTTTGTTTTAAAAATTCCATATAATATTCATCCAAAGTTATTTTGTTTTTTTGAAGGAAAGTTGCAATCTCAACTCCTACATAACGATAATGCCATGCTTCATATCCATACCCTGTTATCTTTTCTTTTCCTTCTGGGTATCTTAAAATAAATCCATATTGATAAGCATTTTTCATCATCCACTGAAAACTTTTCGTTTTCGCAAAATTTTCATAATTTTCTACTCCATCATCCACATCGACACAAAGTCCTGTTTGATGTTCTGAAAATCCGGGTCTTGCCGAATATGTATCTGCAAGGGCTTTTCCATCTTGTAAACTATAATGATTATATAATTTTTTTTGATAAGAATAACTACGATATGCCGAGATAGCTCGAATTTTATTTCCATCTTCTTGTGCTTTAGAAACAAGTTTTGAAAAAGCTTCTTTTGCTTCTTTTACAAGAGAAAGACCTTCCCTTGCATCAGTCTTTTCTAAAACTTCTAATTGTTTTGGCACATATGTTTCAGGAAGAAAATAGTATTTATTTACAAGTACATAAGATGTATTTAAAAACGAGCTTTTTCTAGTATGTGTATAGAAAGGAAAATCAAGACCTATATTGACATGAAGAATCACTTGTTTTAAAGAAAGATTTGGATTTTCTTTCTGATAGATTTGGTAACGCTTTTCATTTTCTTTTATAAAAAATGGAAATTTCTTTGCTTCTTTTCCAATGACAGGAGAAAGACTTGCAAAAAAGACTAGAAAAAGGAGAAAAAAAACAAGACCTATTTGTTTCATAGCCCCACCTCAATTGATTGTATGAAAAAAGGTAGCATTTATGAACAAAGAGATCTTTATTTCTTTTTAAAATAGAAAGATTAAGAATGAGAAATTTTTTTCAATTTCTTTTTAAATGTATCTTGTAATTCTATCACAGTGTCCCCTTTTTGTTGTTCTCTTTCGTAGAGTCCATATTTTTTGAATTGATCTATACCAAAACGAACATTTAAAATTTCTTTTTGATTTTCTTCCCAATCTCCATATCTTGCTCTTGTAATATCATCTAATAGAAATAAAAGGGATTGTTTACCTTCTTCTTTTATTTTCCAATCCATAACTTCTATCATTCGATATAAAAGAAGTTGTTGTTTTATTTTCCTTAGTTCCTCTTTAAAGAAAATTTGTCTTGGAAGTTTTGAGACTTTTTCTTCAAAAGAATCAAGCACAGGAAAGATGTCTGCGATAGCTGGATTTACTTTTTGAACCGATTGAGAAACTCCTTTTTCATTTTGTCGATAAAAATAATGACAAGATTTAAAATGAGCGACTCTTCTTGCGTCTACATAAAGAGGATAACTAAAGGAGCAGTCTTCAAAAATAACTCCTTCATCAAATTTTTTTCCTTCTAGAAGTTCTCTTCGAAAAAGTTTATTCCAACAAGCAGGATCTGACCAACAAATAATTTGAGGTTGACGAAAAGTAGTAAAGATTCCTCCTTTTCCAAAGGAAGGATCTTTTTGAATAGAAAATTCTTTTTCACTTTGAAAACATTTTACATTCGTTCTTACAATATCCACCCTTTCATATTGCATTCCAAAAACCATTTCTTCATACATATTAGGATGAATAATATCATCTCCATCTACAAATCCAATATAAGCTCCACTTGCAATTTCTAATCCTTTATTTCTAGCAGCTCCTGCACCCTTATTTTCTTTTTGTACACAAAGCTTTATTTTATCAGGATATTTTTTTTGAATTTTTTCAACGATATCAACTGTATGATCTTTACTTGCATCATCTACTACGATGACTTCTAAATCTTTTTCAGTCTGATTCATAATAGATGTAAGACAACTAGAAATCATAGTTTCAACTTGATAAGTTGGAACAATCACACTTACCTTAGCCATAAAATTTCCTCCTTTTTTGTCGCATATTTTATCATTTTTTATTTGTTTTGTCAAAATAAGATGTTTTTTTGAATAGAATTTCTTTTTTTTTCATACAGTTTGGTAAGGTGAGATTTATGAAAGTAAAAAGTGCTATCTTCTTCATTCTTCTTTGTTTTTCTTTGTTTCTACCTTTTCAAGTCCAAGCAGAAGAAGAAAACAGAAAAGAAGAAACTTCTCCGATTGCAAATGCAAAAGCGGGAATTTTAATGGAAGCAAATAGTGGTGAAATTTTGTTTGAAAAAGAAAAAGATGAAAAACTTCCTGTTGCATCCATGACAAAAATGGTTGCCCAAATTTTAATTTTAGAAGAAATTGAACAAGGAAAACTTAAATGGACAGATAAAGTGAAAGCTAGTCGGAATGCTAGTGAAATGGGAGGAAGTCAAATCTTTTTAGCAACAGGGGAAGTTTTAACAGTTGAAGAAATGATGAAGGGAATATCTATGGCAAGTGCCAATGATGCAACGGTTGCCATGGCCGAACATATTAGTGGAAGTGAAGTTGCTTTTGTAAAAAAAATGAATGAAAAAGTAAAAAGTCTTGGTCTTAAAAATACACAATTTAAAAATTGTACTGGTCTTGATGAGGAAGGACATTATTCTACTGCTTATGATATGGCTAAAATTGCTCAGGAATTATTACGACATGAAGAAATTCTCCGTTTTTCTTCTCTTTATGAAGATTATTTAAGAAAGGATACAGAAAACCCTTTTTGGTTAGTTAATACCAATCGTCTTATTCGTTTTTATGAAGGAGCTGATGGACTGAAGACGGGCCATACGGATGCTGCTCTTTACTGTTTAGCTGCCACTGCAAAGAAAAATGATATGCGCCTTATTGCAATTCTTCTTGGAGAAGAAAATAGTAAAACTAGAAATAGTGAAGCTATGGAACTTTTAGATTATGGATATCAAAATTATGAAATTCAACTACTCAAAAGAAAAGAAGAAGCAGTCAAAGAAATTCCTCTTCAAAAGGCTGCGAAAGAAAAAATCAAAGTGTATCCAAAAGAAGATATTGGAATTTTATCTAAAAAAGGAACTCCTAAAAAGACTTATACTTATCAAGTAAAGATAAATGCTTTGAATCTTCCACTTAAGAAAAATCAAGTAGTTGGAAAGATAGAAGTTAAAAATAAGCAAGAAAAAATGAAAGAAATTGATTTGATTGTAAAAGATTCAATTTCTCCTCTTTCCTATTTTCAATTGTTTCAGAAAATTATGAAACAAATTGTAAGTGGTACGATGTAGTTTTTCATATTTTTTATCTAAAATAAAAAAGAAAGGAGCAAATATGTTTTATATCTTCCTTCTTTTTTTATTGTTTCCTATCAATGTTCAAGCAGAAACAATTTATACACCTTACTATGAAACACAAACACCTACTTACAATAACGAATTAGAAAAACAAGAAGAAAAGGAAATTTACTATTTTTTAAAACCTTCAAAAAAGACAAAAGATTATTATTCTATAGACTTTCATAAGGAAGGATATGAACCTATTTTAGAAGATTTTATTTATACACCCTATTCAAAAATACATACCCATTGTAAAGAAATGGATGGAGTTGAAATCAAATGGATGAAAAAGGTAACATATCAAACTCTAAAGCCTATTCAAAAAATTATTTTAGAAAGTAAAGAAAAAATTCTTCTACAAAAAATTGAAGTAACCATTCGTGGTGAAAAAGTTCCTATTCAAATTCTTCCATCTTTTACAAAGGAGAAAAGAAAATGGATCTTGCTTCTTCCTCAAAAAACAAATCTAGAGGAAATCGAACTTTTTTTAACTTGTTTTGTAAGACAAGATCTTCAAAGTGCAAATCTTTTTATAACAGACAATGAAAAAATTAGTTTTCAAAAAATTGGACTTTCCAAAAAAGGATTTTCTCTACAAAAGATTCTTCTTACTAAAGAAATTGTAAACTATAAAATGGGAGAAAAGAAAACAAGTTTTTTAGAACAAAAAGAAGAACTTCCCTATTTCTATACTTCTATTTTAAAAGTTGATTCTCTCTGCCAAAAAAGAAAAAAGAAATATCGATTTGAGAAAAAAGGAGCTCTTTTAGAAAAAGAAACTCCCTTTGTAGAAAATGCAATTTTTCTAAAAAAAGAAAAGAAAATGAAATACTATCGAAGAGAAAAAATTGTTCTCAAAGAACCTCTTATTACAAAAACACCTTATTTATTAGTAGATGATTTTATAGAGAGTACTTCTTTTCCACTTAAAGATTTAAAAATCATTCACTCTTCTATCAAAGAAGAAGGAATCTATCCCATCCTTTTTTCCTATCGTGATTTTCAATTTGAAAAAACTTTTCTTTATCAAAAGAATGAGAAGGAAAACTTTTGACTTCTTTTGTCGTTTTGCTTGAAGTAAAAAAAAATTCTTTATAAAATGAAAAAAAATAAGAAGGGATTGAGAAAATGCTGGGAATAAGTCAGGAAGTATATAAGGGAATTTTATTTTTAAGAATGCAAGGAGAATTTACAAAAAAAAGTTATCCTATTTTTCAAAATAGATTACAATTCTTACTTGATTATCAAGGACTTCACTACTTTGTACTTAATTTTGAAAGAGTAAAACAATTTGATCAAATGGGACTTCTTGGTCTTGAAAACCAATTGGATGAAATTTTATCTTGTGGAAAAGTTGCAATATGTGGCCTGGATGAAAATAAAAAGAAATTTTTAATGGATCAAGAAAATCTTTACTTTGTACAAAATGAATGGGATGCTTGTAATTATTTATATCTATAAAAGGAAAGGAAAAAATATGAGCGAAGAACAATTAGAACAAATTATGAAGTATGAACCACTTGTTTATCAAGTGATTGGAAAATATCGTAGTTATGTAGATTTTGAAGATTTACATCAAGTTGGAATGATTGGGCTAATGAAAGCACTTGAAAAGATCGATCAAAAAAGAATAGATTCTTTTCCTTCTTATGCAAGATTTTATATTCAAGGAGAAGTAAATCAATTTTTAAGAGAAAATCAAACCATTAAAGTAAGTAAGGATGTAACTTCTTTACAAAGACAGTATGATTTTGCAAAAGAAAGATTGATTCAGCAACTTGGAAGAATTCCAACACAAAAAGAATTGTCTTATGTTCTTGAAGTAGACATAGAAAAAATTGAAGAAATTGAACAATCTAAAATTCAAATGTTAAGTCTTGATTATCAAAAGGAAGATACTGAAACACCTTATTATAATTACATTCAACAAGAAGAGATTGCTTTTCAAGCAGAATTTCAAGATTTACATCAAGCCATTCAAGATTTACCAAGTCCTGAAAAAGAAATCATTTTGGCTCAATTTTTTGAAGGAAAAACACAAATGGAAGTTGCTGAAGATCTTGGAATGAGCCAAGTGCAAGTTTATCGAAAGAAAGCACATGGACTCCAATCAATTAAGCAAAAAGTACTCTAGAATTTTATTGAGTACATACTTGATTCAACTCTTTTATCTTTGAAATAATCATTTGCTCATCTTCAATCATCCATGCAAGTACTTCCTTTATATTTTCATCTTGGATCATTTTATGATGGGCTTGATATCGTTTTAAAAGAAGTTCTTCATTTTTAAGATCTTGCTTTAAAAATTCTTTTGGAAAAACAGTATACGAAAGTGCACAAGTCGTATATGGAACAACTCTTGCAATTCGACTATCATAAGTTCCATACATAGGTTTTTCTCCCAAAAGATAAATAAGTGTTCCTAGTGCATGCATATGATTTTTTTTAATCGTCAAAAAATGAGTCATAGAAGATTGTAAAACTTCTTTGGTATCTCCTAAAATAACCGTTTGATAAGCGTATGTTAATTCTGTTGAAAGTGCACTTACATTTCCTGCATAATTTTCTAGAAGCATTTTTGCATATTCTCTATTTTCTTTCTCTACTTTCAAAAGAGGAATGTTTTTTGTTTTTTCCACAAGCAATCACCTATTTCATTCTATGTTTTTTTTGAAAAAAAATGAGCATCTTTTAAGATTCCTCATTTTTTTTCTTTTCCTCTATTTGAGAAGCATTTAAACTCATACCCAATGTGAAAATATAGGCCAGTAAATAAACCCATAATAATAAAATTAAGATATTGGAAATACTTCCATAAAATAAATCATAATGTATAAATTTTTCTACATAAATAGCATAAATTTTTGTTGTAATTAACCAAGAAATTGTTGTAAAAAGAGCTCCTGGTGTTGTTGTACTACTCTTTATTTCTGCATCAGGTGCAATGGTATAAAGCAATTTGATATTCACATAAATTAAGAAAAGAGATACTGGATATTCTAAAATAAAGTAAATTTTTCCTACAATATTTGCAATTGCTTCATTTTGAATTCCGTTTTTAATCAAATCAATAATTAAGTTTCCAAAAGCAGGAACTAGCAAAAGGAAAAAAATCAAAGAAACTAATATAACTGTCATAAAAATTGCTTTAATACGTCTTTTTAAAAAATCATCATCTTGAATTTTATAAATTGTATTGGATGTAATAATCATAGAGTGAGCACCATTACTAGCAAGAATAAAAGCAGAAATAAAGAAAACAACGATGTTAAAATTTAAACCTTCTCCTTCTATAATTGGAAGTAACACATTCAAAACAGAATTTGGCAAAACATCTTTAACAGCTTGAGTTAAAGAGGTAACAGAAACAGAGAAGTAAGAAGCAAGGGCTCCTATTAAGGCAACAATTGGAATCAATGAGATCACAAAGAAGAAAGCAAGCTGTCCTGGAAGCACTCTCATTTCAGGCCTTTTTATATTATTTAACACGTTTCGTAGAACAGATCGTGCGCGCATAAACCCCTCCTTACTTTGTTAATCCCTGTTTCTTAGTCATCATTTCAAGAGTTGCTTCATTGATGGCATCATCCAACGATTTAATTGGATCTAAAATCATACTATATCCAACTCCTGCTCCAAATTCATAAGGAAGTTCTTTCATCTCTTTTGTAAGTTTAGAAGCATATGTTTTTACTTGTTCTTCACTATATCCTACTAAATAAATTAGGAATTCATTTCCATCGGTTCTAATAATTTCACTATTTTCAAGTTGTGTATTAACAAGAATCGATGCTGCTTTAATAATAAGTTCATCCCCTTTTTCATGTCCATAATTATCATTGACATATTTTACATTATTCAAATCCACCATGACAATGGCTTGTGGATATACTTTAGATTCTTCCCATTCTGGAACTTTTTGATTCAAGTAATTTCTATTTTTCAAAGAGGTCAACATATCTGTATATTTGTGGCGATCTTCTTTCCTTACTTTTTTCTGTTTTTTCTTATGTTTGGTATAAGTAAAGAGCAGAATGAAACAAAGAACTGGTAATAGAATCAAAAGAAGAACTGTTAAGAAAAGGTGTTCAAAAGAACTTTTTTCTGTATCCGTATGATTGATTCTACTAAGTCCACTATTTCTATAATTATAATAAGAATTTGTACTCATAATATAATTAAACAAATTATAAAATGCTTGATTATTTTTCTTTACCATAAACTTGTAATCATTCATCATGGTATCCATATAAAGAAGTGTATACTCTTTCAAAAGAGTATTTTGATAATGTTGATAAATTTCCTTGTCCAAAACAATGACTTTATTTCCAGCTTTTGAAATTGCATCTTCTACTGTACGAGCAGTTGTAATAGAACTCCTAGCATTATTTTCAAAATAATTATAAAGAGAATCTCCTTCTAACATGACAATATTTTGTCCTTTTAAACTTTCAAGGGAACTTACAATATGATTATCTGCTTGTTTTCCAATAACTACATACTCCTCTACAAAAGTAGAAAGTGTTGTTAAGTATTTATCTCCATTAAAATTATAATAATCAAAATATAGATCAATCTCTCCATTTTCAATCGCTTTATAAAGTGCTTTTTTAGTAGGGTATTCTCTATATTTAAAAGTAATATCTGTAAGACGACTTACTCGATTGATATACTCTCCTGCAATTCCTAATATCTCTCCATTTCCTTTGACTTCATATGGAGTGTTTGCTACATAACCATAAACATAATTTTTAGAAATCAAATCAGATTTTTCCTTTGCACTCAAATTATTTTTTTCCATATAATAGTTGAGATAGGCTTCATTATATTCTTCAATATAATACTCTTCTTTCCACTTTTGAAAGTATTTTTTTACAATTCGATTTAGTTTTTCGTTATCTTTACTTAAGGTAAGGACTACTTTTTTGGCCATTTCTGTAAAATAATAGTTAATAGAATATCCACTTTCTCCAATGGTTTGATCTAAATACATAATACTTGGCATAATAATCATGGAAACTTCTCCATCCGATAAAGCTTTTTGTAAAGCTTCTATATTCTCATAAGATTTAAAAGCTAAATTTGTACCACTTTTCAAATAATAGCTTACTTCAGCAAGATCTGATGTAAAAACTCCTAATGTCATATTTTTCATATCTTCAATATGATTGATTCTTTGATATTCTTTTCCAACTGCAATATATCCATCCGTAAATAAAAGAAGATCATTTGATGTAAGTTCATCTTCATTATTTAATACTCGAAAACGATAACTTTCTGTCGTTGAGGTACTCTCTTTTAAATAGGGAATACGATTAAATTCTAATTGTACATCTTTTTCAAAATCATTTAAAAATTCAAAAAAAACTCCTTCTCCATTCATTCCATAAAGAGGATAATTATTTAATACTTCAAAATCAATTACATTTTGACTATTTTCTTCGACCCATCTTTTTTCTGAAACAGTCAAAGCTGTTTTTGCATCCTGATTATTATAATAGCCAAACACTCCTAAAAAGACTACAAAAATTAGGATTAGACAAATAATAAAAATTCTTTTCTTTTTCATATTGTACTCCTATCTATCCTTCGTAAAGGAAAATTGATCTCTTCCATGATGTTTATATCCAATTATTGGAAAAGATGCATCCTCATTTGTTTTTTGAAGAAAGATTTGTAGATCATAATATTTTTTTTGTTTTTCAGTTAAATTTTCTAAAATAAATGTGGTAAGTTCCTTAGCATTTTCCTTAGGTGTATCCTCTTTTACAGTAACTATGACATTCAAAAGCTTTCCCTTTACAAAAACAGAAACTTTTTGAACAATAGAATTTTCCTTTAGTTTACTTTCAATTTTTTCAAGAGAAGCTTTCTTAATTTCTACTTTTTCAATTCCATCTAATCGATTTCCATAAATTGCTTTTCCCATATTTGGAAAAAAGATATTTTTTACTTGTACAAGAATTACAAGAACAATTAAAAAAAGGATAATCACAAGAGTTGTATATTTATTCTTCTTTAAAAATAATTTTAATTTTTTCATTTCTTCACATCCTAGTATCTATATTATACTAAACACTCCTTAAAATTTCAACAAAAGAAAAAGAAGAGAAATTTCCTTCTAAAAAACTTCTTTATAAAATTATGGGATTTTCTTTTCTTTTCCATTCTTTTGTTTAGAAGGAGCAAATAAAAGATTTCCGTCTAAATCAAAGCGAGAACCATGGCAAGGACAATCCCATGTTTTTTCATCCTCATTGAAAATAAGAGGGCATTTCATATGTGGACATTTTGATAAAATTAGATGTTTTCTTTTCTCATCATCAATATAAAGATTATATTTTTCTCCATTGATCTTTACCTGAGAAACTGTTTTTTTGGAAAAAAGTGGTTGTATATAAGGCTTTAGATATCCAAGACTTCCTACCATAGAGTTTAAAAAGAATGTGACGCTTTTCCTTGTAGGACTAAAAAGAGATTGATAGGGACTTGTTCCTTTATTTATTAAATCTGCAAGAATTTTTCCAGCAAGACAACCATTTGTCATTCCCCAACCTCCATATGCTGTAGCAAGAAATAAATGTGGTTGTTTTTTACTTGCACATCCAATGATAGGAAGAGAATCATGGCTATAAATGTCTTGATTTAACCAAGTCATTTTTGAAGGAACCTTCCAAATTTTTTGAAAATTTTTTTGACTTTCAGAAAAAGAAGTTAAATTTTCACTTAAATTGATCAGTAAATGTTCATAAGATCCATACAGAATATTTTCATTATAAAAACGAATTGAATGCAACTTTTTATCTACATTGATTGCAGTAAAAGGTATTTTAGATAATTCTTTCATTAGAGATACATTAACATATTCTCGTTTCATATAAGTTTTTATGGGGATTAAAGAAGGAAATAGAAAGAAAGGATAATGACAAGCAAGAACGACCGAAGATGCTAAAATCTCTCCTTTTGTTGTAAGGACTTGATATTCTGATCCTTTTTGATTGATTTGAAAAGCCAAAGTATCTTCAAAAACAGAAATTGTATCAGGAAATTCCTGCACAAGTGCTTCTAAATATTTAAGGGGATGAAAAGTATAAGTATCCTCTACACAAAATCCATATGAAATTTTAGGATGTTTGATTGATTTTGTTTTTTGACCCCATTTTTTTAAAAGAGCTTCTTCTTTTTTTACTTTTTCTATATTAGAAGGTTCTACTGCAAACAAAATAGATGGGACTTGTTCTAAATCGCAATGAATCTTTTTTGTTTTAATCTGCTCTAAAAAAAGAGAGATAGCTTCTTTTTGCGAAAGGTAATAAGAATAACTTTTTAATGCATCTTGCTCTCTTAAAAGTTTCCCATAAATATCTTTTTGTAGATAACTAATTTTTGCTGTTGTTTTCGCTGTAATTCCTTGGTAGAGTTTTCCCTTTTCAATCAGAACTACCTTTTTCCCACTGTTCTCTAAAAAAGAAGCTGCAGAAATTCCTGTTATTCCCCCTCCAATGATTAAAATATCTGTCTTAGATGGAAAGGATTTTTTTTGGATTGCTTTCTTTTGGAAAGTCTCCTGCCATAATGATTTATGCATTTCACTTCACCTATTTTAGTGTGAGATGAAAAAGCTTATTTTATTCAAAATTTTGATGATTCTATGTATAGTATAAAAAAGATAGGTGTTTTTTCCTATCTGTCTATTTTTATGGGTACAATTTAGCTAGAATAAGTGTCTGATTCAATATAAATTGGGTAGACATTCAACTCGGAAAAACTGAATGTTCCCTTTTTTATTTTATGTAAGTTTCCTTGACAAATACATATTATCACAATATAGATTTTTTTGCAAGTTTCATTCATTTTATTATACAGATTTCTTGTTTAATGTTTTTTTATAAATTGCAAGTAAATCTGGATCATTTTGATTCATAGGTAAATTATCTAAATCAAAAAAATTCATATTTTTGGATTCCTCATCCCATTTTAATGTTCCTGAATATTTTTTAACACAATATAAAGCTGTATTATTAATAACGACATCTCCATTTGGATATTCATTTCTTCTACTATTACCAGAAACAATGGCTATCAACTCTAAATTATCCTCTGTTATATCTAAATTTGTTTCTTCTTTAACTTCACGTATTATAGTATCTTCAAATCTTTCTCCCAATTCTTGACACCCGCCAGGAAGTCCCCATTTATCATTATCTGCTCTCGATTGAAGTAAAATTTGTCCATTTTTATTTACGATAATAGCTGCTGCTCCATCTTGCAATAAAACAAATTTATGTTTTATTGCTCCCATACATAATCTTATAAATACTGGATAGCCAATAATATTGCTTAATTCAATAATTTCATTCGTTTCTAACTTATTCATTATTTCAACTAAATTATCATAAGAAAAATTTCTTTTTTCTTGTTTGGATAATTTTTTTATATTTTCTAATATTTCTTTATTGGACATATTAATAATTCCTCTACATTATTTAGTCTTTTTAGCATAATTGATTTGTCAATATGCAAGTATGTTTTCTAAATTGACATGCATATCAATTAAAATCTATAAATATTTTAAAACTCGAAACATAAAAGTTCGAGTTTGGTATCTATCTGGTGGCTCCAGCGGGAATCGAACCAGCGACACAGGGATTTTCAGTCCCTTGCTCTACCGACTGAGCTATGAAG
>CANQEE010000017.1 GCA_947594595.1 uncultured Bacilli bacterium
ATTTATTAAAAATATCTCTATGATTTAATTCAAAATTAAATTTGCTCAGATTTTTTCGTAAAAAACCGAAACTCAAATGATAAGACCCTTGCAGTTAAGAGATAAGTACTGTATAATAGAAAATAAATAAATGATAAAGGTGTGATGATGATGCAAAACAAAAGAGCAAAAAAGGTAGGAAAGAGGTTTCTTTTTGCTTTTCTCTTTTTGTTTCTTTTAGTGGGAACTATTTTCTCAATTGTGCCTAAAGTTTGGGCAGATCCTGTAGTAACAGAGGTTCTTCCTGGTGCTGGAACACTTCAACAAGCTGTTTTGAATGCAAACCCAGGAGATACTTTAAAGTTGAAAGCTGGGTCTTACACAGGAGGTGGAACTGATAAGACTGTCACCATTGATAAGGAGTTGACAATTTTAGGGGAAGGTGGACTTCGTTCAAGTACTGTTATTGATGTACCACTTGTAGTTAAAACTTCTTCTAAAGTAAAGCTTGCAAACTTTTCCTCTTCCAGTCAAACAGTTGAACCAAATTTCGTTTTTATTAAGACAGTAGGAAAAGTGAATTTAGAAATTGAAAATGCTTATATTTGGGGAATTTTTAGAGGAACTAATTTCCCAATTCATAATGCAACAGTCATTGAAGTTACAAAAGGTAGTGATGTGACTTCTTCAAGTGACAAAGTAAGTGATACTGAACGTTCACAAATTACAGTTAAAAATAGTTTGTTTGTGAAACCTATGATTTATAGAGGAATTTCTATAGAAGCATCGAATACAACAATGAACCTCTATCAAACAGAAGTAACTGGAAGAGTAGCTGTATCACTTGCAGATGGAAAACATAATGTTTTAAATGTTTTAGACAATTCTAGTTTAGAAGGACTTTCAAATCGTTATGCAGATAATGAAGTGGTTCAAATTCAAAATCAACAAGATTTAACTTTTCATGTAGATCATTCTACAATTATTGGAAATGTTCCTAAAGGAAATATTCCTTCTAAAATCATTTCATTTAGTGAGGAGAAAGAAAAAAGTACAAATGTTAAAATTGAACTTCAAAATGAAAGTCAAATTATTGATGAGGATGAGCAAAATGCCATAAGTAATACTAGTTCAGCCATTCATTTTAGAAGTGATAGTCAAGCAAGTGATAACAATGTTGTTACAGTAGATAAAAGTTCAGGAATGTATCTTTCCATTCTTAGTAATAAAACTTATCAAGAAGTAGAAAGAAAACTTCTTGATGTTTCTCGTAAATATAGTCAAGTAACAGATGGCGCAGTCATTGGAATTTATGATAGTGATAGAAATGGAACAATTCAAGTTTATGATAATGATAGTGTTATCGAAGAATTGACTCAAGAAAAATACATCAAGAAAGAAGGATTTAAATTTAAAGGTTGGTTTAAAACATTCGAAAATGATGAATATTCCAATGAATATCAAAAAGTAGGAGAAAGTTATCCTTTAGCAGTTCAAAAAACAAATATGGATTTATATGTAAAGCTTGCTGAAATTTTACAAATTACAATCAAAAATACTTTTGGAAGTGAAGGAACCTATCAAATTGAAAAAGGTCAAACCATTAGTGAAAGTGACGATAGTAAAAATATTAAAGATGCCTTAGAGCAGGTCAAAATAAAAGAAGGTCAAGAATTTAGAGGCTTTGTCATTTATAATTCTCATGGAAACTTAACGTATGAACCTGAAAGAGAAAAAGATCTTACTGACAAATTAAGAATGACTGAAGACTGTACTATTGAAGCAATTCACCAAGTGAAAGTTACAATAAATGGTGAAGAGTTTTATATTGCTGCAGGAGAGACTTTGAAAGATATTAAAAATCAAGATGCCCAAAAGTATGAAGAGGCGAAGATGAAAAATAGTGTGGGCAGAACTTTCTCAAGATTTGTAAGAAAAGATACAGATGAAACAGTGAGTGAGGAAGAAGGTATTCCTGTAAATACAGAGCTTGTTTCAAAATATTTCTATCAAGTGACTATTGATGGAACTTCTTATCAACTTGAAGAAGGATTAACTCTTAATTCGAGTGAAGAAATCAAAGAAGCTTTAAAGAAAATTTCTCCTGAAGTAAAGGGTAGAAGCTTCTCTAAATTTGTAGAGAAAGAAGATAGTGAAAAGAAAAAAATTGATCCAGATAAAGATAAAATTTCAAAGGATTTAGAGCTAGATGCAATTTATACAATTCGAGTTCATTTATTGAAAGCAGGAGAGCCTAAAGATTACATTATTGAAGCAGGAAGCAATTTAAAAAGCTTAAAACAGGATAGTGATGTTTTAAGTAGTTTAGATAGTGTTTCAGAAAACTTAGAAGCTGGTAAAAATTTTGCTGGTTTTGTTGCAACTTATGATGAAATTTCTATGGATTCCATTGTTTTTGATAGTAAGTCAACTCCTAAAGAAACCTTAGAACAACAAGTTTTAGATCAAGCATTTGAATACAATGTAACGATTTATGTAAGAAGTAATATTGAAGTTAAAATCAATGGAGTTCCTTTTACAATGAATTCAGGAGAAAGCTTGAAAACAGCTATTTTAGACCAAGCTGATGAAGACCTGAAAGAGGAATATCGTCAAGCTAAATATGGTGAAAAAGAAGAAAAACGTTTCTATAAATTTGTTGTAGAAGGTGACAAAACAGAAAAAGAAGTAACAGAAGAAGATGTCTTTGAAAGTTCTACAACACTTATCTCAAAATACTTTGTGTTCATTACGATTGATGATGCCCGTGAAAATGTAGGTGGTACTTATAAATTAGAGGAAAATACACTTCTTGATGATCTGGTTGAAGAAAGAGGAAAGAATGCTTTAACGACTTTAAGAAATGATATCGTTGCATCTAAAGAAGGGGAAAAGGAAAACTTACATTTTGAAAAACTTGTAAATCAAAATAATGAACCTATCGAAGAAGATCAGAAAGTTCAGAAGGATATGACTATTAAAGGATTATATCATTATGACGTAACAGTTGTAAGAGACTATGATAACCCTGTTTATGATGCACATGGTGTTCAAGGACTTAAGGTATATCGAAATCAAACTTTAAAAACAATTGAAACAGATTTAAAGAAAGCTTTAGAAGAATTAGAAGCATCTGTTAATCAGAATGAAAAGAGAAAATTCTATTCTTATGTTGAAGAAAATACAGAACGAGAGTTTTCAAATGTAGAAGATATTTTGAATGAGGCTTTCAATACACACCTTTATATTCAAGCAAAAATTGCTCACAAAGTTAAAATTGGAAGTGTTGAAGATTACGTCGTTGAAGGTGGAACTCTTAAGGAAAGCTCAAAATTACTAGAAGCACTTGACAAGTTAAAGAACGATAAAGAAAAAGAAGTATCTCAAATTATTGTGAATGGTAAAGCTTATGAAAAAGATGAAGTTACAGGAGATACTGTTATCGATGGTTATACTGAAATTTCTGCGACTTATCAAGCAAAGGTAACAATTAACGGGGAAGAATATTTCTTACCTTTAGGTGGAAAACTTAGTGATTTAAGTGAAAGACAAACAGAAATTGATGCTGCTCTTGCTGCCTTAGAACAACAAGTTACAAATGATGGGTACCATTTTAAAGGATATTATGTGGATGGAGAAAGTACGGTTTTCGATAAAGATAGTATCAAAGAACAAACTTTTTCTAAGAATGTAACAATAAATGCAAAATATAATATTCAAGTAAGTATTCAAGGGGCTACGTATACAAAGACTTTTTATATTGAAACAGACGATACTTTAGAACAAGTCAAGGCTTTTAATCCTACAGATTATCAAAATGTTACAAAGAAAGAAAATAGAACATTCTTACATTTTGTAGTTGATGATACTGATAAAACAATTCTTAAGGATAATGATACAAAATATCACTTTACTAAAAATACAACTTTAACTGCAGTCTTTGCGGTTACTGTAAAAATTGGTAGTGAAGACTATTTACTTAAAGAAGGAGAGCCATTATCCAGTGACACTGATATTGTAGCTGCATTAAAAGGTTTAGAAAAAAAAGATAAGACTTTAGTATCTTATAGTACTGATAAAGGAGATACTATTTCAGTAGAAGAGCTTAATAATCAAACAGATATTGGAATTACAGATAACATTACAATTACTCCAAAGTATATGATTACAGTTGAAATAGAAGATGGAGAAGTCTTTAAAACAGTTGTTGATGAGCATACTAAGTTAAAAGATATTCCATATCAAAAACCCGAGAAATTTAGAAGATTTGAAGATGCTCTAACAAAAGAAGAGGTAGACGAAGAACAAGAATTAACGAAAAATACGAAGTTAAAAGTTATTTATGGAATTACTGTTACAGTCAATGAACATGAGTATCAATTAGATTCTTTCCAAACATTTGCGGATTTAAAGAAAATTCATGAAGCAGAAGAAGATTTGAAAGAGCTTGAAGAAAACATTCCATCAGGTAAATCTTCCTTTAGTAGATTTATTTATGAAAACGAAAAGAACGAGAAAATAGAAGTAAAAGACGATACCATCTTTACTAAAGATACAATTATTCTTCCTAAATATAAAGTAGAAGTTACTGTTACTTATTTAGAGGAAGAAAAAGAAGAAGAACTTATCAAATTAGAGTTAGAAGAGGATACAACACTAAGTGAGTTATCAAATGATGAGTTAGAACTATTAAATCAAAAGCTGCAAGAAGTTGAAGAACAATTGGAGCAAGCAGGAAAACACAACTTTAAATTTTCTAAGTTTGTTTTGGAAAATGGAGAAGAAGTTGACATTCAAACAACAATGTTTAATAAAGCAACTACCATAAAAGCTATCTTTGAATATAAGAAAGAATCTACTCCAGTTGAACCTAGTAATCCTAATGATTATCCTTATCAAGAACAAGCCCCAAATACAGGAATTAAGAACAGTTCATCAAATATTGATATGGTTATAACAGTTATTACTTTTGTTCTTATGGCATTAAGTGGTGGAATGGTCGTATATAAAAAGAAAGAAAGTAGAAATTAGAATCTCTGAATAAAAAACAATGGAAGAAATTTTGACGCTGTAAGAAAAATGTAGACATAAAAATATGGCTACATTTTTTTCTATGATCAATAAAGAATAAATCATAATAAAAATAGGAAAAGCTGCCAAAAAAATAACAATCAAAGATTAAAAAAATTTATGGTTCATAGTATGTGTGTTATAATAAAATAAAAAAGGTAGTTATTATGAAAAAGAAAATTAAAAGAATTATTATCACGATTGTTATTCTTTTTGTACTAATCTTGATTGGTTTCTTAGGCGCTATTTTATATAGAGTCCATCAAGAGATAAATCAAGAAGAAGAGTTAAGAACAGAAATAGCGGATTATTATAATAGAGATTTATTAAAAGATGATTTTTCTATAAAAATGAAAACAAAGGGAGATTGTGCTTATGTAGAACAGGCAGTAAAAAAATTTTATAAAGATTTATCAGATCATGTTAAAAAAATCTTTTCTGATTTGAAGGATGAAAAATTTTCGAATATTTTTAATATTGAAAACCTAACAAGTGATAGACCAGATTTTATAAAGAGTCATATGATTGTTAAAAAAACGAGGGATAAGGTAAAGCAAACTATCCAAAATATTGATCAATTATGCGAAGAAGAAACCATTAAAAATTTGTTGGATCGAGAAAAATTATCTGATGATAAATATTATTATGATTTTTATTTAGAACTAATTTATACAAAAGAAGATCGAGAAAAGTTTAAAGAAGTAAAAGAAAATATGAATCAAATTGGAAAAAAAGTAAATATTTATTTCGATAAGATAGATCAAATGTTAAATTTTTTGCAAGAAAATGATGAAGCTATTCTATATAAAGAAATTCTTCTTTTTAAAGATCCATCTTTATTGATAGAGTGGAAAAAACAACTTTCTGAATTACAAGAAATCATTGGGACGGATACAAATTTGTCCAATACAATAACTGCTTAATAAAATTTTCTCTAAAAGAAAAGCCTTGAAAAAGGTTTTTTATTTTAGTCTTTGTATGATAAGACTTACAACAGGATTTGCAAAAAGGGAAGCTTCTTCATCCGTATTAGGAGTATTTAAGTAAATCTCTCTTTTTCCAACGTTGACAAGTTCAAAAACATCATTTGGTAAAGCAGTAGAGAAAATTCCATTTCCAACGATTGCTGTTGATAATTGATTATCATTCCAAATACTTGCTCCAGCATAAACTGTAGTCTCGTTTGGTTTTTTAAATCCAATAGTAATAATATCTCGTGCTTTTACAAAATCAGTATCATTGATTGAACATGCATAAACAATAAAATCAATTCGATAAGTCCCTGGATTTTTAATAGTGATTGTATTCTCATCTTTATTAAGAACAAAGTATTCTTCTTCATCCGATAATTTTATATCAAGAGGAAGTCTGGTATTTTTATTTACTCTAATTCCTGTAATAGGATCTTCAATATCAAATGTGATAAAGGAAGCAGCTGGAATAATTAAAGGACCAGCAGGTCCAGTTTCACCTTTGTCTCCTTTCGGTCCAGTATCGCCCTTTTCTCCTTTTAAATTTTCTAGTTGTTCTTTTGTAAAATCATCATATGTAAAAGGGTCTCCTTTTTCTCCCTTAGGACCTTTAATTTGTCCGACATCTTTCCATTTTTCTTCATTGGAAGACCAGACATACAAATCACCGCCAACTAAAAAAGATTCTCCCGTCTTTCCTATTGGTTTTTCTCTTTTTAACTCTTCTAAAGAATCATAAGATCCTAAAATAGTAACATTTGTTCCGTCTTGTCCTTTAGGAATTACAAAATCCAGTGTATGAGAAAGTCCTATTTTATGATCAATTACTTCTGCTTCTTTAAAAGAATCTGCAGTAGTTACCTTTCCAATTGAAAAAGTCTCCATAAATCCTCTTTCTCCTTGAGGTCCAGTCGGTCCAGTAGGCCCTGATAGAAAACAATTTGATGGTAGATTAGAAAAATAAGATCGCATCCTCTTCTTCTCCTTTCTATCATACTGTATGCACCATGAATAAAATCACAGAGCTATTTTGCCTAAAAAAAGAAAAAATCAGCTAAAAGTAGCTGTTCCTATTAAATGTTGAATCACTTCTTCCGTAAAGAAAGCAGACTTTTGAAATAGAAAATTATAAATTGTTTTTCCATCATCAATAAAGACTACTTTGTAATTCTTCTTGTTTTCTTGATAAGAGTAAGAATATCCTGATTTTGCACCTTCTATAAGAGTTATTTCATTATTTGCTGTTGGAAGAACAGTAATTAGATAAGTTTGAATAATGTAGTTTTCTCTCATTTCCTCTGGTGTCATAAAAATATGATTTTGTGAATAAGAATACGTTTTTAAAAACTGAATTTGATCTGATAGTGTTTCAATTTTATATTTCTTTAAAACATCTTTTATTTCTCTGGAAGTTATTTTTGAAGAAGAAATTTTTTCAAAATTTTTTGCAATAGACGGATAAATAGTTATTGAGAAGAATTCTTTTTCTTCAAGACCATAGCGAGCATAACCATCTTTTGTAGTACCACTTGAATCAATTAACTGAAAGTTTTCAAGAATTTTATCCATTTTTACTCCATAAAAATTTTGATATTCCTCTTGCTTTAATGGCTCTTCTTTTATTCGAATTGTTTTTCCTATATTTGGATGAATCTTTTGATTGGTTGCAATCCATTTTGCATCTAACCAATATTTATGTAAAAAGTATCCGTGATAGCTAAAATAAGAAATTGCTAAAATCAATACTAAAATAATAGGAACTAAAATTTTTCCTTTTCTCTTCATAGGCTTACCTCTATTTTTCATTTTAAAGAAGCAAAAATAAAAAGTCAATTGAAAAGAATTTTTGCTATAAAAAAATTCCAAAGCTATTCTTTTGGAATTCCTAACTCTTTTAATTCTTTACTAATATCTTCTTTGACAAATAATTCAATTGGAATATCGAGTCGTAAGGATAGATAATATAAAACTCCTAAACTGAAAGTTTGTTTAGTTTTGGGAGATTCAATATTGGCAATAAAACCTCTTGAAAAAGTGGAATCTAAACTAAGTTGCTCTTGTGTCATTTTACGATATTTACGGAATAACTTAATACGTTTAGAAGCTCGTTCATATATATAGCTAATATCGCTTTTTTCCATACAAAGCATCTCCTCATAGACTTAGTTTATCAGTAAGTAATTGCAAAAAATGTCAGTGTATAGTTGCAATTTTATATTTTTCTTGTTAGAATAAAAGAGACAAGAATAACAAAAAGAAACTAAGAAAAGGTATGAAATATGAAACGAAAAAGATTTTAGCCAATCATATCTTTTAGAAGGAGGAAAAATATGGTCATTTATATAGGAGTTGGAATTCTTTTTTTACTTCTTTCCTTTCTTTTTTTAACCTATAACAATTTAGTTCAAAAAAGAAATCGAGTAGAAGAAGCTTTTTCCACAATGGATGTTTATTTAAAAAAAAGATGGGATTTAATTCCGTCTCTTGTAAAAATAGTAAAAGAGTATGCAAAGCATGAAAAACAAACTTTAAAAGAAGTGATTGAATTAAGAAATCAAGCTTATTCTCAAATGGATCTTTCTGAAAAGGTAGAAGTTAATAATCAACTCTCTCAGAAAATTCCAAAACTTATTGCGCTCGAAGAATCTTATCCAAATTTAAAAGCAAGCGATACTTTTCAAGAATTTAGTAAACAACTTGCAAAAGTAGAAGAAGATCTTGCGAATGCAAGAAAGTATTATAATGGAACGGTTCGAATCTTTAACAATAAAATTGAAATGTTTCCTAGTAATCTTGTTTCTAAAATTTTTGGTTTTAAAGTGCAAAAAATGTTTGAAGCGACATCTTTTGAAAGAGAAAATGTATCCATAGAACTAGAAGAGGGATTAAATGATGCGAAAAATAAAAAATAAATACCTTTTATTCTTTCTTTTCTTTTTTCTCTTCTTTTTTTCGAAAAATGTTTTTGCACTCGATGAAGAACAAAAACCAAGTGAGAACACCCTTTATAAAGATTATCAATATGTCATTGATTCTTATGATGTCAATGTAGTAGTAAATGAAAATAATACCTTTGATATTACAGAAACAATTACAGTTTTTTACCAGGTTCCGAAGCATGGAATTTATCGGAAAATTCCCATGCGAAACAAAATTACACGTCTAGATGGAACCACTTCCAAAAATTACGCTGTTTTAACAAATCCAGCTGTTAATGAGGATTTTTCTTTTACAAAAGAAACAGGAGAGTACGTTTTTAAAATTGGAAAAAATGACACCACCTTAACTGGAGAGAAAACATATGTGATTCAATATCAATATAATATAGGAAAAGATCCATTAAAAGAAAAGGATGAATTCTATTTTAATTTAATAGGAGATAGTTGGGATACAGTTATTGGCAATGTAACTTTTCTAATTACCATGCCAAAGACATTTGATTCATCAAAAGTTGGATTTTCGAAAGGGAAGAAAGGCTCTAGTGACAGTAGAGATATTGATTATACAGTAAATCAAAACCAAATTATTGGGAAGTATAGAGGAGTTTTATTTCCAGAAGAAGCCCTTACTGTTCGATTAGAACTTGAAGAAGGCTATTTTGTAGGAGCAGGACTTCCTACTTTTCCCCAAGATTATATTCTGTTTTTATTTCCTATTTTCTTCCTTCTTGTTTCTATCTTTCTTCATCATCATTTTGGTCGTGATCAAGAACTTATTGAAACGGTTGAATTTTATCCACCAGAAGGTCTCAATAGTTTAGAAATAGGTTTTTTATATAAAGGGTATGCAACAACAAAAGATGTAACTTCTTTACTAATCTATTTAGCAAGTAAAGGATATCTTAAAATTCAAGAAATTGATCAAAAGGCTCTTTTTTATAAAATGAAAGATTACAAATTTACAAAACTAAAAGAGTATGAAGGAGAAAATTTAAATGAACGACTCTTTATGAATCAACTTTTTCTAACAACAAAAGAATCTGAAGTGATAGAAAAAGAAGAAGTAACTATGATAGATTTATACAATCGGTTTTATAAAACATTAGACCAAATCTTATCAAATATCAATTGTAGAGAGAATCAAGAAAAAATTTATAAAAAGCATCCTAAAATAACTGCTTTGATTTATTCTTTCATTGCAATAACATTTTTCTTTATTACTTATCCACCTCTATTAAGATTTGGAGATGAAGGAACTTTTATTTTTGCACTTCTTTTTCCGGGAATCGGTTTTACAGTATTATTCAATGCTCTTCTTGGAATTTTGAAACGAAAAAAAACGGGATTTTCTAAAAATCAGAATGGATTCCTTCTTTTATGGAGTATCTTATTTGGTGGAATTCCTTTCTTTGCTATGTTGTATCCTCTGCTTCTATATAATTCGTGTTATTTAATGGGATATTTACTAGGTCTTCTTTGTGTTTTTTTCATGCTTCTATGTGTGAAAGAATTGCCACAAAGGACAACTTATGGAAATAAAATGATAGGAAAAATTCTTGGGTTTAAAACATTTTTAGAAACAGCAGAAAAAGAAAAATTAGAGGCACTTGTTTTAGAAAATCCAAGCTACTTTTATGATATTCTTCCATATTCTTATGTGCTAGGAGTTTCAAAGAAATGGATTCAAAATTTTGAGGCAATTTCAATTCAAGCTCCAACTTGGTATGATGGAGCAGATTTCGATCATTTTGCTTTTGAATCTTTTATGGATTCCATGTTTTCTTCTTTAGAAAGTGCAATGACTTCAGATCCTAGCACTGATTCTTCGACAGGCGGGGGTTCTTCTTCGGATGGCTCTGGAGGAGGTGGTGGAAGTTCTTGGTAAAATCATTATATTAAAAAATAGAAAGGAATTAAATATATATGGATGAAATTATTCAAACAATGACTCAATTTTTACTAATCGCTCTTGCCCTTATTTTAGTAATTTATATTTGCTGTGCGATTTTTTTGAACAAATTAAATAAACTGGTATACGGAAAAGGAACTCCGATGGCATGGATTCCGATTGCGAATGTTTATCTATTAGGGAAATTAGCTGTCAATAAAATAGTTGGTTGGATTTTAGTTCTTTGCTTTTTCTTAAGTGGAAAGACAACGGTAGAGATCAATGGAGTTGAACAAGCAAGTTCTCTTCTTCCATCTTCTTTTTCTGGCTTATTTTCTAAGATTTATAGTATTGCAATTCTTGCTTTGTTTATTTGTGCAATAATAAGGTATGTTCAATTGAAGAAGAAAATTGCAAAAGAAATGAACAATATGATGGCATCGACGACAACAACTTCTCAAGAAAGAAATCTTGAAACGCCTTCTACAGCACCATTACAAGAGAAAGAAATAGTGTCTACATCTCCTGTAAGTTTTCAAACACCTCAAGAAAACATAGGAACTTCTAGTCCTAGTTCTTCCTCTATATCAGAAGATTTGCAAACTAAAAATCCAAAAGAGGAAGAAAAATCGACCCACTTAGACCATTTATATCGTTAAAACAAAAGAAAGATGACATTCTTTCTTTTTTGATCGTAAAGATGAGTCAAATAAAATTGATTTCATTGAAAAATGTAAAAAAATATAGTACATTGAAAATAAGGAGGATCTATGGAAAGAAAAGTAAAAGTGGTTCAGTATGGAACAGGTAAAATGGCAACTTATACAATGCGTTATGTAATGGAACAAGGAGGAGAAGTTGTTGGTGCAGTGGATGTAAATCCAGAAATTGTTGGAAAAGATATTGGAGAAATTATGGGACAGGCTCCTCTTGGAGTTGTTGTTGTCGATGCAAAAGATGCAGAAAAGATGATGCAAGAAGTAAAACCAGATATTTGTATTGTAGAGACGATGAGTCTTTTAAAGGATGTAAAGGATGCCCTTCTTTTATGTGCAAAACTTGGAATCAATGCGATTACAACTTGCGAAGAGGCTTTCTATGCTTATAATTCGAATCCAAATCTTTCAGAAGAAATTGATAAACTTGCCAAAGAGACAGGATGTACGATTACAGGAAGTGGTTATCAAGATGTTTATTGGGGTCAATTGATTACATCCATTGCAGGATCTACACATAAAATTACAAAAATTAAAGGAAGTTCTTCTTATAATGTAGAAGATTATGGAATTGCTCTTGCAAAAGCTCATGGAGCAGGTCTTACTTTGGAAGAATTTGATTCTCAAATTGCAAGTTTGGATCGAATGAGTAAAGAAGAAAGAGAAGCAATGATTCAAAGTGGAGAGTATGCACCTTCTTATATGTGGAATGTAAATGGTTGGTTGGCCTTAAAATTAGGGCTTCATATCACAAGTCAAACCCAAAAGTGTATTCCACAAACTTATCAAGAAGATATCGTTTCTACCACCTTGAATGAGACGATTCCAAGTGGAAATGCAACAGGGATGAGCGCAGTTGTCACATCGACTACTGAAGAGGGGATTGTTCTTGAGACAGAATGTATTGGGAAAGTATATGGACCAGATGAATTTGATAAAAATGAGTGGACAATTCTAGGAGAGCCTGAGACAACATTGGTCATCAATCGTCCACAAACAGTAGAACTTACTTGTGCTACGATTGTCAATCGAATTCCTGATGTCATCAATAGTAAACCGGGATTTGTTCCAACCTGTGAAATGGGTGAACTCACATACAAAACGAAAGAATTAAATACCTATATCCATTAAACAGTTTGTTTTCTACTATAAAAATCTAAAGTGCATTTCGTTGCACTTTTTTTTTAATTTTCTCCTTTCTTTTTTAGAAAAAGCATATTATAATACAACTATTATAATTATAAGTAGAGGGAAGAATATGCAGAAGTTTAAAGATATTCAACAAGCTAGTATTTTGGGAATGCTTGGAAATTTCTTTTTATTATTGATAAAGGGATGGATTGGTTTTGTAACAAAGAGCCAATCTATGATTGCAGATGCATTTAATAGTGCAGGTGATATTTTTTCAAGTATTATGACTTTTATTGGAAATAAGATCGCATCAAGACCAAGAGATGAGGATCATCATTTAGGACACGGAAAAGCAGAGTATATTTATTCAATGCTCATTAGTATTGCTATGATTGCTATGGGATATCAAGTTTTAAAAAACTCAGCCTTATCCCTCATAAAAGGTGAACCTTACTTTTTCTCTTTTTGGTTGATCTTTGTATGTTTTCTTACTATTTTAATAAAACTTTTTCTTTATATCTATACACACCAATTAAATAAGAAATATCAAAATTTACTATTAGAAGCAAATTCGAAAGATCATCGAAATGATTGTATTCTTACTTGTTTAAATTTATTGGCTTGCCTTTTTTCATTGCAAGGAATCTATTTTTTGGATGGCGTTGTTGGAATTCTTTTTGCTCTTTGGATTTTTTTCTCCGCTCTTAAAATTTTTAAGGAAAGCTATGATGTTTTGATGGATAAATCTATGAAAAGTGATGCAATTGAAAAAGTTTTAAATCTTGTTTCAAGTCATAAAGAAGTTCTTCGTGTGAATCATTTTAATGCAACTCCTGTTGGCTACCAATATCAAATCTCTTTTACTATTTTTGTAGATGGAAGTCTTTCTACTTTTGAAAGTCATGAAATTGCAAATCATTTAGAAAAAGAAATTGCCAAAGAAATTCCAGAAGTGTATTTAACAGTGATTCATGTCAATCCACAAAAAGTAGAGGATTCTTCTTCCAAATAAAAAGACTGCCTAAAGCAGTCATAAACTATTTAATTTCAATTTGTTTCTTTGGTTGTTCTTTTGGTTCTTTTGGAACGCTTATTTTTAAGACACCTTCTTTAAAAGAGGCTTCAATTTGGTCTTCTTCCACATCACCAATGTAAAATCTTCTTTGCATTTGTCCATAGAATCTTTCTTGACGAAGGAATTCTTTTCCTTCTTCTTTTTCATTTTGTTCTTTGGAAGCAGAAATCGTTAAATATCCATTGTCACATTCAATTGAAATGTCATTTTTACTGAATCCTGGAACATCTGCTTCAATGTGTACAAGACCATCCTTTTCATAAACATCACACTTCATCATAGGCGTATCTTTTGAATCAAAAAAATCATCAAAGAAACGATCCAAATAAAATTTTCTTGGTAACATAGTTATCCCTTCCTTTCTTTTTCACTATAGCACCAATTTTAGCACTTGTCAATATAGTTTGCTAATTTTTTCTTATTTTCCTTTTATACTATGTCCTAAATAGAAAAAAATATTCCTTTTCAAGAAAATTCTTCAAAAAATAGGAAAAAAGTTTATAATAAATATAAGGTGATTGAAATGAAAGTAACAATTTTAGGGTGTGGTGCCTATGGACTTGCGCTTGCAACACAACTGAATCAAAAAAATGAAGTTTATGTATATACCCCATTTTTTGAAGAAAAAGAAGAAATTCAAACGAAAGGTACACGGGAAAAAGCGCTTCCTGGTATTGATCTTTCTTCTTTAAAAGTAACCACTTCTAAAGAAGAGGCACTTACAAACGCTGATTTTGTCATTTTTGCAGTTCCTTTTTCTAAAGTAGAGGATACTTTATTAGAAATTCGACCTTTTCTAAAGGAAACAATGTATTTAGTCTTAGCTTCAAAAGGATTAACGGAGGAAGGATTGGTAGGAATTCAACTTTTTAAGAATCATCATATTTCAAATCCTCTTCTTGTTTTATCAGGCCCTACTTTTGCACTGGATGTAGCTCATTCTAATCCAGTAATAGTAACCATTGCTAGTTCTAATAAGCAAGACTTTCTTCATTTTTCCTCTTGCCTTCCAACCTCTATTTTAAAGGAATATACAAATGATTTAGAAGGAGTTAGTTATTGTGCAGCTTTTAAGACAGTTTTTTCAATTCTACAAGGATATTTGGTAGGAAAAGGTGCTTCTACTTCTACACAAGCAGCTTTTCTTTATCAAGGCTTTCTTCAATTACAAAAATTTTTAGAAGAAGAGAATGCATCTTCTAAAACAGCTTTTACTGCTGCGGGAATTGCAGACTTTTATATGAGTTGTGAAAGCTGTGAAAGTCGTAATTTTACCGTAGGAAAAATGCTTGCAAGCAAAAAAGTGGAAGAGGTAGAAAAGTATCTAAAAATAAATACAGTTGAAGGAATTTATAATTTAAGAGCTATTCAAAATCTTATGAAAAACAAAAGAAAGACACTTCCAGTCTTTGATTTACTAGAAGAAATTTTGCAAGGAAAATCTTATTCAATTCATGAAATGATAGAAAGTATTTCTTTATGATAGATGTTTATATAAGGCCGATTCTCGTTGCTTTTTTCTGTTTTCCTTTTTTAGCCTTTTTCACTTTAATTCCATATATGATATATGAATATAGAAAGTATGGTTCCATTCTTTTTCTTCGAACGATAGTGGTGTATAGTTTTATCTTATATTTATTAACTTGTTATTTTCTTATTATTTTACCTCTTCCATCAAAAGAAGCCGTCTTACAATATAAAATGCCTACAATTCAACTTCAATTAGGACAATTTCTCTATTTATTAGGAGGAAAGATAACTTCAACAGACTGGACTCATATTCAAGATATTTTAGCTTTCTTTCAAGATCCATCTGTATATACTGTCTTATTCAATGTATTTTTAACATTTCCTTTTGGAATTTATTTGCGATATTATTATCAGAAAAAATGGTATCATGTATTCTTTCTTTCTTTTCTTCTTTCCCTTTTCTTTGAACTGACTCAATTGACAGGACTTTATGGAATTTATCCAAGAAGTTATCGATTGTTTGATGTAGATGATTTACTAGTCAATACCATAGGAGGACTATTAGGATATGCTTTCGCTCCTTTCTTTACCAAGTTTTTACCTTCAAGAAGTTCTTTAGACGAAAAATCTTTTGAAAAAGGGAAAAAGATTAGTGCTTTTCGAAGAATGTTTGCTTTTTTAATAGATGCTTTCTTTTTTGCTATTGTTATACTTTGTCTGTTCTTATTTCTACAAAAGGATTTAAAAGGAAGTATGCTTCTTCTTTATTATTGTATGGGCTCCTTTCTTTCCTACTTTCTATTTCCAGCTCTTTTTGATGGAAGAACGATTGGAAAATGGATAATGCGAATTCAATATGTTAATGAAGAAGGAAGAAAAGCTTCAATCAAACAAATTTGGATTCGAAACCTTTTTCTTTATTTCGTTCTTCTTCCTGCTCCCTATTATTTGAAAGTTCTATCTAAAATCCCTTTTCCAATTTGGATTCAAAAAAGTTGTCAATTCATAGTTGGAATCAATTATTTATTTTTTCTTCTACAAGGAATTTTGATTTTCTTTGGAAAAAGTCAAACCTTTACGTATGAAAAAATAAGTCAAACACAACTAAAAAGTACAATTTTAGAAGAGAAGGAAGATTTTTCATAAAAAAATGTGTATAATGAGAAAGAAAGGTGGAAGATAAAATGTTAGAACTTAAAAAAATTTCAAAGAGTTATCAAACAGGGACATTTCAGCAACAAGCACTGAATCAAGTGACCCTTTCCTTTAGAAAAAACGAGTTTGTAGCGATTTTAGGACCTAGTGGAAGTGGGAAAACAACCCTTTTAAATATCATTGGTGGTCTGGATCGTTATGATAGTGGTGATTTACTCATCAATGGAAAAAGTACAAAAGAATATAAAGAAAAAGATTGGGATTTTTATCGAAACAACTGTATTGGGTTTATTTTTCAAAATTATAATTTAATCTCCCATATTACAGTGTTAGAAAATGTTGAACTTGGAATGACTCTTTCAGGAGTTTCAAAGAAGAAAAAACGAAAAAAAGCATATGAGGTCTTAGAAAGAGTTGGACTTTTAGAACATGTGCATAAGAAACCAAATCAATTATCGGGTGGACAAATGCAGCGAGTTGCGATTGCAAGAGCTCTTGCGAATGATCCTGCTATTATTTTGGCAGATGAACCAACAGGAGCTCTTGATTCTAAAACGAGCAAGCAAATTATGGAATTGATTGAAGAAATTGCCAAAGATAAATTGGTAATTATGGTGACTCATAATCAAGAACTTGCCTCTGAGTATGCTAATAGAATTGTAAAAATGCAAGATGGAAATATATTAGAAGATAGTAATCCAATTCAAAAAGAAGAAAAACAATCTGCTTTTTCTATTCGAAAAACAGCTATGAAATTTATGACAGCACTTCATTTATCATTTAATAATATTAAAACCAAAAAAGGAAGAACTGCTCTTACTGCTTTTGCATCTTCGATCGGAATTATTGGAATTGCTTTAATCCTTTCTCTTTCAAATGGATTTCAGATAAAAATTGATGAATTTGAACGAGATACTTTATCAGGAGCTCCAATTATTATTAGTCAAAGTTCTATTGATATGAATGAGACTAGTATGAAAGAAATAACAGGGGATTTGTCTTTAAAAGAATACCCAAAAGAAGAAAAAGTCTATATTCAAAAAGATATCTTAGAACAAATGCAACATCAAAATGTCTTTAGTGAAGACTATTTATCTTATTTAAAAAAGTTAGATCAAGATCAAGTCGCAGGAGTTGCTTATCAAAAGATGGCTCATTTTATCATGATCAATCATAATCAAGATGGTTCCTATCAAGAAGTTAATACACAAAATATCATGAGTAATTGGGTTCTTCTTCCATCCAAAGTGGATGAGAAAAGTTCTTATGGTGTTATTGAAAATAATTACGATATATTAAAGGGAAAAATAGATGAAAAAAATCCAGGACTTATTTTACAAGTAGACAGTAGAAATCAAGTGTATGAATCTACCTTAAAAGCATTAGGAATATCTGATAAGAAAAGTGTAGATTTTGATACACTTATGAATCAAGAATTAAAAATTGTTTTCAATGATGATTATTATCGTGAAGTAGGAGGGTATTTCATACCCAACGATGATTTAGAAAGTCTTTATCAAAATGAGAATAGTGTAACCATTCATATTCAAGCAATCATTCGTGGAAAGGAAGATAAGAAAATCATTACATCAGGAAGTGGAATTGCCTATACCAATGCTCTTACAGATTTAGTTATTTCTAAAAATAAAGATTCTAGAATCGTAAAGGCTCAAGAAGAAGCAAATTATAATATCTTAATGGGAACTTCTTTTGAAGATGATTCTAAAGGAATAACTGGAAATACAAAAGATGCAATGCTAGGGTATTTGGGAGCAGAACAAATGCCTGTTATGATTTCTATTTATCCAAAAGATTTTAAGAGCAAAGAACATATTACAAAACATTTGGATGCCTATAATAAAGGAAAAAGTAATGAAGAGAGAATTGAATATACAGATATGGCTGCTGCAATCTCTTCCTTAACAACTAATATCATGGATGCAATAACCATTGTCTTGATTGCATTTTCATCCATTTCCTTAATTGTTTCATCCATTATGATTGGAATTATTACTTATATTTCTGTTCTAGAACGGACCAAAGAAATTGGAATTTTAAGAGCATTAGGTGCTAGAAAAAAAGATATTAAAAGGGTCTTTAATGCAGAAACTTTCTTAATTGGAATTTTCTCAGGTGCGCTTGGAATTGGAATTGCTTATTTATTAACCTTTCCAGCCAATGCCATTATTGAAGAACTCTCAGGCCTTCCTCAAGTTGCTCAACTAAATCCAATTCATGCTTTACTTTTAATCTTAATTAGTGTTATTCTTACTGTAATAGGTGGTTCAATTCCAGCACATATCGCATCTAAAAAAGATCCAGTGGAATCATTAAGAACTGAATAGGAGTGATAAATTATGAAAAAATTCAATCTAGCAAGCCTTTTAAAATCTTTGGTTTTGATTGCAGTAGGTCTCCTTCTTATTTTTATGGCAGAAGCAACCTTAGTTTCAATTTCTTATCTTTTTGGAGGCGTTTTAATTGCAATTGGTGCTGTAGCTGTCATTCAATTTTTTAAAGTCCAGGAGGAGAAGAAAATATGGAATCAGTTTAATATTGTATATGGAATCATTACAATATTGGCAGGAATTGTTTTGATTATCAAACCGAATATCGTTGGTAGTCTAGTTCCTATTTTTCTTGGATTAGGAATGATTGTAAGTAGTTCCTTTAAACTACAACAAGCACTAACCTTTAAAAACAGCGAAAGTTCCTATTGGAAAGCATCCTTAATAACTTCTTTACTTTGCCTAATTTGTGGACTTGTCATTTTGTTTAATCCTTTTAAAACAGCCGCAGTTGTAACACAAATGATAGGAATATTTATACTTATTTATGCTTTTTTAGATATTCTTTCAAACATTCTTTTAAGTAAAAATACAGTGGGAATCGAAATTGAAATAACCTCTCAACAACCGAAAAAAGAGAAAAAAAAGAAAAAAGTAAATGATGCAAAGATTGTAAAAGAAGTAAAAAAGGAGGAGTAAGATGTCATACGGATCTATTTTAAGTTTTACAACGACTATGGATCGTTGGAACCGAAAGGTAAGTGAATTTTTATCACAATATGTGAATCAACCATGGTTTTATGTGGGAGTAGTTTTGGTTCTTTTTTTACTAGGAATTTGGGCAATTGGGTATTTTAATAAGAGATAGAGTAAATCTCTTTCTTTTTTTTCTGAACTATATTATAATAGACATGCAAAAGAAGAAGGTGTCTATTGAAATGGAAACAATAGGAAAAAACTATGCAATTTATGGCTATAAACATAATGGACAGCTCTATAAAACATGGGATGAGGCGATTCTTTTAGATAAGAAGGAAGACGTTTATGTTTTTGGTAATAATGAAACAAAAGTGACAGAAGTAGATGGAAAAACATGGTATACAAAAGAAGCAGCAATTCTTTTCTTTTTTAAAGATCACTGGTTTAATATCATTGCCCAAAGAAAGAAAAAAGGAATGACATTTTATTGTAATATGACTTCTCCTTTTCTTCTAAAAAATCATTCAATTCAATTTATTGATTACGATTTAGATGTTCGAATTTTTTCAACAGGAAGTTTCAAAATTTTAGATCGAAGGGAATATGCTTATCATAAGAGACGATTTCAATATTCCAAAAAGTTAGATGAGATTTTAAAAAGTGAACTTTCTTATCTTATTGAATTGATTCGAAAAAAATCATCTTTCTTTCAACCGGAAGTGATTGAATCATATTATGAGATCTATAAAGAATTAAAAGAAAAATCAAAGGAAAAAATAACACTTTGATTTTTTTTCGCAAAAAAATTAAAAACTTGCATAGGATAAGATAGGATCTTTTTCAAAATTTAAAGAAGTTTTTAAAAAAATCTATTGACAAAGAAGTAATATTTTTGTTATGGTAATGCCTGACATTGTTGTAAAAGTGTCAAAAACTGTTCCAAATAAAAAAGTAAGAAAAAACGACAAAAAGTTGTTGACAACAAAACTTTGAGTTTGGTATAGTGGTAATGCACAACGCAGGAATTTGAATATACTTAACATGTCAATTTAAAGTAAATTTCAAAAAAAGAAAAAAATGATTGACAAAAGCAGAAAAGTTTGGTATATTAAAAACGCACTGCGAAAAAGTGCAGAAAATGATCTTTGAAAACTAAGCAAAACGTCAATTTTTGAGACAGTCAGGATTAAAAAAACAAAACAAACAAAATTTATTTTTTTTGAGAGTTTGATCCTGGCTCAGGATGAACGCTGGCGGCATGCCTAAGACATGCAAGTCGAACGAAGTGGCCCATTGAAGAATGCGTGCTTGCACAAATTTGGATTTGGATTCCCACTTAGTGGCGCAAGGGTGAGTAACACGTGGGTTATCTACCTTCGAGACTGGAATAACAATTAGAAATGATTGCTAATGCCGGATGATATATAAGTTGATACGTC
>CANQEE010000018.1 GCA_947594595.1 uncultured Bacilli bacterium
GGAGCAAGTACCACCGGAAACATTTATGGAATTTATGATATGAGTGGAGGCGCTTGGGAATACATGATGGGAAATTATAATCATTATTCAGGATACTCTAGTGAGAGTTATGATATAGAGACAGCAAAACAAATGGGAAGGACAGATGGAGTAGCAGTAGGACTATGGAATTCAGGGTATATAGGAAAGACAGGATTTGATAATAAAGAGTGGACGAAAGAATTAGGAGGAAGGGACTGGCCAGAATCTAAATACTATGATCTTTATACAAGTAGCGATTCTAATACAGCTTGTGGAGGAAGTGCATGTAAAGGACATGCAATGAATGAAATTGCAGGATGGTATAACGATTATTCCTATGTGGTATCTTCTTGGAACCCATGGCCTACTCGTAGTGGATACTATAAAGATCATACAATTGCAGGTGTTTTCTATTTTTAC
Organism: uncultured Bacilli bacterium; assembly: GCA_947594595.1. Taxonomy (GTDB): domain Bacteria; phylum Bacillota_I; class Bacilli_A; order RF39; family UBA660; genus CANQVB01. The sequence continues at coordinate 442 of CANQEE010000018.1, forward strand.
CTCGTATATGGGCATGCTGATGGAAATGGTTCATTCCGCATCGTTCTTGCTCCATAAAAAAAGAAGCGTTTTGCTTCTTTTATCGTGCCCATCTTGCACCGATTACGATTACCAAGAGGATAAATAGAACTAAAATAATTGCATATCCTTGTCCGTATCCTTGATTATATCCAAAACCACCACTAAATCCCCAACTTGGACCCCATGTGTTCCAATTAGAGCATGGACAAGATGACCCTCCACCATAGTAGTACATAAACATGCCTCCTTACTACTATAAGATATGAAAAGAGTAAAAATGTGTTCATGACTTCTATCTAGATTAGTATTTTTGAATTATTTCTTTTCTTAATATGTCAGAAAAAAATTCCTAAATATAAGAAGTTGTGATATGATAAATAAAAATAGGAGGGAATTTCATGCGAAAGATCTGGAAGCATATAGATAAACCACTTTTAATAGTTTCAACTTTTCTTTTTATTTTTGGATTGGTTATGGTTTTTTCTGCTTCTAATGTAACAGCCTATATGGCAAGAGCAGTGAGTCCCTATAATTATTTTATTAAACAAGGTTTATTTTTGTTAGTTGCTTTTATTTTTGCTTTCTTTCTGCTTCGATTTCCAACCAAAGCATATGGAATTTTTTCCAATGCGTTATTACTGATTGTAACAGCAGCACTTTTTATATTGCTTGTCTATGGAAAAGCTAAAAATCAAGCTATTTCTTGGTTCGATTTGGGACCTATTTCAATACAACCTAGTGAATTTGCTAAGGTAATTATGATTGTTTGGATGGCAAGATATTATGAGTTAAATCGTAAAAAACTAAATTCTTATTGGGCCAGTCTTCTTCCTCTTTTAGTAGGAGGTATCATCTTTTTTCTAATTATTTTTCAACCAGATCTTGGAACAGCTACTATTTTTGCTTTAATTGTGGCCTCTATTTTTTTTGCAGAACCGATTCCAAAAGGAATTAAAAATAAAATTTTATTTACCTGTATTGGAGGCGTACTTCTTATTTCTTTTGTATTGATTACCAACGGAAAAACATTTATTCATTCAAGACAATTAGAACGTCTTAATTTTACGAATCCTTGTGATCGACTCTTAACAACAGGAGGACAAGTTTGTAATGGATATATTGCTATCAATAATGGTGGATTAACGGGAGTAGGGCTTGGAAATAGCACACAAAAGTATCTTTATTTAGATGAACCTTATACAGATTTTATCTTTGCAGTGATTATAGAAGAGCTAGGTGCAATTACAGGAATTCTTCTTTTACTTGCCTATCTTTTTATTCTTGTTCGGATCTTGCTGATTGGAAAAAGAAGTTATACAGATCGAGGTGCTGTCATGTGTTATGGAATTGCTATTTATATTTTTCTTCATATTGTAGTAAATTTAATGGGATTGATGGGATTGATTCCTTTGACGGGAGTAGGACTTCCTTTTATGAGTTATGGAGGTAGTTTTACACTTTGTCTTGTCGCATCTCTTACAATCGTACAAAGAGTCTCCATCGAAAATGGACTTCATAAGTAGGAAAGTGAACTTCAAAACAAGTTCTCTTTTTTTTTCGCTTTTTATCTAAGATAAAAAGGAGGAGGAGTCATATGACATTTACATATCGCCATCGAAAAAAATTGATGGCTCTTTTATTTGGAGTTCTTCTTCTTTTTTCCTTTGTTTTTTATACCTTTCCAAAACTAACATCCACAAATAAAACAAAAGAGAAAAAACAAGTTCTTTTAGCAAAAAAAGAAGAGCCTATAGAAAAAGAAGAACCGAAAAAAGCACCACTTCTTTATCAGGTAGATATTAAAGGTGCTGTGGTAAATCCTGGTATTTACAGTGTAGAAGAAGGTTCCAGAGTCATTGATGTGATTCGAATGGCAGGAAATTTATTGGAAGAAGCTGATACAACGGTAATCAATTTAAGTAAAAAAGTTTTTGATGAGATGGTTATTATTATTTATACAAAAGAAGAAGTAGCAGATTTTAAAAGAGTGAAAGAAGTAGAAGCCAAAGTACAAGAAGAGTGCCAAAATGGAAATTTGGGAAGTCTTTCTAATGATGCTTGTATTGAAGAAGAATCATCTCAAAAAATGGAAGGAAAAATATCTTTGAATCAAGCAACAAAAGAAGAGCTTATGATGCTTTCTGGAATAGGTGAAGCGAAAGCAGAAGCAATTATCCAATATCGAGAAAAACATGGTCCTTTTAAAAGTATAGAAGAATTAAAAGAAGTGGATGGAATTGGGGATGCACTTTTCAATCAAGTGCAGGAAAATATTACTCTCTAATTGGTTTTATTTTCCTTTTTTTCTAGGATCCATATTCTTTGTTTTTCTCTCTTATCAAAGACCCATTTCAAATGTTCATTATAAAGAAAAATCTTATGAAGGAACTATTGTTTCTAAGCAAAAAATTCAAGATTCTTTTCTTCTTGAGGTAAAAGGAAAAAAGAAATTCCAACTTTTTATTTCAAAAGATGTAAGAAAAAACACCACTTCCTTAACGGTAGGAGATCGAATCTCTTTTTCTGGGACTATGGAAAAAATAGAAGATTTAACATACCAATTTTCTACAACATCTTATAAAAAATCGCTTGCTCGAAAAGGAATTTTTTATCGCATTTATGTGAAACAGCTTTCTCTTTTGCCACAAAGAAATTGGATCGAAAAAATTCGAAAAAAACTTTATCAATATTTAGAAACCTTTTCTCAAACAAAAGCATATTTAAAAACATTTTTACTTGGAGATTCTAAAGAAATTAAAATGATCGTTAAGGAATCTTATCAATCGATTGGAATTTCTCATTTGTTTGCTTTGTCAGGTCTACATATCTCTTCCTTGATAGGAGGAATTTTCATTGTTCTCAAGAAAATAGGAAAAAAAGAAATTCCTTGTTTTTTTATAACTCTTTTCTTTTTAGGAATTTATTTACTTCTAGTAAAACAAAGTCCTTCTATTTTACGAGCTAGTCTATTTTTTCTTTGTTTTACAGGGAATCGTCTTTTTAACTTTCATATTGCACCTTATCAAATTCTTCTTTTTATTCTTTCTTTGCTACTTTATCAAAATCCATTTTTACTAGAAGATGTAGGTTTTCTCTATTCGTTTTCCATTTCTTCTTCTTTGATCCTTTTTCAAACAAAAGAGCAAACTTCTTCTTTTTTTAAAAAGCTCTTTCAAACTTCACTTTTTAGTTTTTTTGTCGGTCTTCCTATTACACTTTTTTTTCAATATCAAGCAAATTTTGCAAGTATTTTTTATAATTTGTTCTTTATTCCTTTTGTAAGTTTTTTAATTTTTCCTCTTGTTTTTTTGGTTTTCTTTTTTCCATTCTTAGAACCAATCCTTGCTTTTTTTATTTTCCTTCTTGAAAAGGGAAGTCTTCTTGCACAACATTTTTCCTTCTTTTCCTTTCCATTTTTAAAACTTTCTCCTCTTTATTACGTTTTTCTTTTTTTCTTCTTTTTCTTTTGCCTAAAAAAGAAAAAATTCTTTTTTCTCTATGCTCTTTTTCTTTTGATTCATGCATTTTTCTTACCTTACTTTAAAGAAGATAGACTTACCATGGTAGATGTAGGGCAAGGAGATTGTTTCTTATTTGAATCGAAAGGAAAAGCTCTTTTATTAGATGTAGGAGGAAAAGAGACAATTTCTAGTAAAAATCAACATGCAAGTTATTTGGTAAAAGAATTACAAGCAAGAGGAATTAGAAAAATAACAATTCTTTTATCTCATGGAGATCAAGATCATGCAGGAAATACTTGTTATTTACTTTCCTATTTCAAAGTAGATCAAATCTATACCAATTTAGGAAAATTAACTCCAACAGAAAAAGAAATTAAAAAGAAAGCAAAACTTTTAAACATTCCATTTAAAAAAGCAAAGGAAGGAGTTTCTTTTGCTTTAGGAAACTTTTCATTTCAACAAATCAATCAGGAAATGGAAGAAGAGAACGATAGCAGTTCTGTCTATTTTGTAACCCATCAAGAAAAAACAATGCTTTTTTTAGGAGATGCTTCCATTAAAACAGAAGAAAATATAGTAAAAAATTATGACTTATCGGAAATTACAATTTTAAAAGTAGGACATCATGGAAGTCAGACAAGTACAGGAAAAAAGTTACTTACAGGAAGAAAAATTTCTCTTGCACTTCTCTCATCTGGAAGAAAAAATAAGTATCATCATCCAAGTCCTGTTGTTTTAAAAAGATTACAAAAAGCAAAAATTCCTGTTTTAAACACAAAAGAAAAAGGAAGTGTTTCCATTTCTTTTCCAACTCTTAAGATTAAAATAGCTCATCCTTCTAGGTAAGCTTCTCTTGTCTAATTCTTCTTTTTTATTGTATAATGAAAAAAATATTTCTGTTTTTTATTATGAAAGAGGTGATCCTGTGAAAACCATTCAAACTTACATCAAAAAAGAAAATGAAATCAATTTAAAAAAAAGTTACATGGAAGCTTATCAACAAGAAGAATTTAAGAAATTAGTAGATTCTTTAGATATTTCTGAATCTCTTCTTATTCAATATACCTCTTTGCTAGAAGAAGCAGCGAAAGAAAAAGAAAATTGCCTTCATTGCAAGAGTCTTACAAGTTGTAAAAATAAAGTACCAGGATATCTTTATACCCCTCAACAACAAAAAAATAGAATTGCTTTTTCTTATGAGATGTGTCCTAAGAAAAAAAAGCAAGAAGAACTTTATGCCTATCAAAAGAATATAGAATATTTTCATATTCCAAAACAAATTGCTTTAGCCTCTTTCAAAGATTTTTATAAAGATTCTAAAGCAAGAGTTCCAATTTTAAAATATTTTGAGTTTTTTATGACATCTTATCTAAAAGAAAAAAAAGGAAAGGGACTTTATTTATGTGGTTCTTTTGGAAGTGGAAAAACTTATATGATTGCAGCACTTTTTAATGAACTTGCAAAAAAAGGAGTGCAATCTTGTATGGTATATTACCCAGAACTATTACGTCTTTTAAAATCTTCTTTTAAAGATAGTTATGAAGAAAAATTTGATCGTGTTAGGAAAGCCCCCCTTCTTCTTTTAGATGATATTGGTGCAGAAAATGTAACTTCCTGGTCAAGAGATGAAGTGTTAGGACCAATTCTTCAATATCGAATGGAAGAAGAATTACCTACTTTTTTTACTTCCAATTTTACGATGGAAGAGTTAGAAAAACTATTAGGACAAACCACCAGTGCGATTGAAAAAGTGAAAGCAAAAAGAATTTTAGAAAGAATCAAGCAAGTAAGTGAAGAGTATGTATTAAACAGTAAAAATAGAAGAGAGGAATAGTTTTTAAAACTTTATTTGTTTACAATCAGTTTATTTTAAAACAGATATTTTTTTCCCTGGTATACTAAAGAAAAAGGAGAGAAGAGAATGAGACCTAAGACATTATTACCTGCGGATACTTATATTGTATATAACAAGGCTTTATTACACGTTGAAGATAGAAAACTCTTAACTCTCTTATATCAACCAATTATAGGATCTTCTGCGACTAGTTTATATTTAACACTATTAGATGATTTAATGAAAGAAGAGATTATGAGTGATGTTTTTACACATCATCACTTAATGGCAACAACACAACTTTCTCTGGAAGCTTTAAAAATAGCACGAGAAAAACTAGAAGGAATTGGATTGTTAAAAACTTATGTGAAGGAAGAAACAGTACATCAATACCTCTATCTTTTATATGCTCCACTAGATGCAGCTAGTTTTTTGAATCATCCTGTTTTAAGTATTGTTCTTTATAATAATATTGGAAAAAAAGAATATGATAAATTGGTTTCTTACTTTCAAGTTCCTGTTTTAAAATTAAAAGGATACCAAGATATCACATCTAAATTTACAGATGTATTTGAAAGTACTTCTTTAAAATCTTTTGAACTACTAGATACCATTCGAGTAAAAGAAATGGCAGCGCCTTTATTTGAAAGTCAGATTGATTTTAATTTGCTCATCTCTTCTATTCCAAAAGATATGGTTCATGAAAAATGTTTTAATACGGATACAAAACAGTTGATCAATGCCCTTGCTTTTACTTATCATCTTGATACAATTACCATGCAAAATCTTGTAAGAGATGCACTTACTGAAAAGGGAATGATTGATAAAATGCTCTTACGAAAAAATTGTAGAAATTTTTATCAATTTGAACAAGGTGGAAAACTTCCTACTATGATTTATCGAAAGCAACCTGATTTTTTAAAAAAACCAGAAGGAGATGTATCCAATTGGGCTAAAATGGTTTATACTTTTGAAAATTTAACTCCTTATGAATATTTAAAAAGTAAGTATAAATCAGGAAAACCAACCAAAAGAGATTTACAACTTGTAGAAGAGTTGATGGTAGATCAAAAATTAAATCCAGGAGTTGTAAATGTACTCTTGGCATACTCTTTAAGTAGGGATAATGCAAAACTTTCAAGAAATTACGTAGAAACACTCGCAGGACAATTTAAACGCCTTCATATAGAAACAGTAGAAGATGCAATGCGTTTAACCGAAAAAGAACATAAAAAAATTAAAAATGCACTTTTAAAAACAACAAAAACAAGACAAGTTCGAAAGGAAGAGCCTGTCCCAGAATGGTTTGGAAAAGAACAAATTTTAGATCAAGCAGGAGAAGAAGAGAAAAAAGAAATGGATTCTATTTTATCTAAACTTGCATAAAATTACTTTTTGTGGTATAATGATGCCTACATAAGAGGGGGAAGGTATATGCAAGATATGCAAAGAAAAGAAAGAAGACGTCTTCTTTTTGAAATTTTATATGTTAGTATGATTCTTGTTTCTTTGACATGGTTTTGGTATGGTCCAAGACAAGAAATGCAAAAGAAAAATGTAGATACAGGATATGTAGTGGAAGGACTTACTACATTAGAAGTAAATAAAGAGATAAAAGAACAGACCATTGCAATTACCAATAAAGATGCGAAAGGAAATATTTTACTTCGTTTTGAAGAAGAAGGATATGAGAATCGTTTCAATGAGATTTATTATCAAATCATTACAGAGGAACAAGTAACAGAAGTAAGAAATTTATCTCAAGATGGTGCTTTGTATCTTTTAGGATTACAAGAAAAAGGAAATACTTCCTTACAAGTTAGGATGTGGACAGAAGAAGAAACTCCGATTTTAGGTACATTCAAAGTAGAATCTGCTCTTTCAAATGTATAAAAAAGAAAGTAGGATCTTCCACTTTCTTTTTTTTTTTGATAAAATGAGCTTATGTCCTCGTAGCTCAGTTGGATAGAGCATTCGCCTCCTAAGCGAAGGGTCGGAAGTTCAAATCTTCTCGGGGACGCCACTTTTATGAAATTTAGGGACTTTTATAGTTCTTTTTTATAATAATATAGATCAGGTCTTGCAGCAGTTTCCTGAAAATTTAAAAGTAATTCTAAGTAAGGTGTTTCATCATATTCTTTATAATACATAGGACTATAAGCAGTTCTTTTAGGATATTTAATAATAAGATAATTTTCCTTCCAAGAAATATAATCAAAGTTTGTAGTGCCATCTTTTTTAAGCTCTAAAGTGATAAGAGTAGTTTCTGGCATTGAATGTTTTTGCGAAGGTTCAAAAAATTTTGGAGGCTCTATGATTTCTCCTTGTAAGTTCCATGTACCTATAAATTCTTTTGGGTAATTATTCTGAAGTGTTTGGGCAAGCTTTTTATCATGTGATAAAGCTTCTAGATTTTCTTCGTTTAAATCATAAGCTTCTACATAAATATCAATTTGTCCATCTTTTTGATAGATTTCTTGAAATGCTCCTCGAATTTGAATTTTATTTTTTTCTGCATATTGAATTATTTCCTGATAAGATTCTAAGATTGAATCTTTTACGATGGTATGTAAATAAGAAATTGCTTTCTCATCTTCCATCATGATGAAACCTTGCTTCTGTGCTTCAAAATTGATTTTAGGATTTTGCCAGACTTCTTTTGCAACAAGTCTACCTAAAAAGCATTTTAAATTCTTATCACAATAACTTTTTTCATAGTTCATAAAGAAAATTGGATTTTCATGAAAGACTTTGTTTCTTTGCTCTAATTGTGCTAATTCGATTGTGAGATTTTCTCTTGTTTCCAGTTCTAAAAATTTTCCAATTGCATAGAAATGAGGGTTTGGTATAAATTCTACGTTTTGATTCTTTTCCTTTTTTATTTTCATTTTCATATGGGATAGCATTTGAACTTTTTGTAAACTCTCTTTCTTTATCGTATCAATTTGTTGTTGTAAAAAATAAGGATCTGGTTTTTCAAAAAAGCATTGAATCTGATTTAATGAGAATCCTGCATTTTGAAGCAGTTTTATTTGTTTGTATTTTTCTAAAAGTTCTTCACTATAATACCTATATCCTGTAAAAGGATCAATTTTTTCTGGCTTTAGTAATCCAATTTTGTCATAGTATCTTAATGTTTTCAATGTTGTTTCACATAAATAAGAAAATTCTCCAATTTTATACATATTTCTCTCCTTTCATGCTAAGTATATCTCTTCCCTTAAGGGTAGAGTCAATCTTTTTTTATGCCAAATCAATTTTATAAAAATTATTTAATTAAATCTATTATTTTGTAAGTAATTATATCAATTTTATGAGATAAGGTTCAGTTGAAGTTTCTTTCTTTTTTGTGATATACTACTAAAATAAAAGGATGTGAAAGAATGAGGAAAAATTTCTTGATTCAAATTTGTATTTTTTTTGGAATTTTTCTTTGTTTTCTTGTCCCAATCAAAGTAGATGCTTCTAATAATATTGATGAAATTAAAATGATAATCCATCTTCAAAAAAATGGAGATGCCATTGTTACAGAAGATTGGGATACATTTTTAGATCAAGGAACAGAACTTTATAAATCTTACGGAAATTTAAATTCTTCTAAAATTTTTGATTTTTCTGTTTCTATGGGAAATGGAAGAAATTATCAATTTCAGAATAGTTGGAATATTCAAGACAATTTTGATCAAAAAAAGTATAAAAATGGAATCGTTCAAAAACAAAATGGCATAGAGCTTTGTTGGGGAATTAGTGAATATGGTAGACAGCAGTATCACATAAAATACCAAATTAAAAACCTTATCAAACAATATCAAGATCAACAAGGAATTTATTTTACATTTATTCCTATGAATATGAATCCAACTCCAAGAACTGTAAGCATTCAAATTGAAAGCGAGTCCATTTTATTTAAAGAAGAAAATAGTAATGTCTCTGTCTTAGGATACTCCAATGGAGCTTTCTTTTATCAAAATGGAAAAATCATGATAAAAACGAAAGAGACCTTAGATAAAAATCAGTATATAACAGCACTTATTGGATTTAAAAATGGGATGTTTTCACCAGGTTTTATTGAAAATAAAACTTTTAAAGAAATCGAAGAAACTAAGATAAACTCAGAAAAGCCCTCTTTAGAAATCAAGACGATTTTCTATCTCTTCTTTCTTTATTCTCTTCCTCTTATCTTGGCGATCTTATTTCTTTTGCTTGCTTGCTTTCGTTATCTTTCTTTTCGAAAAAGTCAAAGAGAAAGAAAAACGTTGCGAAAGAAAAAATTAGAAGTTTCAGCTTCCTTTTATTATAGAGAGATTCCTCTTTCAAAAGATTTATGTAAGATTTGCTACTTATCTTTTAAGTTTGATTTACTGCAAGATGAAAGTCATATTTTAGGAGCCTATTTATTAAAATGGCTTAAAGAAAAAAGAATTTCGATAACAACTAAAGAAAGTGGAGTAGAAAAAATTTGCTCCATTCATTTTGATAACTTGGATCCATGTTCTACAAAAATAGAAGATCGTTTAAAAACAATTTTTGTAAGTGCCTCTTGCAATGGTACTTTAGAAATAAATACTTTTAAGGAGTGGTGTCAGAAAAATTATCAACAAGTAATTTCCTGGTTTTCTGATTTTTCATATGAAGGAACGATTGCTCTTTCAAAAGATGGTTTAGTCAAACGAGAGCGAATCGATGAAAAAACCTCTTATGGAAAAGTATCTCGTGAACGATTATTTTTAAAAGAAGAAGCTAATGAAATCGGACGACAATTGATAGGATTAAAGCATTTTCTTCTAGATTTTGGAACTTTTCATGAAAAAGAAGTTTTAGAGACAATTGTTTGGGAAGATTATCTAATTATGGCAGAACTTTTTGGAATCACTAAAGAAGTAGAAAAAAATTTAAGTCAATTTTATCCAAATGGAAAGTGGTTTACTAAACTGATGGATCTAGAAAAAATTACTTACGTCTTGCAATATGCAAAAACAGGTTATCAAGCTTGTTGTGATGCCTTTTTATTGGTTCATAGCAGTCTTCCTTCTTTTTATGGAAGCAATCAAGTAGTTTCATCTAATTCCATACAAAAAACAGATTCTTTACAAGGCTCTTCCTCAGGAGGTTTTTCATCAGGAGGTGGAGTACGGTAAAAATTTAACTTTTCATAGAAGTATTTGTAAGAGCAAGCTTTCATCAATCAATATTAAAATTATCAAACTCATAATGAAAATGATATTTGAAAAAATTATGAAGAAAAACGAAAGAGACCTGACAGAAAGAAAAAAAAGGTATATACTAGTGTAGAAAGAAAAAGAAAGCAAAATATTTTTGAAGGAGGAGAATATGATCAACATAAAAGAAGATGAAAGATTGAATAAACTAAATCACAGTTGTGCTCATTTATTGGCGCAAGCTGTTAAACACTTATATCCACAGGCTAAATTTTGGGTAGGACCAGTTATAGATACGGGATTTTATTACGATATAGATTTAGGGGATCAAGTCGTAAAAGAAGAAGATTTAGAAACCATTGAAAAAGAAATGAAGAAAATTTCAAAAGATGGAAAAAAAATAATTCGAGAAGAAATCAGTAAAGAAGAAGCTTTAGAAAAATTCAAAGAAGATCCTTATAAATTAGACTTAATTTCACGTATGAATGAAGAAGAACAAATAATCTCTTGTTATCGTCAAGGAGACTTTACAGATCTTTGCCGTGGACCTCATGTAGAAACAGTAAAAGAAATCAAATATTTTAAATTATTGAAAGTAAGTGGAGCTTATTGGAAGGGTGATTCCAATAATAAAATGTTACAAAGAATTTATGGAGTTTGTTTTGAAAAAGAAGAAGATCTTACTACATATTTAGAAGCTTTAGAGGATGCTAAAAATAGAGATCATAGAAAGATTGGAAAAGAATTAGAAATTTTTATGACAGATGATTTAGTTGGAAGAGGACTTCCTATGTTTTTACCAAAAGGATACATTCTATGGCAAGAATTAGAAAACTATATTAAAGAAAAAGAAAAGGAATTAGGTTATCTTCATGTAATGACACCTTGTGTTGGTAATGTAGAACTTTATAAAACATCTGGACATTGGGATCATTATAAAGAAAATATGTTTCCAATGATGGAAGTAGAAGGGGAGTCCTTTGTATTAAGACCTATGAATTGTCCTCATCATATGATGATTTATGCTAATAAAATGCATTCTTATAAAGATTTACCCATTCGAATAGGGGAAATTGCTCATGATTTTCGTTTTGAAGCGAGTGGAGCTTTAAAGGGAATTGAAAGAGGTAGGCACTTTTGTCAAAATGATGCTCATATATTTGTGACAAAAGAACAAATTAAAGAGGAATTTAAGAATGTTGTAGATTTGATTTTTGATGTATATAAAGATTTTGGAATTACAGAATATCGATGTGTACTTTCCTTAAGAGATAAAGAGGATAAAGAAAAATACTATCCAGATGATGCCATGTGGGATCAAGCAGAAAATGAATTACGCAGTGTTTTAAAGGAGATTGGAATCTCTTATGAAGAAGAGATTGGAGAAGCAGCTTTTTATGGCCCTAAATTAGATGTCAATGTAAAACCAGCAGTTGGAAATGAAATAACTCTATCCACTTGTCAACTAGATTTTTGTCTTCCTCAGAAATTTGATTTAAAATATGTAGATAAAGATGGAGAAAAGAAAACTCCTGTAGTGCTTCATAGAGCTATTTTAGGTTCTCTAGATCGTTTTATCGCATATATTTTAGAAGAGACAAAAGGAGCACTTCCAACTTGGCTTGCCCCTGTACAAGTGAAAGTAATTCCTGTATCAAGTGAGTATCATTTAGAGTATGCAAAAGAGGTATTTAAAACACTTAAAAAACATGAAATTCGTGTAGAATTAGATGATCGAAATGAAAAATTAGGGTATCGATTAAGAGAAGCCCAAACAAAAAAAATTCCTTATACTTTAGTAGTTGGAGCTAGTGAAGAAGAAGCAAAAACTGTGAATGTGAGAAAATATGGAAGTATAGAAACAGAAGAAATTCCATTTGAGAAATTTCTTCAAAATATAAAAGAGGAAATTAAAAAGAAAAGGCATTAACGTCTTTTCTTTTCCATCATTTTTTGATATTGGTAACTTATCTGTTTTTCTCCTGATGCAAGACATTCTTCTGTCACTTTTCTTACCCTTTCTTCTTCTACATCACAAAGCGATGCAACTTCACTGATGCTGTGAACACATCGATCCATATGTCCTAAGCGAAGACCTAAAATCCATTTTTCTTTCTCTGTACAAGTAGAAAAGTAATTTTTATAGTAATTTGCTCCCATTTCTTGAAACACATTCTTTTCGATTGTCTCCTTTTTTTTGAGTGACAAATTTAAACCATTTTCATTTCCCATTGCAATTCGCTTGATAGACAAAGCTTTCTCTGAAAATAATTTTTCATAAAGATGAACTTTGTATTGTTGATAGATAAGCATTTCTTCTTTGAGTGTTGGATATTCTAAAGAAAGAGTTCTTTTTACTTCTTTTTTTTGTAATTTCCATTGTATGCTTTTCTCAATTTTTTTATATTCTTCCATTGGAATTCCTAATTGTATTTCCTTTTCTTGATGATTTAAATATCTTTTTCTTTCTTGATGAAATTGAAAAGAAATTTGTAATAATTTTAACTCACTTTCTGAAAGTGCAGTGAAGGGAATCCATTGAGGTAATTGACTTGCTAAGGAAGGATTTTCTTTGATAAGTTTTTCAATGTTTTGTTTTTGTTGCTCTACATAGTAAGCACTATAATGTATTGAGGGATTTGAAATGATTCTTGCAATTTCCTCATTAGTTCTTTCTACAACAGCACCAGTATCTAATTTTTCATATAAAAGCTTTAAAATTTCTTTTTGAATTTCTTGAAATTCCTTTTTCTTTTTGGAATCAAGATAGCTTTTCCATAAAAATTCAATCTCAGGAATTTCTTTTTCAACACGTTCTCGGAAGGCTTTCTTGTGTAATTTTTTTTCAGTGACTTTTCTTTTTTGATAAATATAACTCTGACTAGACACATAAATAGTTCCCTTGATAACTTTAGATGAATTATAGAAACCATCTTTATTGGGTATTATTAGTTCTTGTATGAAATTTAAATCTAGATCTCTTCCTTTTTCATAGCTTTCAAATTGAGGATATCGTTTGTAAAATTTTTCCAATGCTTGAGGATGATTTTGAAAAAGTTGTTTTACTTTTTCTCGTTCTTTTTCAATAAAGACTTTATCTACAGGAAGAAGAGGAGTCGAAATTGTTTGAGCGATTTCCTCATTTTTTCTTTCACGGACAAAAAGACTAGACTCATCCTTAACATAACTAGACAATAAAATTTCTGTTTGTTTTTTAGAAGGTTTTATTGGATTTACTTGAGGTAAATTTTTCAAGAAATCATTCCAAAGTTCTTCAAAATGAGCAATGGCTTGTTTACTAATTTCATTTAAATATGGATTTTTAAGATTTTGTTCAATTTTTTTTGCATATTCTAAAACTTTTTCATTTTCCTCTTCTATAGATAGATAAGTTCCATGAGAATCTCTTTTTAATAAATATTGTAGTAAATAAAAATGGTTTAATAAAGGTTCATAATGAAAATAGTCTTTTATAAAATCAATGGAGTTTAAGGAAGAATTTTTCTCTAAAAGAATAGGCTTTAGAAAATTAAATTGCTCGATTTTTTTCTTCATTTTTTCAAGTTGCGTTGAAAGATATATTTGATCCACTTTTATTTTTTTACTGGAATTTAAAAACTTTTCAGGCCATTTTCCTTCTTGATAAGCCAAAAGAATTTCTCTTTGTTTTTCACTTAGAAGTGTTTCTTTACTAGGAATTCTTTTTATAAATTCATCCCAAAGAAGATCAAATTCTGGAATTTTATTTTTTATATGTTGATAGAAAATAGGATTTTTTAATGCCTTCATTCCTAAATCGATAGATGCATCTTGTTTTTTTTCTTCTAAAAAAATAAAACTTCCATGCAAATCTCTTTCTAATAAATATTGAAAAATAATTTCTTCTTTGCGATAAACAGTAGATAAATTTGTATAAACTTTAGGAAAAGAAAAATCAATTTGATAAAATTGTGGGTACTTTTTCAAAAAATCCTTTTTGGAATTAGGTTTTCTTTTAAATAAATCTTTAATGTTATTGATTTGGTGTTCTACATAAAAGTAGTCTACAGGAAAAGGAGGAATAGTAATACTTTTTCCTTCTTTTGATTGAATAGAAAGAGTTTTTTTTGATAAAAGATTTGCAATTTGAAAAGAGTTAATAGGAACATACTGTCCGTTTGCTTTAAAATAATGAGTGCTCAACAAAACACGTTCTTGTTCACAAGAAAGCGTATCCTTTTTTAAAAAATCTAAGTAACAAACCCATTGATTGGTTGCGTTAGGAATCTTTTTTTCTACTAATTTTTGAAAAATAGGAATTTTAAATAAAAGTTCCAAGGTAGAAAGACTAAGTGACTCTTGAGAGAAAGCAAGTTCTGTAATTTTTTCAGGGGTATAAAAAAGTCCATGCCTATCCCTTGTTAAAATATTTTTTAAATATGTAAAATTCAAAGTTTGTTTAAAATATTCATTCCATTTAGTGTGAAATTTAGGAATTTCTTTTTCAACCAAATCCAAAAAAGAAGAATCTTGTAGTTTTTCTAAAAAAAGATTTTTATATAAAGTACATAAAGCAGGAGTTAATCCTAACTTTATAGCTAAAGTGGAATTGACTAAATAATTTCCATTTTCTAAAGATTCAAGTTGTGTACGAGCCACTTGAATGAGTATATCATCAGAGACATTTCTCTTGATTTCTTCTTTAGGTAAAATAATCATAGAACCCCTCCTTTTTTCTCGCTATTTTACTATTTTTTTGTTGCTTTGTCAAGAATTAACAGATTTTATTTCAATAAAAGAATTCTCTGTGATATACTGAAAAAGAGGGTGAATTTGATGAATCAAATAAAAATAGAACGATATAATAAAGAATTTGTAAAAGTAATTAGTGAAATAATAAAAGAGGAAGTAAAAGATGAAACCATACAGTTTGTTACAATTACAGATGTAAAAATTACAAATGATTTAAGTTTTGCGAAAGTCTATTTTACTGTATTGGATGAGACAAAAAAAGAAAAAACTTTGCAAGCTCTTCAAAATGCAGCCTCTTTTATTCGAGGAAAAATCAGTGAACTTGTGGAAATTAGACATACACCAGAACTAATATTTGTTTATGATACTTCTATTGCATATGGAGAACACATTGAAACAATTATTGAAAATTTACATAAAAAGAAGTCCTAGATTTTAAGACTTCTTTTTTTGAATATTTTTCTCTAATTTAGAATAATCAATTTTGCAAGTATGATAGATTTCCATCATAATTTTTTGTTCATTTTTAGAAGATTCTTTAAAAAGATTTGCTAAAGCAATCTCATCTCTATTTTCAATGTAAGAACAATATTCTTTCTTTTGATCAGGTGTAATAATAATAGGAGGTAAATTTTCTTGGCATAGATGATATGATGTTAATAATCTAGCACAACGACCATTTCCATCTTCAAAAGGATGTATTAACAGGAATTGAATGTGAAACTTTGCTTCTTTTAAATAAGGATCTTCTAAAGCCACCCATATATTTTATAATTATCAAATAAATTATATAATTCTATAGGAATGTTTCTTGGTTCTGTTCTTGTCCAACGACTTCCTTTTACTTCCACTTTTGTTTTTCGAAATTGGTCATAAGCTCCTCCTGTCATTTTAGAAACTAAAGTAGGTAGATCATAGGGAGTTAAAGCATCTTTTTGACGTAAGAAAAGATACTCAAAAGCTTGAATATGATTGGATATAGCGATTGCCGTTTTTATATCTTGTATATTTTGAGAATCTTCTTCTAAAAAAGAAGAGGCACAAGAACTTCTTGCTGCAAGGGATGGAATATAATTTTGATAAAATTCATTTTCATTTTCAACTAATTCAATAAACATAACGAACTCCTTTTCAAGAAAATGATTTTATAGTCGCCTTTTCATTTTTTTCATTGTATAATAAGTGATAGAAAAGAGAAGAAAAAGTTATGAATCAAATATATGTCGTTTATAAAAGGAAAGGAATGACTTCAAGAGATGTCGTCAATCAGGTTGGAAAAAAGCTAGGAACTAAAAAAATAGGGCATACAGGTACTCTGGATCCCCTTGCAGAAGGAGTTTTAGTCCTTTTGGTTGAAAGATATACAAAATTAAATCCATGGTTTGTAGCCAAAGAAAAAGAATATCTTGTTACTGTCAAAATGGGACTTTTGACAGATACTTTGGATTTGGAAGGAACTATTTTAAAAGAGGATAAAAAAATAGCGAGCAAAGAACAACTAGAAAATTTATTTAAAACTTTTCCAAAAACATACTTACAAGAAGTTCCACTTTATTCTGCAGTAAAGGTAAGGGGGAAAAAATTATATCAATATGCAAGAGAAAAAAAAGGAGTGGTTCTTCCAAAAAGAGAAGTACATTTATATCAATTAGAACTTCTATCTGTCGATCAAGAAACTTTTACTTTTAGAACGGTTGTTTCTAAAGGAACTTATATAAGAAGCCTTGTAAGAGATCTTGGAGAATCCTTAGGCCTTCTTTTTACTATGAGTGCTTTGGTTCGAACAAGACAAGGGACTTTTACACTTCAGGAAGCAGTTCCAATAGAAGAGATAGAAAATCAACCCCCTATTTTATTGGAAGATGTTTTAAATATTCCTATAGAAGTAGTTGATTCTGTGAAAGCTTTTGCAATTCAAAATGGTCAAAAATTAAAAAATGAGAAACACTATGACTCAGTTCTTTTTGTTGATTCAAACAAAATGCCCCTTGCTATCTATCAGAAAAAAGGAGACTTACTTTGTGTTCATACTATGTTAGGAGGAAAGAATCAATGAAATTATTAGTCAGTGCTAAAACAGATGATTTTACATCTTATATTCAGTGTGGTGCCAATGGATTTTTGCTTCCTCTTCAAGGATATGCAACAGATTATCAAAAATATTATACTCAAGAAGAAATCTCTAATCTAAAAGAAAAATATCCAAATGTCTCCTTTTTTGTAGTTTTCAATGAAATGATTTTTAATGAACAAATCAAAGAAGTAGAAAAGATTCTTTTGTTTTTAGAAAAAATTTCTATTGATGGAATTTTTTTCTATGATTTTGCTCTTTATCAATTGCATCAAAAATTGCATTTAAAAGTGCCTCTTGTATGGAATCAAACTCATATGGTTACCAATAAAGAAACAGCAGATCTTCTCTATGAAAAAAAAGTTTCTTATGGAGTTCTTTCAAGTGAAATTACTTATTCAGAAATTAAAAAAATGACAGAGAGTAAAATGCAATTTTTTCTTCCTTTAGTTGGATATATGTCTGTAGGTGTATCAAGACGACTTCTTCTAACAAATTTTTATAAAAAAAAGAGGGAACCTCTAAAGAAGAGTCTTTCTATTCAAGAAGAAAATAGTAAAATTCCTTTTTTGGTTCAAGAAGGGGAAAATGGAGTTAGTATTTTTTCAGGAAAATGTTTAAATATTGCTCCTTTTTGGAAAGAAATATGTCAAATGAAAATTCCATATGGAATTTTAAAAGAAGATTTTCTTCCTCATGATGATTTTTTGAAAGTTTTATCTCTTTATGCGAATGAAAAAGATTTTACTAAGTTGAAAAAGGAAACAGGAAATCTCATTGGAAGAAATACAGGTTTTTTAGCAAGAAAAACAATGTTTAGAATAAAAAAAGCAAAGAAATAATATTGTTTTACCATGCTTTTTATGTTATAGTAAAACAAAGGACGTGTGATATGATGTTAAAGAAAAATTTAAAACAAATCTTTTTTTCAATAGGAGTTCTTACACTTTTTCTTTTTGCTATTAGTTTTATAATAAAACAACCTACTAATTTATTCCAAACGAAACAAAGTGCAAAAGCGATGAAAGAAGCAGAGGAAACAGTAAGAAAATATTGTAAATCTGATTTTATTAAACAACGTTATGGATCAGTAGATCAAATTACAACTAATTTTGTAGGAAGAACTATTACAGTAAATGGAGTTCCACAAACTGTTCGTGTTGTTGCGGAAATGAGTTATCATACAAATGAAAATGGAGTTGAAAAATCTAAAACATTTGAAAGTGCTCCAACAACACCAAGTTTGCAAGGAACTTTAACCATTTCTATTCCAGAAACTTATCAAGGAAATCCTGTTGATGCAACCAATGGTTCTGTTACTCTTTATTTTTATCCGAGCGAAAAATATGAAGATGATACAAATCTTTGTGATGTAACAGATATTCTTTTTTATAAGCAGCCTGGAAAAGCCAATGAAAAAGTAAACAATCCATCTTATAATGCCTCATATTGTGTGGACTATCGAAATAAATATAGTGGAATTGCAGAAATGAGAGAAGCTGTTTCCTATTGTTTTGAAGCAGCAGTAGATTCTCAATATGATGAAGCTATTGTAAAATCATGGATTCAAAATGCAGAAGAAACTTATGAATTTAAACAAAAGGCTCTTTCAAACAGTAAACCTTTAACTCCTGATGCAGAAGGAACCATTGAAGTAGAAGATCCTTCTAAAGAAATTTCTCTTGCATGTGATGCCTATGTTCCAGATCAAATAGATGAAGATGGAAATGTTTTACAGTATGCAAATTCTAAAACATATAGCCATACCAAGACAACAACTGCTGCTCATGGATATTGTAAGACCTCTTGTAAAGAGACAGTAACTGTTAAATACCAAGCCCCTGTAGCAGTACAAGCAGGACTTTGCTTCTCTTATCAAGTAGAAGTAGAATCAAAAGTAGAGTGTAGTGCACAATCTACAGGAAAAGTTCCTAAAAAGAAATCCGTTTGTGTTCCTACTGCTGATTGTAATGGAACCTATGATTGGCATCATGATCAAGGAGGACCAGAAGATGATTTTGATGCTTGTATTGCAGAGTGTGATGGTGGAAAATATAGTCAAAGTTGTATTAACAGTTGCTATCAAAAAGTTTATCAAGATGGGGCTCGTGTAGAAAATATGCTCTCTTATCAAGGACCTATTCGAACCACTCAAATTGCAAATGTAACTTGTCCACCAAATTCTAGTGGGAATAAACCTACTTATCGAAGTTCTTCAAAAACATGGACTGCAGAAGAAGTCTATAGTTTCCGTCAAAAATACCCAGGAGGAAAATATCAATCCTTAGGTGGAAATAAATGGAGATGGGTTCCAGGAGGAACTTGTCCAAGTAATGTAGGATACTATTATTTTTCAACTCCAGAATTAACTGCTTCTTCTCTTGCAGGATTTAGAAGTATTTATGCTTCTTGGGGAAATGGATTTAAGATGCAAGATTCTGAACGATTCCATTGTGACTCTGTTTGTGAATGGGTTGGAAGTTGTCCAAGTGACTCTTTACAAACTGCAAAAGAAGTTGCTGATGATTACGCAAAACAGCAAGAAGAACAAAAAGCAGATTGGGAGGAATGTAATAGTCAAGTTAATTGTGATACAACCACCACGGTCTATACTGTTACAGTAGATCCAGATGATAAAGATGCTGTTAATCATAAAGAATATCAAGCAGAGCAAAAGCCAGGATCAAAACCAAGTGGAGATGGAATCATAAAAGATTATAGTGGAAGATGTTATAGTAAAGAAGATGGTTGGGA
>CANQEE010000019.1 GCA_947594595.1 uncultured Bacilli bacterium
TAGGTTCCATCTGTTGCGGCGTATTGTTTTACATAATTCTTAAAATAATAGTAAACACCATCTATTTTTACTACACCGTTGACTCTCTTACCATCAGCTCCAAAGTAGTAATCGTAAAGTCCATCTTTGTTTTCATCCCACCAACAATTATACTGTCTAGTACCACTTAATCTTCCATAATAATAGGTTCCATCTGTTGCGGCATATTGCATTTGTCCTTTTTCATTAAAATAATAAAATTTTCCCTCGATTTGCTGCACACCAACCTGTTTTTCTCCATGAAGGTAATAATATCGATATCCATTTTCATCTTTCCATCCATTTTGAATTGCAATCGGTTGTGATTCTTCTGCAGAAACACAGATTGGAAAGAAAAAAAGGATACTTATGAAAAAAATAAAATAATTATTTTTCATCAATTACAATCTTCCTTTCTTTTTTTATTTTAACATAAGATTCAATCTCTCACAATATTTATTCATCTTCCAACCTTTAATAAAAAAGCATGGTAATCTACCATCCTTTAAAATCCTATTCAATATATTCTATTTCTTTTCCTTCCCATGTTGTTAAAAGATAAGTTCCATCTGATTTTTTCTTAATATATTCTGGTAAAAGTGGAATTTTTCCTTTTCCTCCTGGTGCATTGATGATATAAGTTGGAATAGAAAGCCCTGATGTATTTCCTCTTAAATATTTCATAATTTCAAGGCCTTCTTCAATGGTTGGTTGAAAATGATGTGTTCCAATCACTTGCTTTGCATGAAAAATATAATAAGGTCTTACTCTTGTTTTTAATAATAATTCATTAAGTAATCTTACTGTAAATTTATCATTGTTAATTCCTTTTAATAATACCATTTGATTACCTAAACAAATACCGTTATCCACTAGAAGATTACAAGCTTGGATACTTTCTTCGGTTAACTCATATGGATGATTAAAATGTGTATTTAAATAAATCGGTTTGTATTTTTTCAACATGGATACTAATTCTTTGGTTATACGTTGTGGCATTGTAACAAGTGTTCTTGTTCCTATCCGGATAATATCTACATGCTTAATCTCCCTAACTTGTTTTATGATATTTTCTAAGACTTTATCTTCTAAAGTTAAAGGATCTCCTCCTGTAATTAACACATCTGTAATTTCTTCATGATTTCGAATATATTCAATAGAATCCTGAATACAAGATAAAGGAGTTGCTTGATCAAATTCTCCTATTCTTCTTCTACGTTGACAATGTCTACAATAATTTGCACATGCATTTGTTGCATTGATAATAAGACGATTTGGATATCTTCTTGTAATACTTCCTGCAGGATTTGTATATTCTTCATGCATTGGGTCTTTTTCTCCTCGCTCATCTAACTCTAGAATACTAGGAATAGAAATTTTCTTAATTGGATCTTCCTTATTTGTACTATCTATCAAAGACAAATAATAAGGAGAAATAGCCCATCTATAATGTTTTCCTACCTCTTCTATTTCTTCCATTTCTTTTTCACTTAAATGAAGCAATTCTCTTAAAAGAGAGACATTTGTTATTTTGTGTCTTAATTGCCAATGCCAATCCTCCCAATCTTTTTGACTTCCTCCTAAAATTTTTAAAATTTGATTTTTATTTTGATTGGCTTTTTCTGTTCGTAAAGAAATTTTTTCTATTTCTTTTTTCTTATATTGTAAAAAAGGAATGGTGTAACCTTTTAATTCTTCAGCACGTTCTATTGATATTTTTCTTTTTTCACTAGGCTCTAGTTTTTCTGCTATTTTCATCATAAATTTCTCCTCCTTTTTTATATAGGATAATCAATCCAATTTCCCCATTCTAAATCAACCCCTTCTTTCGTAAATTTCATATATCCAGCAGAAGGAACAAAAGTAAGTTCTCCAAAATAAATTTTTTCTTCTAAAAGATACAAGTCAACTCTTACAAAATCAAAATCTTCAGATAACTGATCAATGACACTGATAATTTCTTTATAATTTTTTGGTTTTTTCAAAGGAATATCTAAATCATCTGTTCCTAAATTATAATCAACTGCTTTCCAATTTTCATCAAACATGATTCTTCCACGTTTGTCACCAACAACTCTTGTAATATAAAACATTTTTCTTCTTTTTCCGTTTTTATCTTTAAAACAAAAACATTTTAAATCATCTGGAATATTTCCTTCTTGATCTAGCATCAATTTTTCTGCAATGATTCCTGGAGTAACTGCATCATAACAAAATTCACCCCAAATATAGCTATATTGTATTTTTACTAAAAAATTTAAATATTCACAAACTTTTTCCAAATCTTCTTCTTTTTTATTTTCAACAATATAATTTGTTCCACTTCCTCCTGTTGTTTTTAATACAAAACTACTTGGCAATTTTTCTAAATCTTCTACTGTAATTTTTTTCTTATAAAAGTATTGAGGAATTAAATATTTTTCTCCAATTTTTTCTTTCACATAGTCTCTTACTTGATGCTTATCAATATATTTTCCATAAGATTTCATCCTTTTTTTATCTAATTTCATTGCATTTAACTTTTCATTGATTGTTTTAGGATTTTCTAAATCAGGTAACTTCCCCATTTGAAGAAAGTAGCGGTCTTCTATAAATTTTTTCTTATTATAGAAAGGAGAAAAGAAAATTTTTCGTTTATGTTTTTTAATTTCCTTCATTAGATATTCCCATGATTCTGTAGACATTTTTTTCATATTATAACTCATTTTAATCACGCTTCTTCCTTTTTATAATATACCCCCCCCCATGAACTTTGTCAATTCGAAAAATATAGACATTCTTTGACAATTTCTTGACAGGAAATACTCCTATTTTTAAAACTTTATTATATAATAAAAGAAGAATAGGTGATGTTATGAAAAATGAAAAAAAACAAATGGAGAAAATAGAAAAAGAAATCGAAGAAGTAAAAGGACTTCATGAAAAAAAGCGACAAAAAAAACATCCTTTTGTAACTTTCTTTCTACTTTTAACAGTAATAGGAGCTCTTTCTTCCTTTTTCTTACTTATCTATAAAAACAAAGGATTTACTTCTGCTTTTCTTTTAGAATTGTTGTTGGTCGTTTTTACTGTTCTATTTGCACTTTATGGAATTACATCTCATCAGCAAAAGAAAGGAATTGTTCTTGCTGCATCGGTGGTTCTTCTTGCCTATTATACTCTTAGAATTACCTCTTTCCTAGAAATTTTTCCTCTTCCAATGCTAAGCCAAGTAAACAACCTAGAAGGAAAATCTTTGGTGGAAGCAATTACTTGGGCACAAAAAAAAGAGATTACCTTAGAACAAGTTTATGAATATAGTGATATGATTGAACCTTATCACATTATCAATCAATCTTTACCTGCTGGAAGTAATTTGGAACATTCAAAGGTTGTGAAAGTAGCTGTTAGTGAAGGTCCTAATCCAACGAAAGAAGTAATTCTTCCAAATATGAATAGTAAAGGTTGTGAAGATCTTTTACAATTTGTAGAAGAAAATTATTTATCGAATGTAGATGTTGAGTTTATAGCATCTGATCAAAGGGAAAATACAATCATTGAACAAACAAAGTCAGGAAGCATTGCAAGAAATGAAGCTGTTAAATTTACCTTCTCTTATGGAGAAGAAAGAACAGAAAAAAATGTAAAATTGGTTGATTTTACAGGAAAAAGTAAATTTGATGCAATTCTTACCTTAAAACAACAGGGAATTTCTTTTGAAATTCAAGAAGATTTTTCAAAGAAAATCAAAAGAGGAGATGTTCTTTCTCAATCTAAAAAGCCAGGGACAATGATTTCCATTGATGACCCTAATGAAAAAGTTGTCATTACTATTAGTAAAGGTCCTAAAATCATTGTTCCAGATTTAACAAAAATGTCCCTTGCTGAAATTACAGATTGGGTAATTCAAAATAAATTAAAAGTAGAATTTTCAACTCGGTTTGATGAATCTAAGAAAGAAAATAAAGTCTTAGAAGCAAATTATCAAAAAGGAGATGCCATTGAAGAAGGAACTCGAATCAAAATTGTTTATTCAAAAGGTTCTATTACTATGCCAAAGTTTGATTCTTTAGAAAAATTTCTTGCTTGGGCTCAAGAAAATGAAATCGCTTATGAAGAAAGACATGAGTTTAGTAATACCGTTCCTAGTGGTGAAGTAATCAGCTACTCTTACAAAAAGGGAGAAAAATTAAAAAATGGAGATACCATTATTGTTACCATTTCAGATGGAGAAGAAACAAAAGTTCCTAATTTAATTGGACTTTCCAAAAATGAAGTAAAAAAGAAACTAGATGCCTTAGGACTTTCCTATAATTTCATTTATCAAGCAAGCTCTAAAGAAAAAGATTCAGCAATTGGTCAATCCATTTCTGAAGGATCTAGCGTAAGTAAAGGTACAACAATTACAGTTACATTAAGTAATGGAAAAAAAGAAAGCACAAGTTCTAAAAAAAGTTCATCAGGTCAATCAAATTCAAGTACAGCAACTCCACCTGCTTCATCAACCCCTACTACACCATCTTGTGATTCGAGTATAAAAACGCGTGTATATTTATATGATGAACTAATTGGAAGTGGAAATCCTGAGACAACCTGTTCAAAAATTAAAGTAGCCTATCCAAAGATAAAATTTAGTTGCGTTTATAAAACAGGAACCGGACTGGCTCCAGGACTTTTGGTCAATGCTGATCAAATTGATGGATACGAATTTGATCATTGTAACACCGTAACACTTCAAATTGTAAGAAACTAATTTAAATCAAACAAAAAATTGCCACATTTACTTGGCAATTTTTTTAGTTAAATTATTTTCCTTCTTGTTCTTTAAATAATTGGTATAGTTCTTCATAAGTTAGCCATCTTTCAAGATAATGTTGTAGATGATAATCAAATTTTTTAAATGTTAAATGAAATTGTCCTTCTCCGACATTTCCTTTATGTTGTTTATCAGAGTAACCAACTCCTGAAGAAATGCTTTTAGGTTCCATCTTAAAAATTGCAATTTTATCCGTAAAGAAAAGACCATAATAAATAAGATCAAACTCTTTTGGTTTAATTTGTTGAATATTTGAATCAAATTCTATTTTATCTACTTCACTACTACTAAAAAGTCTATTTTCAGAAGGTGCTTTTTTACACTGCTCAATTACATTTTTCATATTGATTGTTTCACTATTTTTTCTTCTTGCAACAGAAAACTTAACTTCTACTCTCTTTTGATTTTTAGCATCATATCGATCATGATACTGATTTTTTGATTTTTCATAACCAAAGAGTGCTTCAATCATAAGTTCTGCCACTGTTCCAAGTCTACGTGTATGAAGAGCAAAAATTCCTTTTTTAAATTTTTCAATTTCATCAGCCATATTTCTTTTCCTCCATAATTTTTTCTAAAATCTCTTCCTGAACTTCTTCGATTGTTTTTCTTCTTCCTTCGATAATACAATCAATTGTATCCCAATGATAAAGTTCTGATAATTCTTGATAAGAAGAAGCGGTTTTCTTTTGCTCTTCTATTGAAAGAAAATCTTCTGGAACTTTCAATAGAATTGTCTGATCTGGTTTTGGAAGTTGAAGAAGCCAATACTCCAATTTATCAATCCATTGATACATATAAAATCTTTCATTATCATCTTCAATCTTACTTCCTTGATTTGCCATATTAGAACTTGTATATCGATTTAAAATAACAAAATATCCCTTTTCTTTATAACGTTTGATTTCTTGACTGTTATATTTTCTATCTGCTGCTGTATATAGACATACTACCTTTGGATCAATATGATGATACCCTTCTTTAAAATATCCTTTTCCTTCTTTATCTAAAACACAATCTTTAAAAATTTTCCCTGTTGGACTTTCATAATTAGGAAATGAAAATTCAATTGCAGGAAAACCTTGTTTCTTTAAAGATTCTACAAGAAGTTTACTTTGAGTTTCTTTTCCAATCCCTTCACAGCCTTCAATGACTATAATTTTACCTTGTTTCATGTCTCTCCTATTCTGCAAGTATCTCATTTTTTTCATTAAATTGAAGTAAAAAACATTTTCTACTTGCAAGATAATCGCATAAATGAACAAATTTTTGATACTTGCTCTTTGGTTCTTCCAATACTTCTTTTCCAAAATAATCTTTTGTCCATGGTCCCATATGAGTTGCAATAGAGCTTGTTAAAATTTCAAAAAGATTTTCTGACATTTTTAATTTCTCTCGATGTTCTTTTAAAACTTCTACCACAACAAGAGGATGATCAAACCTTGTATATTTCTCTTCCACTTTTCCTTTTTTAAATCCATCATGAAGTAAAAGGGCTAAGAGAAGAATATCCTTTTCGTCTTCTTGAAAAGAATTTCCAAAAGTAGGGTCTTGCAGAATTTCATAAGCAAAACGAACGGCTGCTTTTGTATGTCGCAAAAGGCCTCCTTCTCCTAAACTATACTTTGGATGATATTTTCCTGTAGAAGAAGCTGGTTCATGAAAAAAATATTCTGGGAGCAAAGAAAGTAAATAAATAGCATCTTCTTGAATCCCTTTATTTTTTATATAAGAAATTTCTTTTTGAAAAATTACTTCCGTTTTCATACTTCCCTCATTTCTACTATCAGTATACATATTTAAACAAATGTTTGCAAGTGTTTTCACGAACTTTTTCTAGAATTTAATAAAGTAACAAGAATTGTATTCATCACATAGCGATATTCTTTTGCAATTCGAATAAAATCCCCTTCTTCTTCTAAAACACCTTGCTTTAAATAAGAATCAAAAGAATAAACCTCTTTTAATTTTTTTTGATAACGAAAGAAAAATTCTCGTTTTCCAATTCCTTCTTCTTTACGAAGGCCTAATAATAAGAAATAGTCCATCTTCTCTTCTTCCCCTAACTTTTCTTCTTCAATCACCTTTTTTTCTTGAATATATTGGTAAACACTTCTAGTATGATGCCCTCTTATCCCATCTTTATAAAAGGAAGCTCCTGCACCAAATCCATAATATTCTTGATTATTCCAATAAACTAAATTATGTGAAGAAAAAAATCCTTTTTTGGCAAAATTGCTTATTTCATAATGTTGATAGCCCTTTTCTTCTAAAAAATTACAGAGAAAATCATAAAGATCTCTATCCAAAGAAGGATCTATCTTTTTTTCTTTTTGATAGCCAAACTGAGTATGTTTTTCAATTTGAAGAGAATACAAAGAAATATGAGGAACGTTTAAAGACATTAGAAAATTTAAATCTTCTTGAAGGTCTTCTTCCGTTTCTCCTTGAAAAGCATAAATCAAATCTACATTGATATTAGAAAATCCAACTTTTTTAACCAATTCTACTTTTTTTCTAATTTCTTCTTTAGAAATCACTCTTTTTATTTTTTTCTGAAATTTTTCTATCGTTGTCTCAATTCCAATGCTTATACGATTGATTCCATATTTTTTAAAAAGGAGAAGTTTTTCTTCACAAAGATCTTCTGGATTGCATTCAACAGTATATTCTATCGAATCTTTTTTTTGAAAAAGAGTTAAAATTTGAAAAAGTCTTTCTAATTCTAAACAAGTAAGATGAGAAGGTGTTCCTCCTCCAATATAAATTGTTTTTACCTTTTCTTTTTGATAGGTCTCTATGATTTCCTCTTCTAATGCTTTTAAATATTTCTCTACAAGTCCTTTTTCATAAAAAACTTTACAAAAATCACAGTAAGGACAAATTTGTTTACAAAAAGGAATATGAATATAAACAGCTATTTCCTTCTTCATCTTATTCATCCTTTTCCATCTTTAAAACACTCATAAAGGCTTCTTGAGGAAGTTCTACACTTCCAATTTGTTTCATTCTCTTTTTCCCTTCTTTTTGTTTTTCAAGAAGTTTTTTCTTTCTTGTAATATCTCCACCATAACATTTAGCAAGGACATCTTTACGAAGTGCTTTAATATCACATCTTGCAATCACTTTATTTCCAATACTTGCTTGAACTGGAATTTCAAAGAGTTGTCTTGGAATTAACTTTTGAAGGCGTTCCACTATTTTTCTTCCTCTTTGATATGCAAAGTCTTTATGGACAATAAAGGAAAGAGCATCAACGACTTCTTTATTGATTAAAATATCAACTTTTACTAAATCAGAAGGAGAAAAACATTTAAATTCATAATCAAAAGAAGCATATCCTTTTGTAGATGATTTTAATCGATCAAAAAAATCAAATACAATCTCTGAAAGAGGTAAATCATATTCTAAAATGACTCTTTCTTGATCTAAATAAGAAAGATTTAAAAATTTCCCACGTTTTTCTTGGACGAGTTTCATAACTTCACCAATGTAAGCTTTAGGTGTATAAATAGAAGCTTTTACAATAGGTTCCCTTATCTCTTTGATCAGGGTTTTATCTGGCATTTTATAAGGAGCATCTATAGAAATTTCTTCTAAAGTAGCAAGTTTACATTGATAAATAACAGAAGGGGTTGTTGTAAGAATTTCAATTCCTGCTTCTCTTCTTATTCTCTCTTCAATAATTTCCATATGAAGAAGTCCTAAAAAGCCACAACGAAATCCAAAGCCAAGTGCAAGAGAAGTTTCTGGTTCAAAAGTAAGGGCTGCATCATTTAATTTTAGTTTCATTAAAGCCTCTCGCAATTCCTCAAACTTAGAAGTATCCATAGGATAAATTCCTGCATAAACCATGCTTTTTACTCGTCTATATCCAGGAAGTGGTTTTAGACAAGGATGATCCTTTATAGTAAGAGTATCTCCTACATGCACATCTTCTATTTTTTTAATAGCTGCATAAACAACTCCTACTTCTCCTGTTTTTAAAACGGAAACTTCTTTTTCTTTAGGAGTATGAATAAAAAGAGAAGTTACTTCATAAGAAGCTTTTGTATCCATCATATAAATAAGATCTTTCTTTTTTAAAGTTCCTTCTACAATTCGAACTGAAATGCCAACCCCTCTATAAGAATCATAATGACTATCAAATATAAGTGCGGAAAGAGGATGGTTACTCTTTCCCTTTGGAGCTGGAATTTTTTTAATAATGGCATCCATTAAAGCATCGCATCCTTCTCCTGTTTTCGCACTTACTTTTAAAATATCATTCTGATCGAATCCTAAATTTTCTAATTCTTTTTCTACTTTTTCAATATCTGCACTAGGCAAGTCTATTTTGTTAATAACAGGAAGCACCACAAGATGATTTTCTAAAGCAAGATAGAGATTCGCAAGTGTTTGTGCCTCAATTCCTTGAGTGGCATCTACCACCAAAAGAGCTCCCTCACAAGCAGCAAGACTTCTTGATACTTCATAACTAAAATCTACATGCCCTGGGGTATCAATTAAAGAAAGAAGATAGTCTTCATTTTCATATTGATAGGATAGTTCAACAGCATTTAATTTGATAGTAATTCCTCGTTCTCTTTCTAACTCCATTGAATCTAATAATTGTTCTTTTGCTTCTCTTTGACTCACCGCTCCTGTCTTTTCTAAGATACGATCTGCCAAAGTACTTTTTCCATGATCAATATGAGCTATGATAGAAAAGGCACGTATATTTTCTTGCTTCATAAAACACCTCATCTCTTGGTCTTTTCTCTTATTTTTTTATTATAACAAATCCCCTCTTTGTTGTAAAAGAAAAAGGAAGCCTCTTTCTTCCTTTTTATGATTCTTGATTCGAAGTTTTTGCCATTTCTTCTAAAGCCTTAAAAAAAGCATTCATTCCTTTATTAAAGAGTTTCCCTATCTCTGTTGAAAGCCGAAGTCCCATTTGGCTTAATTTATTTTCATAATTTTTCTCTTTCCTTTTCAAGTAATTAGAAGGATCAATTTCTTTTCCTTCTTGCACTTCTTTTTCAAAAAGAGCTATTTCTTCCTTTGTTAAAGCAGTGGTTTTAGAACGATTATACTCATTATAATTAGAAGCTTGCGTCAAATAAAGAGTTAAAAACAAAACAAAAATAGTTAGAAGGATAACTCTTGCAATTGGCTTTCCCATCTTTTTCATGTTTGAATCACCGAAAGAAAAGCTTCTGCAAAAATCAAAGTTGTATTATAAACTTCATCCACTGTATTTTCTTCTCCTCCTATCTCCGCTAAAATGGTAGTTGGAGAAAAATCTTGATTATAAACTCCATCAACTCCATCTCCTTGTTTTTCATAAATACTTCTTGTAATCCCTGGAACAAGGATTTCCATCTGATCCAATATTTTTTTAGTAAACTGATAATTTTCTTGATAGTTTGGATTTTCAAGTCCTACAATAAATAAAATTTTAGCATATCCTTTCCCATCTTTTTCTAAATAGGAAATGTCTTTAGAAACAGAATCTCGATGAACATCAATAAAATAAGAAAGCGTTGGATTTTGTTTTTTTGCATCCTCCATAAAACTTCGACTTACTTTATAACTATAATAATATTTTTGTCCTAATCTAGAGACTTCATCTTGAACACTTTTCTCTTCCACTAACGAAGGATATCCTGCTTTATCAAACTGCTCTTTTAAAATATAACTTGCAAGCATAACATTAGGGGAAACACTATATTCTAGAAAAGAACTAGGTTGATACTCTTCTTTTTGATGGGTATTATAAATATAGATTTTTGGAGGCGTTTCTAAAAGATTTTTACTTTGCTCTACCTCCTTTTCAATGATAGAGGATTTTTCTACTTCTGTTTTTTTCCAAATTCCTTGGTAATTTTTATAAAGAAAAGTACTTGGTTTTTTGATATCTACTTGTAATAAATAAGAAATTGTTTTTGAAAAAAGAGTATTGTTTTTCTTCTTTTTTTCTTGAATAAATCTATTTCCATGAGAAAGAAGTAGAGAAAGAAGTTCTTCATGACTTCCTTCTAAAGAAAGGTGAGAAACTGCTTTTAATGAGAGAAAAGAAGTTCCTAAAAAAAGAAAAGAGAGAAAGAAAATCTTTAATTTCTTATGTTTTTTTCTTGGCTTAGCAATAAATCTTTTTTTCATAGCACACCACCTTTTTCTTTATGTTAACAAAAGAAAAAGACGCTTGCTGTCGAACGATGAGTTCTTCATTTTTTTTGATGCAAAGACTCTTCTAGAGAAAGGCCTATTATCTTTGCAAGATGTTCCATCATAAAATCAACTTCAGTGGGTGTTACCATTAAATTATATCCAAGTGGATTCAAAACTTCTTCAAACAAAGCGATTTGTTCTTCTTCTTTTAAAGTTCCAACTTCTCCAAGAAGACTTTTCTTTTCATGAAGATTTAAAGTATCTTTCTGTTTTTCATAAGTATTCTCAGTTCCTGTTAGAAACTTAGATTTCAAAAGTTTTCCGTTTTCTTTTTGATAGGAAATTTTTTTAGTAAGATATTCTAATGTGTTTTGCACGATGGTTGCGGCATCTACTACAGTGGGTACTCCTATCGCAAGAACTGGAATATGAATGGTTTCTTTTGAAATTTCTTTTCGATTGTTTCCAATTCCACTTCCAGGATGAATTCCTGTATCAGTTAACTGAATGGTTTTCATTAAACGATTGAGGGAATTTGAAGCAAGTGAATCAATCGCAATTACAAAATCCGGTTTTACTGTTTTTAGAATAGAAAGAAGATAGTCTTGTGTTTCAATACCTGTTTGAGCCATAACACCAGGTGCAATCGATGCAAGAGGTCTAAATCCTTGCTCTATAGAAAGTCCCATTTGAAAAAGATGTCTTGTGACAGTTATTCTTTTTAAAGCAAGACTTCCTAATGCATCTGGCGTACTTTCTCTATTTCCTAATCCTATGACTAAAGCAACGGCATCTTTTTTTAGAGAAAAATGATTTAGATAAAATAAAATTTCCTCTTTTAAAATTTGAATCACTTCCTCTTGAATTTCATGGTCAGAAGCATCAAGAAAAGAAATGGTGGTATAAATTCCAGGTTTTTTTCCAACTTCCACTCCCCCTTTTTGATCTAATATAATTCGACTAAGGTTTCCTCCTTTAAATTCTTTTTTTTCTTCTTGATACTTTTTATTTGTAGAAATCACATCTACAATTAAGTCTGTATGCATTTGTACGTTAGATAAATCAATAGGATGCATTTCTTTTCACCTCCTTTTTATTTTCTACATTTTTTCTTGTTTTTATTTGCTTTTTTATCAAGTTTTTGATATTATGTATATGTTTATGAAAAAGTGAGGTGAGAAAACATGCCAAATATTAAAAGTGCAAAAAAAAGAGTACGTAGTAATGCAAAAAAAGAAACTGTCAATACAAGAATCACTTCTAGTATGAGAACAGCCATTAAAAATGTAGAAAAGAGTGCTAAAGCTGGAAATAAGGAGGAAACTGCAAAATATTTAAATACTGCAGTACAAAGAATTGACAAAGCAGCAAAAAGTGGTTTGGTTCACAAAAATAAAGCAGCTCGTTTAAAATCAAGACTTACAAAATTAAAAAATGATGTAGAAAAAGAGGAAAAGTAGTGAAAAGCTACTTTTATTTTTTTCTCTACTTGGAATTTTTAAAATTACCCTTTATAATAGAAGTGGTGATAGGATGAAAAAATATATTTTTCTTATTTTTTTGGTATGTCTTTTTGGAGTTGTTTATGTTTTTCGATATCAACTTTATGAAATCTATGCTCAATTTTCTAAAGAAAATGAACAAGAAATTATTTTAGAAGAAGAAAATACTTTTTCAAGAAAAGAAAACTTTCTTTTTGTCCAATATAAAAATCATCTTCAACCAAAATCGAAGGAAGATTTATACTCCATCTATTATACGATTTTAGATGCTGGTGTGAATACTTTTCACTTTTATTGTCCAAAAGAATATAAGACTTGTATTCAAGATGTAAAAGATCTTGCGAATGATCAGACAACTCTTTCTCACATTAACAATTTTGTTCATCCTTTTAATGGCTTCAAACACATTGAAACTGAATATGATAATTATGGAAAAGTAACACTTCGAATTCAACATACTTATACAAAAAAGCAACAAACTTTGCTTTTAAACAAAAAGGAAGAAATTGAAAAAGAAATATGGAAAAATTCGATGACTACACAAGAAAAAATTCAAGCTGCTCATAATTACATTATCAATCATACAGAATATGATAAAGATCGAAGTGATTCTAAAATCTTAAATTATCAATCAGATACTGCCTATGGAGCTTTAATCCAAAATCATGCTCTTTGTGGAGGCTATACAGATAGTATGATTCTTTTCTTAGAAGATTTGGGATTAGAAAATTATAAAATTTCTTCTGAAAATCATGTTTGGAATGCTGTAAAATTAGAAAATAAATGGTACCACTTAGATCTTACTTGGGATGATCCTATTACAACAGATGGGGAGGATATTTTAGAGTACAATTTCTTTTTAATTACAACAGAAGAATTAAAAGAAATTGAAGATGAAGAGCATATTTTTAGAACGGATATTTATCAAGAAATGATATAAAAATAAAAATCCACTCGTTGTTAGTGGATTATTTATTTTCTTTTTTTCCTTTTCTTTTTACATATTTTAAATCTTCTTGTGGCTTAATGATTCCTTGAGAAAGTGCACATTTAATTTCACTATAAGATGTAAAAGATGCTAAATTGATGGCTGTCATTTTCACCGAAATTCCCCCTTTCTTGATTTTATTTTAAATTATGGTAAACTTCATTCACATCATCAATTTCTAAAAGTGCTGCAGTTAAATTTTCAACCTTTTCACGTGTTTCTTCATCTACTTCTACTTCATTGATTGGAAGATAAGTGACTTCACTTGTCAAAAATTCTTGAACTCCTATTTTTTCAAGTGCCTCTTTTACAGAAATGAGTGCATCTCCTGGCATGGTAATTTCGTAAGTCTCTTCGTTTTTCACTACATCTTCTGCACCTGCATCAAGACTTGCTAATAAAACTTCCTCTTCATCATATGCAGAAGGAATTTCTATGATACCAGTTCTTTTAAAAAGATAAGAAACACTTCCATCTGTTCCAAGATTTCCTCCACGTTTTGTAAAAGTACTACGAACTTGAGAAGCTGTACGATTCCGATTGTCTGTTAAGCAATCTACCATAAAAGCAACCCCACTAGGTCCATATCCTTCATAACGAACGGATTCAAAATTCTCTCCTTCACTTGCACCCTTTGCTTTGTCAATAGCTTTTTGAATATTTTCTTTTGGCATATTCGCAGCTTTTGCCTTTTCTACAACAAGACGAAGAGATGCATTACTATCAGGATCTGGAGTTCCCAATTTTGCTGCAACATATAATTCTTTCGCAATTTTTTGAAAAACTTTTCCTCTTGCCTGATCTAATTCCCCTTTTTTTCTGTGAATGGTAGCCCATTTAGAATGTCCACTCATCCTATCAACTCCTTACTTTATAAAATAATCAATTACAACAGGAGATAGAATCAAAAGTAGTAAAAATGGAAGAAAAAATAAAACAGAAATTACACTAATTTTAATTGGCATTTTAGAAATCTGTGCTTTTGCTTCCAACATTCTTTTTTCCTGTAAAAAATTTAATTGTTCTCTCATCGTCTCTTTTAAATCATTTCCATATAAATTAGATTGTATCATTGTCAAAATCATATCATTGACTGCATCCGATGGAATTCTTTTTTTCATAGACGATAATGCTTCATTTAAACTTTTACCAAATCGAATTTCTTCTAAAGCTTTTTTAAACTCTTGAGAAAGTATTCCATCTAAATTCGAGACTGCAAAAGAAAGAGAACCTGTTAAAGTCTTTCCAGAGTCTAAAGCAAGAAGAAAAACTTCGAAGAAGTAACCTGCCTCTTTTTCCAATACTTTTTTTCTTTTTTGAGTTTTCTTGTAATGAATGAACCTCGGTACAACTTGCAAACACAAAAGAAAAAAAAGCAAAAGAAGAAGAAAGTTCCATCCGAAGAGATATAATAACACACCAAGAAGAAAAAAGAAAGAAAAAAGAAAGAAAATCCCATATTTTTTTGAAATAGATGTCTTTAACTTTTCCATATTCATCATTCATCTACCTCCTCAAGATACAAAATTCTTCTTATTAAAGCAATATATACAAAATAAATGAGTAGAAGAAGAAGGAAGATAAAACGACCTATTTTCGTCTGAAAAAGAGGAGAAAAATAGGAAGAATTGATTCCTATCAGAAGAAGTGCAAAAATAGGAGGAATTGAAATCAAAATTTTAAAAACAAGCTTCGCACTAGCTGTTAGGTTTTTAAGTTCTTCTTCCAATCGTTTTCGATTTAAAAAATTTTTTTGAAGAGAGGAAAAAACAGATGTCATCTCTCCTCCTGTTTGATTTAAAATACTAATGGAGGTAGCTAGATATTGAACTTCTTTTAAAGAAACTCTTTTTTGAAAGCGTTGAAATACCTCTTCTAAAGAAAGTCCATAAGACAAATCTACTTCCATTTTTTGAAATTCCTCTTGTAAAGGACCATCTAATTCGGAAGATACGATTTGTATGGCTTGAGTAGCACTTCTTCCTGCTTGAAAAGCATTGCTCATTAAAGTAACTGCTCTAAGTAAATCTTTTCGAATTTCTTTTTGTCTTCTTTTTTTTCTATAAGAAGCAAGAAACTTTGAGAAAGAAAAGAAGAAGAGAATTCCAAGAAAAAAGAAAAGAAGTGCCATTAGAAAATCTTTCAAAAAGAAAAGGCCAAAAAAGAAACAAATAAGTCCAAAGAAAAATGCAAGGCAATACTGAAAAATGAAAGAGCTAGAGGATTGACAAGAGGTTTCTTTGCAGTCTTTTACACCTTGTTTTCCTCTAACGAAAGAAGAATTTGTATATTTTAAAATTCTAGTTTTATATTTTTCTCTTTTTTGCAGTTTAAAAAGATAAAAAAGATCGAAAAGAACAAATAGAAATAGAAAAATTTGGATACAAATCAATAAAATAATTTCTCTCATACTTGCTCACACTTCCCTTTTAACCCCTTTGTTAGTATCATTATAGCATTTTCTTCCCAATTAAAAAAGCATTTATTCTTTGCTTTTTATATCTTTCTCCTTCTTTTTTAAAAGAATCGGCTCAAAGATATCATCTACTAATGTAATTCCTTTCTCCTTTATTTTTTGATAACTTTTTGGAACAAAGTTATAAAGAACAAAAGCACCATCCACTTCTTCCTTTTTAGTAAGTCCTTTTTGATGAAAGGCAAAAATCTCTTTTAGATGAATTTTATCTTTTTGGAATCCATCCACCTCACAAATGGACAATATTTTTCTTCTTCCATCAGAAAGTCTTTCGATATGAATAACTAAATCAATTGCACTTTCCATATATTCTCGAATCGCTGAAATTGGAATTTCCAAACCAGCCATCAAAACCATCGTTTCTAATCGATTCAGTGCATCTTGAGGTCCATTAGAATGCAATGTTGTCATACTTCCTTCATGACCTGTATTCATAGCTTGTAACATGTCAAATGCCTCTTTTCCACGTACTTCTCCTACTATAATTCGATCAGGACGCATCCGAAGAGAATTGATCACTAAATCTCTTACAGTAACTGCTTCTCCATTTTGATAATTTTCAAGTTTTGTCTCTAAAGAAATAACATGAGGTTGTTCCAATTTCAATTCTGCTGCATCTTCAATGGTAATAATTCTCTCTTCTTCTTTAATAAAACTAGATAATATATTTAAAAGAGTTGTTTTTCCACTTCCTGTTCCTCCACAAATTAAAAGATTTAATTTTGCTTGCACCGCAGCCTCTAAAAAACGTGCCATATAAGGAGTCATTGTTCCATTTCTTAAAAGAGAGTCAATATCTTCTAAATTTTCTTTGAATTTACGAATGGTAAGAATAGGACCTTTTAAGGATAAAGGAGGAAGAATTGCATTCATACGTGATCCATCTAAAAGGTGGGCATCTACCATTGGATTTCTTGCATCAATCGTTCTTCCTACTGGTTCAATCATTCGTTTAATAGTTCTTAGAATATGAGCATCATCTATAAAAGAAACAGTCTCATCGCGTAATAAATGTCCATCGATTTCAATATAAATTTCATCAGGACCATTGACCATAATTTCAGTAATACTCTGATCCTCCAACAACTCTGTAATAGGTCCATATCCGTTGATTTCATTATCAATCATATGATAGATTTGATTTTTTTCTAAAAGAGAGAAATGATACTCTTTAAAACTTTCTTCAATTTGTTCTTGAATAAAATGAGAAAGATTTTCTCCTTTTGATATATTTTGATCTAAAATTTTTTGTAAAATTGTACTTCGAATCTGATTTAGAAGTTCCTTATTTTGTAAGATTTTACCCTCTTCTTTTACTTCTTCTAATTCAAAAAGATCTGAAAAAGTTTTAGTCATTCTGATCACCTTCTTTTTTTATAATTTTTTGAAGTGGAAAAGAATTTTTTTCAATGAGTTTCATCAACACTTGATCGAATTGATTTTCTAAAATAACTTTTTGTAGATGTGGAATAAAAAAGTCTTTTGTAAGAAACATTTCTACTTTTTGTTCTAGGATTGCTTCACAATCTTGTTTTGTAAAAGTCTCTTCTTCCCCTAAAGATCGATTGAAAAGAAAGAGAATATTTTCCTTAGGAACATCTTTTAGAAGCAAATGAAAATTCTTTGTGTTTTTAATTGAAGTGGCAGATTGGGAGAATAACATAAGAATTTGATCAGAAAAATCTAAAAGTCTTATCCCAATTTCTCCTAAAATTGTATTTGTATCAACAAGAATATAATCATAGATCGATTGGAAAGAAGATAAAATTTTAGGAATCATTTTACTTTCGATTTTTCTTGCTTCCTGTAAATTTTTAGGAGAAGCTACTAAATCAAGAGAATCCGAAATAGAAGTTGTGTAAGATTCTATCTGAAAATTTTGATGAGTTTGATAGGCTTCTTGTAAAGAAACGATATTTTCTCTACAATCGATGCCAAACAAAAAATCAAGGCATCCTGTAAAAAGATCTAGGTCAAGGAGTAAGACACGTTTTTTCTCTCTTGCAAGAGCTTTTCCTAAAAGACAGGTTGTAATGCTTTTTCCTACCCCACCTTTCATACTGCAGATGGTAATAATTTTCCCTTTTTTTTCCTTCATTTTATCCCTACTTTTCTATTCTTTTTTCTACTTTAATTTGATAGGTATTGATCCCAATTATTTTTCCAAAAAAACTTTCTATTTCTTTTTGAACTGTAATTTTTATTTTTCCATCTTGATTTTGATATGAAACAAGTTCAATTTTTTCATCGTTTTCATAGAGAATTTCTCTTATTTTTTCTTCTTCTGTAGATGAGATAATTGCTAAGATTTCATTGAGATGAATCTTTTCTTGAACTATTTTACTTTGCTCAATGAAATAAGCAAAGAAAAGAAAGAGAATTGGAAGAAGTAAGACAAAAGCTACCAATGTTTGTCCTTTATGATTCATAAGGCACCACTCGTTTGATCTGGATGGAATATGGATTTCCTAAAAGAAGATTCAATCCCGGTGTCCATATTGAAATTTGACTAGTAACAATCAAATTTACATTTTCCATCTCTTTTTGAATATCTACTGTAATTTTCTCATTTTGATTTTGATTGATTTTCTCTTGTATAAAAGAAGGGGTTTGATTTTCTCTATAAAGGAGGGCTGCATCACTTGCTATTGCTTCTAGTTTTCCTCGAAAAGAAAAAATTCGAAACAAATCGATTCCTCCTAAAATAAGAAAAAGAAAGAGAGGAAAAATGAGTACAAATTCAACCAATGCTTGTCCTTTTTGATTTCTCATCACTATTCACCCCTATGATTCTATTTCTATTATAACAAACTGATTTTTCTCTTTCAAGAAAGATTTTCTAGAGCTCACTTACCTTTAATTTCCCATGATAATGTGATTTACTATCCACTACAAAACTACTATTTACTGGCCAAATTCGAATGGTATATTCTTCTTTTTGATTGGCTTCTAAACTATCTGTTCGAAGAATTGCATTTGGATACTCACTTAATAGAATGGCATCTGCGACTTGTTGTCCTTTTCGAACACTTAATTTTAGCAATTCTTTTGGAATTTTATTAGGACAATCACAAGTTTTTTCTTTTTCTATATCATCAATCAATTCAATTTTATATGAGACTGGATGATTGGTTTGATTTTGAATGGTGATTTTATAAGGTTGTGAGGAAAGTCCTACAGAATCTGTAACAGAATGAAACTGCAAAAGTTCAATTTGATCACTGGAATGATATATCACTTCTAAATGAGGAGAATTTACTTTTTCATCTCTTGCATCTTTAAAAGTATTATAGATTGCATAAGTTGCTATAAGTGCAAAAAGAAGGAGAAAAGAAATAATCATAGCACTTTTCATTCTTTGTTTTCGTAGCTGTTTTTTATAAAGCATTCTAACACCTCTTTTTCTATTAAAAATCATTACCGATTTTGCTTCATCATAACATTATAGACTGATTTTAAATGTTCTTTCTTCTCATGATTCATATTAACAAAAACAATTCGCATTTGATAACCACTATCTAGGGAAAGTAATATTTCTGCTTTTCCTGGTTTAAAACAAATAGCAGAAGTGGAGATAGATGCATAGGGAATAATATGAATTTTTTTATAAGATGCCACTAAATCTCGATCAAATAAAATCATTGTTTTATCAGTAAAAACTGCATGATCTCTGCTGGTTTGATATCCTAGTAATATTTTTTCGTTCTCAGTTAAATACTCTTTCGTATAATCTGGCAACTCTTCAATTGCAATTTCATTTCGAAAATCAAAATACTTTGTTAATTCTTTATATTTTATATATGCCATATTCTCTCCTACTTTCTACATTCAGTGTATCATAATTCTTTTGAAAAAAAAAGAGAAAGACTCTTGATTGACAAAAGAAGGTTCTTAAACATTAAGGAGTGGTGAAAGAAATTTTACCACTCCTTAAAATATAAAAAAGACATTACAACACAAACC
>CANQEE010000020.1 GCA_947594595.1 uncultured Bacilli bacterium
GGATCAGGCCTTGCTATTTATCAATATAAGATATCAGGAGCAATAGGATCTTCAGAGGGACAACCTCAGGGAAATATGAATCATTTTGATAAGCAAGGAATTTCCTATATAGAATATAAAGCTTGTGATTTTGCAGGAAACTGTTCTAACTATAATACGAAAAAGACCATACAAATTGATACGGAAGCGCCTAAAACACCTACCATTTCTAACTATAAATGGACTGATAATGACGTCGATCCAGGAAGTAATACATCAAATCTCTTACCTTATGTAGAAAATACTTGGTCTAATTTAAAGATTTTATCTACTATTACGAGCGATAAAACAGATAATCTTTCAGGTTTTTCTCATTTCTCCGTCGATACTTCTGGTGCGAATGGTAATCGTTCCGATGCTTCCTTAAACTATCTTTCTGTTTCTGGCGAGGGTTCTTCTATAATTTCTGCCTCTGCCTGTGATAATGCCGGTAACTGTTCTACTACTACTTCTTCTACTATCCTTCTTGATACTGTTGAACCTTCTAAACCTTCTATTAGCGATATCGCGGGTAAATCTATTAGCTCTGATTGGATGAATGTTGATTCCATTACCCCTCTCCTTTCTACTGTTGAACAAACCTCTGGGGTTGCTAGATGGCAATATTCTTCTTCTTCTAATGGCTCTTCTTGGTCCTCTTTTTCCAATTATTCTAATTCTGCTTCTTCTAAGTTTACTGCAAACTCTATTTCTAAAGAAGGTTCCACTTTTATCCGCTTTAGAGCTATTGATAATGCTTCTAATATCTCCCCTGTTTCTGATCTTACTGTTAAAATTGATCGTACTGAAACTGGTGAACCTTCTGTTTCTCTTATCAAACAAGATTGTTCTGAATCTGATTGCAGTTATACTCGTGGCGATTGGTCTAACAAGCATATCCTTGCTTCTGCTTCTGTTTCTAATCCTCAGAACATTAAATTCTTTTATCAGTATATGCCTGTTGGTTCTTCTTCTTGGTCTACTCAACAAGAAGGTGATTCTAAACTCATTGATCAACAAGGCTTCTCTAACATCCGCTTTAAAGTTTGCTCCATCTTTAATCCTTCTAACTGCTCTTCTTGGTCTGATTCTTCTTCTAAAATCAAAATCGATACCACTCCCCCTTCTATACCTTCTATTGAAGCAACTTATGGAGCTTCCAGTACTCCTTATAAATCTGATTGGGTCAATCAAACTATTTATATAAGTGCTTCTGGCGGTAAGGATCAAGTCCCTTCTAATTCCCCTGAAACTCCTTCTAGCGAGATTTCTGGTTTCCATGAGTATAATGCTATATCTTCTGGGTCTTATTCAAATTCCGCAACTTTATCTTCTTCTTATAATCGATTCATTATTAGTAATATTCTTAATAATCAGGGGACTTCTACTGTTACTGTTAAATCTTGTGATCTTGCAGGAAATTGTTCAGAAACTGCGCAAAGTGTTGTAAAACTCGATGTGACTCCACCTGGTGGAATGGTTTTAAAAGCTTATTCAAATTCCGATCTAACTACTGTGTATGATGGAGATTGGACGAATAAAGATGTTTATGTTCAACCATCTGGAGCAGAGGATTCTTTATCTGGTTTATCTAATTATGAATGGAGAAGAAAGTATTTTGGACAATCTTCATATTCTAGTAATTATACCTCTTCATTATCTAACGGAACGAAGGGTTCAGCAGGTATCTTGTATACAAAGACGAGTGGTGCCTCTCATGATGGGAATGCTTCTGTAATCGAATTTAGAGCTTGTGATGCTGCAGGGAACTGTTCCTCTTGGACTCAGAGCAAGGCTAAATTTGATACTACTCCTCCTACTGGAATGGTTGTAAGACTTTATTCGGATCCTAATTATTCAGTTACTTATTCTAATAGTAGTACAAAATGGACAAATAAAGATGTTTATGCTGAAGCATCTGGGGCAATTGATGTTAATGCTGGATCAGTTACCTATCAACACCAAACAAATTATTATGGAAAAGTAGGTGCCGCTTATTTCACTGGAACTAAAACCCAATTACAAGCTAGGACTGCAGATGGAGCAGCAAAAGTCAATTTCAAAGCTTGTGATCGTCTTAATAACTGTACTTCAGATACCGAAACCACTGTTCGTTTTGATACAAAAGCACCTAGTTGTGATATTAAACGGAATGGTTCAACAAGCACAAAGTGGACGAATAAAGAAGTTACAATTGATTTGGAATGTAATGACGGTTCTGGGGAAAATTCCGGTTGTGCAACTACAACTGCAACATCATTAAAAAGAACAAATGTGAGTAATCAAAATAATTTTGGAAGTTGTGGAACTTTCAAAGTTCATGATGGTGCAAATGTGACTAGAAATCAATCAAGCACAAAAAAAGGATATCAGTACAAAATTAAATCTGTTGGTGAAAACACCGAATGTATTGATTCAATAGATTTAGATACGATTTATGATAATGCTGGAAACTCTACAAGGTGTTCTGCAACGGTTAACTATGATAATGATCCACCTCCATTTCCTATTGTAACTCAGATTGATAATACTGTTACTAATGGTGGTGGAAGTATGCCTGCAAAATTAGTAAGTAGTGTTCTTCCAAAACGAAGTGATTATTCATCATCACATACCATTAAATATTGTCCTATTTATACTATTAATAGCGGTTATAGCGAAGTTAACTACAAGACAAAAATTACATTTCAATGTTTTGATAATGCAAGTGACAAATTAGGAGCAGGTGTAGTAAATTATGGAATTAAACTAAAATACAAGATTCCTGGCTATACTACAGGCTTCCAAGATCCTGTTGGTTCTACAACATATTACAGTCTGTCTGATAGTAATGGTTGGTTTCATGATTTTTCAAAAACCACTTTAGCTGCTTCCGAAGTACAAAATTATGTGATATATTGTATAGATGAAGCAGGTAACCAAAGTGAAGTTACTCAATTTGCAATTGCTCCATATAGAGGCCAAAAGCCTGTAGGATGTTTCTAATAATAATTGTTTGTTTTCTTCGTTATGCATACACAAATTTTGTGTATGCTTTTTCTATAACAAGGTCTATAAAATTTCTTGGAACTATTTAGACTATAATAAAAAATAAAAAGAAATGTGAATCCATTCTGCTTTGATCAGAGATATATTCAATAATAAAATTCTATTCGATTAAAAAATGATTCTTAAAAATTCCCTCATTTTAATGCTATCTAGTCTGAATAGTTCCCTATAATTTCAAATTTTTCATGAAATATTCACAAAAATGAAGTTGATTTGTGCTATAATTCATTATAGGGTGATCGAATTGACAGAGAAACACTTTAAAAACTTAGATGAACAGATTGAAATTATGAAATTTAAAGGTTTAGTTATTGAAGATGAAGACTATGCAAAAGAGATATTACTTCGTGAAAATTATTTCTTTATCAATGGATATCGATATCCTTTTTTCCAATCAGCTCATGAAAAAAAATTTATTACAG
Source organism: uncultured Bacilli bacterium (assembly GCA_947594595.1). GTDB lineage: Bacteria > Bacillota_I > Bacilli_A > RF39 > UBA660 > CANQVB01. The sequence continues at coordinate 3,489 of CANQEE010000020.1, forward strand.
GAACTAGGTTTGAAGAACTTTATAGCTTATTTCTTTTTGATCGAAGTATCCGAAATGTAATTTTTAAAAATTTATTGGTAGTTGAAAATAATATTAAATCGATTTTATCTTACCAATTATCCAAAAAATATGGATATCGTGAAAAAGATTATTTAAAAGCGAAAAATTTTTCTAGTGATAAGCAAAAGCAAAGGCAAATTGCAGATTTAATTCATAAAATGAAAAGACAAATCAGAATCAATGGAGCACAGCATTCGGCCACAAAACATTACATTACAAATTATGGATATATACCTCTTTGGATTTTGGTCAAAGTCCTATCTTTTGGAATCATTGGAGAATTGTTTTCTATTTTAAAAAGGGATGATCAACAAAGTATTTGTGATATCTATCACACAGATATAGAAACAATGTCTACTTATCTCCCAATTTTATCTAATTATCGAAATTTATGTGCACATGAAGATATTTTATATGATAATAGAACACAAAAAATAATTCCAGATACTATTTATCATCAATTACTAGGAATAGAACAAGAGGATGGAGAATATATCAGTGGTAAAAATGATTTATTTGCACTTTTTCTTATGCTGAAACAAATGCTTTCAAAAGAGGAATTTCAAAATATGACAATTGAAATAGAAAATTATTTGAATAACCTAGAATATAATTTAAAGACAATCCCAATTGATAAAATATTAAAGAGGATGGGTTTTCCCTTAAATTGGAAGAGTTTAGCTAATATGGAAAGGAGTCATAGTAATGACAAATGAAAAAATAAAGACAATGCTTCTTATTATTGTTTCTTTCGTAATAGGAGGAGTATTAACTTATGTAATTATTGATGGGAATCATTTTATAGGAAATGGAACTACAACTACTGTTGGAGCAAGTTGTAGTGCTAAAAATTGTACAAAAGTAGTAGTAGATGAAAGTGGTATTTCAGAAGCAGTAGAAAAAGTATATGATGCTGTTGTTTTAGTTCAAAATTATCAACAAGGACAAGTTGCTTCTACTGGTACTGGATTTGTATATAAGCAAGATGAAAAATATGATTATATTATGACAAATCAACACGTTGTAGCTTCTAATGAAGAAATTAAAGTTGTTACTTCTAAAGATGAAACCTTAGAGGGAAAAGTTCTCGGTGGCGATAGTTATATTGATATTGCAGTTATTCGTGTTAAAAAATCAGAAAATTTAACAGTCGCTCCTATTGGAAATAGTGAAGATTCAAAATTAGGAGATTTTGTATTTACAATTGGATCTCCCTTAGGATATGAATATCGTGGGAGTGTAACAACAGGACATTTGTCTGGAAAAGATAGAATGGTCAGTGTAAGTACAACAAACAGCAATAGTGAAGATTGGGTGATGCGTGTACTTCAAACAGATGCTGCTATTAACCCTGGAAATTCTGGAGGTCCTCTTTTAAATGTAAATGGAGAAGTAATTGGAGTTAATTCTATGAAACTTGTAGAGACAGAAGTAGAAGGAATGGGATTTGCAATTCCAATTGAGTATGCTGTTAGTCATATTGATACACTTGAAAAAGGAAACAAAATAGAGTGGCCTATGTTAGGAGTTAGTATGTTAAATACAACAGATGTGATGGCCTTATATAGAGAAGGAATTAGTATTTCAAAGGATACACCAGAAGGAGTCGTTATAATTAGTGTTGAAAATGGAACTGGTGCAAAAGATGCAGGACTTCAAAAAGGAGATATTATTACAAAAATTTCTGGAAATGAAGTTACGAATTCTGCATATCTTCGTTATGAACTTTATAAACATAAACCAGGGGATACGGTAGAAGTTACTTATATTCGAGATGGGAAAGAAAAAACAGTAAAAGTAAAACTTTCTAAGTTAAAGAATGAATAAATTTTTAACTAAAATGTTATAGATATTATAAATTTTTCTACTATGTCCTTTGCAAGTCAAAATAAGATAAATGTGAGTTTTTACATATCAGTATGATGTTTATCATTGAACGATAAGTTTCTGTATTTTAAAAACATTGGAAACAATCGTTCTTTTTTATTTGATTTCAATATATTTTCAAAAAAAAGAAAGCATTTTTATACTCTCTACTTTAAGCGGAAATTCAAGAAAATTTAGCTCATTGATATCACAAAAGATATTTTACTTTCTTTAGTTTATTTTAAATCTAGAATTCTTTATTCTCTGCATTTTTATCTTTCTATGAAAGTGAATAAGACCTTCGTAGCATTTGAAGAAAATCAAGTGAAGCAATCTTATTTTATAGTAAATAGTAACTTACGTCAGAAATTCTAGTAAGTTCTCTCTTCTTACTTTGTTTTAAATTTCCTTTTCCATTGATATAATTTATATTGTACAAAATCAATTGGTAAAACAAATTCTCCAATCATGGAAATAACGTGTCCACCAAATCCTCGTTTAAATAGATAAATTCCATATTGAGGATCAGAAGGATCTAAATGATTACTAATTGCGTAAAAATTATATCTTTGATAATGATTGGAAATAGCTTCTTTGATCATTTCATAATGAATGGTATAAAAAGGTTGATATTCTTTATATTCTTCATAACTTCCTCCAAAAACAGAGGCCATTTCTTTTTCATATAAAACATAAAGAATTCCTCCTAAGGTAATTTTTTCTTTCTTTTCTTTCTTTAATTGTTTTATTTTTTCCTCTTGTAATTTTAATTTTTCTAAAGTTTTTCTTTCTTCTATTTCTTTGATTTGTGCCTTTTTTTCATTACATTTTCCAAGTTTTCTTTTTTCTTCTCTATCTTTTCTTGCTTTTGCAATTTCTTCTTTTTCCTTTTCTATATTAAGTAATGCAATGGAAGTATCTAATTCTGCAAAAACAAGAGAAATTCTATTTTCTTTTTCAAGCGCTTCATACAAATTTTTATAAAAGAGATTTCCACGATTTTCGAAATTTCTTCTCTTACTTGTTTTCTCCATGATATCTTCAAAAAGTGGCAAATCTTCTTTCGTTCCTTTTCGAATAATAATGCCAGCTTTTTCATTCTTACGAATCATTTGCCTTGTTTTAGAATCCATTTCTTTCATGACATCTTCAAGATTTTCTTTTAAGTCAATAACATACATATATTTTGCTTGTACAGTATCAGAAGGTTTTTCTGCAATGATTTCTTTAAATCCAATTTTTTTAAAGTATTCTTTGTCTTTTCTATGATCAAACTCTTTTGTTTCTTTTCCATCACGATCTAAAGACATTTCTTCATAGTATGGATCTATTCTTAGAAGAAATCCATCATGTTCTTTACAATATTTTTTTAGATTTTCTAAGAAAAATAAAGTTCCTTTTTCGTCTTTAAAATCAAGAAGGGGACCTCTTAATGAGTAAAATTCTTTTTTGATTCTTCTTTTTTTAGAAAGTAAGATGGTAGCAGCAATCAATTTATTTTTCTCTTTAACTCCTAAAAAATGACTTTCCCATCCATTTTTTTCACGTAAAGTAGCAATTGCACTTGTTTGTAAATAGCAACGATTTGGATGATCTTTTGCAAAAGTATCAAATTCTTCTTTGGAAATAGTTACAAATTTCATTTAAATTCCTTCTTTCTTAATTTTCCAAGAAAGTCTTGTAAATAGAAGTAGAAAGAAATGGGCAAATAAAAATCTCCAATATATTCAATGACATGTCCATTAAATCCTCGTTTGAATAGATAAAGCCCATAATCTTTATCATCTTTTTCAAAGACTCCTTTGATTCCATAAAAATTGTAGCATTCTTTTTTTAATTCGATTGCTTTACAAATCATTTTCCACTGAATTAAGTATTGTCCAAAGAAATGCATATATTCTTTGTAACTTCCTGCAAAATAATAAAGAATATCCTTTCCATAAATCATAAACATCCCACAGGAAAGAGGAAGTATTTTTCCTTTTTCTTTTCGAATTTGAAAAACAAGTTCTTTTCTTTTTTTTAAGGATGTAATTTGACTTTCGCACTCTCTTTCTAAAGCTTCTTTTTTTTGTCTTTTTGCCTTTTCAAGTTTTGCTTCCATCTCTTCAATATCTTTTTTTAAAATTTCTAAGTTTTTATCCAAATTGATTTCAGCAAGCATATATTGGATTTCACCTTTTTCGTGAAACAAATCATACATTGTCTCATAGTAAGTTAAGGTGTGATCTTTAAATTCTTTTCTTTCGCTTGTTTTTTGCATAATATCTTTAAAGATTGGAAGCTCTTCTTTTGAAAGCTCTCTTACTACAACACCCCAATGTTCTGCTTTTTGAATGGCACGTCTTGTATTTCCATTCATTTCTTTTAAAATTTGTTCCTTACTTTTCCCAACTAAAGGAAGTTCAAAAGACCAACGAACTTGCTTGGTCGGATCATAATAACGGATGAATCCATCATGATGAAATCCCAACTCTTTTAAAGTAGAAACAACCTCACTATGATCCACTCCTCCTTCTACGATTTCCCCATCAATATCTCGTTCTTTATAGATAACAGTTGGATCAATATGCAAAGTATAACCATTTCTTTTCTTGATATACTTTTTAAGTTCCTTAACAAAAAAAGTAAGAACAGGTTTATTTTCATAATCTACTAGTAAACCACGAGGGGCATAGAAAATCTTTTTTCCAAATCGAACTTTTTTTGATACAATCCTACTTGCTGCAAGAATTTTTCCATTTTCTTTAACACCCACATAATGACTTTCAAAGTGTTCTAAAAGTCCTATTTTTTCCATTTCTACAGTTTGAAAAAAAGTTCGAAGTGGATGTTGATTTAAAAATTGACTAAACTCTTCTTTTTCTAGTTCTTCCAAGGTCATTTTTTTCTCCTCCTTTTAAATTTAGATTGAACAAATTCCTTTAAATTACAACCAAAAATAGATTCAAATATATGAAATTTGATTGTAATAAAGAAATAGAAGATCATTCCTACAAGTGCATAAATCAAGGTAATAATACAAGAGTAAATTCGTCCACCTGAAAGAGGAAGGAATAATTTGAGTAAACTCAATAAAAGAAACATAAGAAAAGTAGAGAAGAGAATTTTTACTCCTTCTTTAAACGTTTCACGAAGTTGTATTTTACAATGTCTTTTCAAATCAACTAAACTGATTGTAATAGGGAGAATATAGGCAAGAATCGTTGCAGTAATAGAACCATAATAAGGAGGAATCCATGTGGTTTTTGAAAAAAGAAGAATAAGAGGGACTGTTAAGAGAAGTTTTGTAAACAATCCAGCGAGAATGGAAAGATTAGCAGTTTTATGTCGATCAACAGATTGCATAATTGTATGAATATTTAAGAAAAGAGAGTAGAAAAGAGCAGTCATAATACTATAGGAAAACACACTTGCTCCTAAAGAACTCTTTCCGTAAAAAATAGTCCAAACAGGGGTTGCAAGAAAAGAAAGTCCTACCACCATAGGAAGAACAAAATAAAGTGTAATTTGTAAAGTTTGATTGATTTTATGGTTAACACTTTTCATTTTTTTCTTAACAAAGTCACTTGTAATATTAGGAAGAACAGAGACAACCATTCCTGCTGCAATAGAAGTGACAATCACATTGAGTTTAGCACCCCATGTAGAAATAATAGATAAAATAGTCTCTGCTTCCTGAGCTGTAAATTTTCCAAATTGAACAAGAGGTCTTACAATACTTAAAAGATCAATTGTATTATAAAGAGAAACTGCCATGGAAACGATTACAAAGGGAACTGTGTAGAGAAGCAATTGTTTTAAAAGAGTTTTATTTGAAATCTTCTTCTCTTCTTCTTGAATGATCCCTTGTTTTTCTCTTTTTCGTTCTTCCCTCATTTTTTTCTCTAAGTAGCAAAGAGCTGCAATTGCACCAACCGTTGCTCCAAAAACAGCAATTCCAACGGCTTCTTTTGTTCCAAAGAACTTCATAGCAAAAAAGCTTCCTACAATAATAACAATGACTCTTACAAGTTGTTCAATTACTTGACTAATGGATGGTGGAGTAATATATTTATGACCTTGAAGATATCCTCTCATTCCACTTAACATTGTTACAAAAAGAATTGCACTACAAGAAACTCTTAAAACAAAAACCACATCTTCTTGTGTATTACCCCCATGAATTCCTCCTAAAATTGTTTGGGCAATGAAAGGAGCTGCCACATAAAGAACAATAGTGGAAAGAAGTGCCATAATAAAAGTAATTTGAATCGCAATTCGATACGTTCTTCTTTTGGCATCTTCAAAGCCAAGTGCATGATATTCACTAATCATTTTACTAATTGCAAGAGGAATCCCAACGGTTGAGAAATTTAAGAATAACATATACATATTATATGCGTATCCATAAAGTGCTCTTCCATTAGTACCAATAATCGCATGAAAAGGAATGACATAAACAATTCCTAAGATTTTACTAATTACAATACAAAGAGTTGAAATCATAGCTCCTTTGACAAATGTATCTTTTTTCATTGATTCACCAACTTTAACTTCTACTGTTATTATAGCCGAAAAAGAAGTCTTCTACAAGATTTCTAGTCAAAAAAGAAAAGGAGCATGCTCCTTACATCATATAATGATTGGTATCAGAAGTAGTTTCTCTTCCAGTGGAAAGTGGAACTGGATAGCCACTTTCTATTCTTCGAACACGCATTTCAAGACGTTCCATTTGTCTTTCTAGTCGAGCTACTTTTCTTTCTAATTCTTCCATTTTTTCATGCCCATAAAATTGGTTCCCTGGTGGAAACATAGCTCCTTGTGGTTGAAATCCATCAGGAATCATTTGCCCTTGTCCTGGAAAGGGATTTATATTTTGATTTGGATACATTCTTTTTCCGTCCTTTCAATTTACTATATGTAACTAAATTAAAAATGTGCTATGATACCTTTGAAAGAAGGAAATCATCATGCGTCTTAGAAATATAAAAAATCAAAAAGAAATCTTTGAAAAATCAAATTGCTATATTGAAAATCCAGAATCCTATAAAGGAAAAACGGATATGCTATTTCAAAAGAAACAACCTCTTCATGTAGAAATAGGAATGGGAAAAGGGGATTTTTTAATTGAAATGGCAAAGCGTTATCCTCAATTTAATTTTATTGGTATTGAAAAATTTGACAAAGTATTAGCAAGAGCTTTAAAAAAAGTACCCAAAGACCTCAATAATTTAAAAATCTATCGTTATGATGCAAGAAACATTTCAAATTTATTTTCAAAAGAAGTGGATCAATTGTATTTGAATTTTTCAGATCCATGGCCTAAAAAAAGAACAGAAAAGCATCGCCTTACGAGTCCTCTTTTTTTAAAACAATATGATCAAATCTTTAGAAAAGAAAAGCGTATTCAAATGAAAACAGATAATGTGCCATTGTTTTTATATTCAATAGAATCTCTTTCACAGCATGGTTATGGACTTTTTGATCTTTCTCTAGATTATCATAAAGAAGAAAGTCTTGAAAAAGTTTATAGTGAATATGAAAAAAAATTTGCAAGCAGTGGAGTTCCCATTTGTTATATGCGTGCAATAGGCTTTGAAAAAATTCAAGAAAATCAAAAAAATTAGTTTTATTTTATATAAAAAGAACTTGTTTTTTTGTCGAATTGCTAAAATGTAATAGGCAAGATCAAAAAAGTTTGTTATAATAATAAAAGAGTAGGTGGATTATGAGAAAGAAAATAATCTTAGGAATATGTCTTCTCCTTCTATCAGGATGTGAGATTATAAACAACAAGGAAATAGATGCAGTGCTACCTTCTGTTTTTAAGACAAAGAAAATGCCTGCCAATCAAATTTTTGAAGGATATAAGTATTACCTACCCAAAGGAATGACCCTTCTTACAAAAAATGATTATAATATGTCTATGAGAGATGGGAAGGGAACATATTACTATTTATATGTAGATGTAATTAGTTATTATCATCAAGCGAAAATGACTTATGAGAAAACCAAAGATGCCTACTATTCACAAGCACTTTCTTATCACAATCAAAAAGGATATTTAGAAGTTACAAAGATAGGAGAGAATGGCTATTATTTTGTAGAAGAAATGTTTCATTATTCCAAAATGGAAGCTTATGTGAAAGAAGAAGAATTACAAGAAGCAGTTGTTTCTATGAGTTCTATTTTAAATTCTATTTGTTATAATGATAAAGTCCTTGAAACTTTAGTAGGAGAAAACATCTTACATTATAAGGAAGAAACTTTTAGTATCCTAAAACCAAAAGGACAAGAAGAAAGTAATTATGATACCTATTTACAAGTCGATCAATTTATTGATACAGAACATGAGCTTCCCGAAGAAGATCAAATCGAGATTGAAGAAGAAACCAAATAAAAGAGGTGTAAGAGATGAAACTATTAGACAAATTAAAAAATGCCCTATTTGAAGAAGAATATGTAGAAGTTGAAGAAAAGCCTATTCGAAAAGAAAAACCAAAGGAAAAACCGATTGCAAAAAAAATTGTTCTTCCAAAAGAAAAAGAGGAAGAAGTTGAAGAAAAGCCTGAAAAAAAAGAATTTGTTTTTCCAATGATGGAAGAAGAAGACTTTATTGATTTAACAAGAGATGAAAAGAAGGAAGAACCACATCCTGTAGAAGAAGATACACCTGTTTATCGAAGACCCCCAAAAATCAAAGAGAAAAAAGAAGAAGTTGCTCTTTATACAGGGGGAAAACAAAAAGAACCAGAAATTCAAATTCATGAGTATGGATATGAGAAAAGAAAAGATAAGAAAGAATTTACACCCTCTCCAATTATTTCTCCAATCTATGGAATTTTAGATAAAAATTATAAAAAAGAAGATGTAGTCAGTAAAAGAGAGGTAAGACTTAGTAGTTATAAGACAAATAATCGAATGGATTTAGATGAAGTAAGAAAAAAAGCTTATGGAGAAAGTGATGAGAAAGTTTTTGAAGAAGAATTAGGAAAAGATAAAAAAGAAGAGAGTGTTGAACCTAAAGAAGAGGAAGAGGTATTTTTAGATATTAGTGATGATAAAACCCCTACTGTTCCAAAAGTAACTGTGGGAGATGCTGAGGAATATTTTGAAGATTTAGGGCTAGAATATAATATAGATTACAAAGATGCAAGTAAAGAAAAAGCAACAGGAAGAAGAACAAAAGTCAAAGAAGAAAAAGAAACACCACAAAAAGAAGAAGTGGAAGAAAATTTATTTGATTTAATTGACTCAATGTACGAAGAAAAGGAAGGGGAATAAGATGGACTTTTTAAATTTATTTTTGCCAACGTGTCTTTATATTGTTGTGATTATCTTAGTTATTGTACTGATTGTCCTTGGAATCAAAGCAATTGAAACACTCGATCGGGTGAATAAAATTGCAGGGGATGTTGAAAAAAAATTATCCTCATTAAATGGTTTTTTCTCTATCATTGATCTTTTTACTGATAAAGTATCAATGGTGAGTGATGCCATTATTACAGCAGTTTCAAATACCATTTCCAAATTATTTATAAGAAAAAGAAAGGAGAATGATGAAAATGGAAAAGAAGCGTAAAGGAGCACTTAAGTTTGTAGCAGGTGCTGCATTAGGAGCAGGACTTGGAGTTTTATTTGCACCTAAGAAAGGATCTGAAACAAGAAAGGAATTAAAGCAAAAATTAGATGAAGTCGTTTCTAAAGCAAAAGAAGTAGATTTAGAAGATGTAAGAGAAAAAGTGGAATCAAAAATCGATGAAATCAAGAATGATTTAGAAGATTTAGATAAAGAGAAAGCTTTAAAACTTGCAAAGAAAAAAGGAGAATCTATCAAGAAAAAATGTCAAGAGCTTGTAAGTCTTGCAGTTTCTAAAGGAACACCTGTTTTGGAAAAAGCAGCTGATGAAATGAGAGAAAAAGCTATTGAAGTTGTCAGTGAAGTTTTAGAAAAACTTGAAAAACAGGAAAAAGAAGAAAAAAAGAAATAATTTGACAAAATTACTTGTTTTTGTAATAATAATGATATTTCTTAGAGGAAAAGGAACTAGTAAAAATCAATTTTTTTGAAAGAGACTTAAGGAATTGGTGTAAACTTAAGAAAAAATAGATTTTGAAGTACACCCTTGGATAAGAAAACGTTTTCTATCGATACTAGGAAAAGGACAATTTTATTGTCAAAATAAGGTGGTACCACGGAGAAGTTTCGTCCTTAGGAGGAACTTTTCCGTTTTTGTTTGAAAGGAGAAAAAAATGGAAGATCTAAAAAGAAAATATGCCAAATTTATATTAGAAGGGTGTTTAAAAGTAACAAAAGAAAAGCCTCTTTATCTATCTATTCATCCAGAAATTGAAACCTTTGGGAATTTGCTTGTTGAGGAAGCTAAGAAACTAGGAGTAGAGGATCTTTTTATTGAAAATAGAGATTTAAAAAAAGCAAGAGAACTCTTAGAAACTTCTTCTATAGAGGAATGTTTAAAATCGGAAGCATTTGATCAAAAAATGAAGAATGTTTATGCAGAAAAAAATGCCGCTTTTGCACTAGCTAGTTCTTATTTTCCACATGCCATGGATGGAGTTGATCAAATAAAATTAGCTGAAGTTGAAAAAAGAGTTTCAGAAAGTATTACAACATATCGAAATTTACAACATCAACTATCTTGGTGTATTTTTGGAGTTCCTAATGAAGCTTGGGCTAAAGAATTGTTCAAGAATGAAAAAGATCCACTTACAAAATTATGGGACTTAATCTTAGATGTTTGTGAAATCAAAGAAGGAATAGATCCAATTCAAGCATGGGAAGAAAAACTTCAAAAAAAGCAACATCAAGCAGAACTTCTCAATCAAATGAAAATTGAAAGTTTGCACTATGAAAATGGAAAAGGAACAGATCTTACTGTCTATTTTCCTGAAAATTATCGTTTTACAAGTGCAAAAGAGGGAGAATATCTAGTAAACTTACCAAGTGAAGAAATATTTGCATCTCCTGATTATCGATATACAGAAGGAATTGTTTATAGTAGTAAACCTCTTCTTTACAATAATGTTTTAATTGAAAATTTCTTTATTCGATTTGAAAAGGGGCGTGCTATTCAATGGCATGCTGAAAAAGGAGAGGAGATGCTTACTTCGATTCTTGAAATGGATGATGGATCTCACTATTTGGGAGAATGTGCCTTAGTAGATAATGATTCTCCTATTTCCAATGCAAACATTTTATTTCAAGATACCTTATTTGATGAAAATGCATCTTGTCACTTTGCTTTAGGAAGAGGATTTCAAAACTGTTTACAAAAAGGGGAAGAAATGACTCGAGAAGAATGCTTTCAAAAAGGAATCAATCAATCCTGTACTCATGTAGATTTTATGATTGGAACAGAGGATTTAAAAATTACAGCAAAAATAAAAGGAAAGACAAAAGTCAAAGAAAGTGTGATTATGAAGAATGGAAATTTAACGATAGAATGAGAGGTATTGTAGTATGACAGTATTTGAAGAATTAAAATGGAGAGGACTGATTAAAGATATATCAAGTCCTGAAGTTGAGAAAAAAATCAATGAGGGAGGACTTACCTTTTATATAGGAACCGATCCAACAGGAGATAGTCTTCACATAGGACATTTTTCTTCCTTTTTAATTTCAAAAAGATTAAAAGATGCAGGACACACTCCTATTTTATTAGTCGGTGGAGGAACAGGTCTTATTGGTGATCCTAAACCTACTGCAGAAAGACCCATGATTACCAAAGAAGAAGTAGAGCATAATTTTCTCTGCTTGAAGAAGCAAGCAGAAGAGCTTTTTGGTTTTCGTGTTGTAAATAATAATGATTGGATTTCAAAAATTTGTGTAACAGATTTTTTAAGAGATTATGGAAAATATTTTAACATCAATTATATGTTAGATAAGGATATCGTAAGAAGAAGACTTGATTCAGGAATTACTTATACAGAATTTTCTTATATGCTCTTGCAAGCTCTTGATTTCCTACATTTATATGAAGAAGAAGGATGTAGCTTACAAGTCGCAGGACAAGATCAATGGGGAAATATCACAGCAGGGATTGATTTAATTCGTAAGAAAACAGGAAAGGAAGCTTATGGATTTACAATGCCACTTCTTACAAAAAGTGATGGAACTAAATTTGGAAAAAGCGAAGGAGAAGCTATTTGGTTAGATCGAAAAAAAACCAGTTCTTATGAGCTTTATCAGTTCTTAATCAATGCAGAAGATAACAAGGTAATTGATTATTTAAAATTTTTAACATTTTTATCAAAAGAAGAAATTGAAAGCTTAGAAAAAAGTACGCAAGAAGAACCAGAAAAACGTCTTGCACATGAAGCTTTAGCAAGGGAAGTCATTACATTCTTGCATGGAGAAGAAGCATATCTTGAAGCCAAAGAAACTAGTAGAAAACTTTTTCATGGAGAAATATCTTCCTTTACAAAAAAAGAAGTCGAAGAAGTATTTAAAGGAGTATCGAGATATGAAATAAATGAGAAAACCTCTTTAATAGATGCCTTACTCTCCTCCATATGCAAGAGTAAAAGAGAAGCAAGGGAATTGATTCAAGCAGGAAGTATTTTAATCAATGGAGAAAAATGGCAAGATGAAAATAGAATATTAGAAAAAGAAGAAGCTATTGAAAATACTTATTTTGTACTTCGTAGAGGGAAGAAAAAATATTTTATTTTAAAGGTAGTTAACAAAGAAGAGGGATAAGATGAAGAAGAAAAGAAATTATCAAAAATGGATTCGGTTGGTAGCACTCCTTTGCATTCTTATTTTAGTAATCGAGGGAATTTATTTACTTTTTCTTGCAAAGAAAAAAGATGAATCAACAATTTATACCGATACAGCTTCTTCTTTTTTACAAACTTCAAATGCAATTTATGTAGTGGGTTCTAGCGATTTTCGATATGGAAAGATTCCTTATACAAATGGGTTACAGAAAGCAAAATTTTCAAAGTATGATCAATCAGGAAAGCTTCTTTATGAAAAGTCCTATCAAAAAGGATTCAATAGTATTTATAATTCAATTTGTGAAGTAGAAGATGGCTTGATTGCTGTTGGACATTATGAGAAAACAGAACAAGATCAAAAAGAAAAGACAGGTCCTGGGTTAATTGTTAAATATGATTCAAATGGAAAAGTTATTTATGAGAAAAAAATTTCTATTTTGGCAGATACAAATTTTACAAAAGTAAAAGCAATTCAGGATGGATACATTGTAATTGGGAAAAGTATCTTTGAAAATATGACATTGGGAATTGACGAAAGAGGCGGAGGACAAATGATTCGCTTTGATAAGGAAGGAAATGAAATTTGGAGAACAAACTATGGGGGAAGTAAATCAGGGATCTTCAATGATCTTGTCATCAATGAAGAAGAAAATAGTATTTATGTAGTTGGAAAAGATGCGGCCCGTACAGGTGTTTTTATGAAATATCGTTTATCAGATGGGCAGATGGAATTTGTAAAAAATTATTCAAATACAGATAATATTGGCTTCTCTTCAATTGCTAAGATCGACGATGATTATGTGGTAGGTTCTAGTAAAAAACTTTCAGAAGATCGAGAAAGTTATCAGACAAGGGCCCTTCTTATACGATATCATTCAGATGGAGAAATTGTTTTTGAAAAGCAATTCTCCTATAATGAGATGAGTCGTATCAATAGTGTTTTAGTAAAAGATCATCAAATTTATGCCGTTGGACATAGTGCTTCTTTAAATCAAGAAAAATCAACTAAGACAACACGTTCCTTTGATTATTCTGGGATTTACTTACAATTGAGTGATAATGGAGATGTGTTACAGCGTAAAGAATACAAGGAGAAGAATGCTTCTACTTATATGAGTGAGATTCAAAAAATGAAAAAGAAATTCTTGATTGTAGGTCAAAGCAATGCAAAAAGTTTTTCATCGAATCAAAAAGATTTAAAATCTTATATTCTTACAATTGATGAAAAAGGGCAGAAGGAAAAACAATTTTAAACAATAAATAAAACATCTCCGTTTTATAGAGATGTTTTATTTATTATAGAATTCAACAATTAGTGATTCATCAATATCTGCATTTAATTCAGATCTTTCAGGATATCTTACATAAGTTCCAGAAAGTTTTCCTTCATCAAAAGTGACAAATTCAACACGGCTTGTTATTTTATCAAGTGCTTCTTTAACCGCTTTATGATCTTTTGAATTTTCTTTTAGTGCAATTGTAGAACCAGGTTTTACACGGAAAGATGGAATATCTACTTTTTTACCATTTACAGTAATATGTCCATGATTTACTAGTTGTCTTGCTCCACGACGTGTTGTTGCAAACCCTAAACGATAAACTAAATTATCTAGACGAGATTCAAGTAATTTTAAGAAATTTTCACCATGAATTCCCTTTAACTTTCCAGCTTCTTCAAACGTTTTTCTAAATTGACGCTCAGAAAGTCCATACATGAAACGTACTTTTTGTTTTTCTTTTAATTGTACACCATAGTTTGAAAGTTTTCCTTTTCTAGCATTTCCATGTTGTCCAGGTCCATAAGGACGACGAGCAAGTTCACGTCCTGTTTCACTAGTTGAAAATCCAACACGACGACTTCTTTTATATTCAGGTCCTGTATATCTTGACATTTTTAATCTCCTTTCTATAGATTACATTTTCCATAGAACAATTCCTTTTCTAATAACTTAGGGAGTCTACTTTTCGCCTAACAGCAAAGGTTACTTAAAAAAGTGACACATTAAATTATCAAAAAGTTTGCTGTTTCTTTGAATATGCAAGTTAGATTATAAAGAAAAAAAAGTAGTTTGTCAACTATATTTTGGTTGCAAATAAGGTGAAGTAAAGTAAATGTTGGAAAAATTTAAGAGAAAATACAAGTTATACAATTAATTTGTATTTTTTTTACAT
>CANQEE010000021.1 GCA_947594595.1 uncultured Bacilli bacterium
CAGGAGTCCCTATCCTAGTTGCCATCAATAAAATTGATAAAGAAGATGCCAATATTGAAAAGGTAATGACTGGTCTTGTAGAAGCAGGTCTTACTCCAGAAGAATGGGGTGGAGATGTTTTAGTTTCTAAGATTTCTGCCAAAACAGGAGAAGGAGTCGATTCTCTTTTAGATAATATATTACTAATTGCTGAAATGCAGGAATTAAAAGCAAATCCAAAACGGTATGCAACAGGAGCTGTTATTGAGGCACAAATGGATAAACAAGTAGGAAGTATTGTTAGTATTTTAGTACAAAATGGAACTCTTCGTTTAGGAGACCCTATTGTAGTAGGAACCTCTTTTGGAAAAGTACGTACTATGAAAAATGATCGAGGAGAAGAAATTACAGAAGCAATTCCTTCTACACCTGTAGAAATCACGGGACTGTCTAATCTTCCATCCGCAGGAGATAAATTTATGGCATTTGAGACAGAAAAACAAGCTAAGCAAATTGCTGAAGAACGTCTTCTTCGTTCAAGAGAACAAGATACCAATCGGACAGGAATGAGTTTAGAAGATCTATTTGGTCAAATTCATGAAGGATTAAAGGAAATTAACGTAGTTTTAAAAACAGATGTTAATGGAAGTTTAGAAGCAGTTCGAAATTCTCTTGAGAAAATTGAAGTAGAAGGGGTTCGCATCAATGTAATTCGTGGTGGAGTAGGTGCAATTACAGAAAGTGATGTAGTTTTAGCACAAGCAAGTCATGCTATTTTAATTGGATTTAATGTGCGAGGGACTGCTATGGTAACAGAACTTGCTAAAGAATATGGCGTTGAAATCCGTCTTTATGACATTATTTATAAAGTTGTAGAGGACATGGAAAGTGCAATGAAAGGAATGCTTGATCCTGAATATGAAGAAAAAATGATGGGAACTTTGGAAGTTAGACAACTCTTTAAATTTTCAAAAGTTGGAATGATTGCAGGATGTCATGTAACTTCAGGAATTGTAAAACATCATGCAAAAGCAAGAGTTGTGCGAGATGGAATTGTGATTTACAATGGAAGTATTCAAACACTTCAACATGAAAAAGATCAAGTAAAAGAAGTAAAAAACAATATGGATTGTGGTCTTACTTTATCAGATTTCCAAGACTATAAGGAAAATGATGTCATTGAAGTTTATGAATTGGTTGAAATTGAAAGATAAGAATTGAAATAAGAAAAGACTTTTGCTGTTATTTTCAGACAGAAGTCTTTTTTATAAAAAAGTTTTCAAAATTTGAAATGGTATCTTCTTCTTTCCTCTTTCATAAATTAAATTAGGTGATTAGGATGAAAAAGAAATGGATGGAAGGGATCTTTGTTATTTTTTTAGTAGCTTTTAGTTTTTTTTATACGCAACAGGCAGTTAATTTGGTTCGAAAAACAGATCCTATTATGAAAAAAATTGAAGAAGTTAGTGAAAAGACGAAAGAAGAAGCAACCAACGCAGTCATTGGAGAAAATTATTTGATTCCTGGATATAATGGAAAAAAAGTAGATTTAGATGCAAGTTTTGAAAAAATGAAACAATATGGAGAATATAATGAAAGTCTTTTGGTTTTTGAAGAAGTAACTCCTACGGTTTCTATGGATGAATATTATGACAAATATATTGCAAGCGGAAATACTTTGAAAGAGAAAATAGCTCTTGTTTTTGAAGTGAAAGAAAAGGAAGATCCTACAACGATTTTAAATACACTAGATAAATTGAATGCAAGGGGAACCTTTTTTGTGGATGGGAAATGGTTAGAAGAAAATACCAAAACAGTTCTTACTATGTTGGAAAATGATCATGAAGTGGAAGTATTAAGTTATGAAAATGGATATGATGAGATCTTATTTCAAAATACATTGGATGTTTTATCTTCTCTTTCGAATCTTTCTCCACAATATTGTTACGCAAAATATGATAATAAAGAAGTGATTGATCTTTGTAGTAAGAAGAAAATGCATACCATTGTTCCAACCCTTCAAATTAGTAAGCAACCTTTTCTTTCTTTGAAAGGAAAAGTAGAAAAAGGAAGTATTATTAGTTTTTCAATTACAAAAGAAGTGAATGATGAAATAGGAGTTATTGTAAATTATTTAAAAAGTAAAGGGTATCTATTAGATCGTATAGATTCATTATTAAATGAAGCAAGAGATGAAAAATAAAAAAGAAGAGAAGCTATTCTTTTCTTTTTTGAAATTGTTTTTGCTTGGATTGTTCTAAAATCTCTTTTCCAAAGAGTAAGCAATTATGTGTTAATGTTGTAACTATTTCTTTTGGAACATTACAAAGTTGTGATACTTCTTCTGTTGAATAAATTCGTTGATGATAATATCCTAGCCGTAGGGCAAGAATTAGTTTTTGTTTTTCTGTACAAATAGAAATAAAATCTTTGAAAATAGAAGATTCTAGGTTTACAATAGGCTTTTCATCGTTTTGATTTTTATAAATTTTTGAAGTTTCATAATTTTGATAGAGTAGAAGCTCATCTTCTACTTGTTGGTTTAGAAGAGATTCTCTCTCTTGAGAAAGAGAAGGAGGATTTTTTTCATTTTCTTCATTTTTGTGGGCAATTTCTCTAATCGTTTCTAACTCGTTTTCTGTAAGAGAAATTTGGGTTTCGTTTTCTTCACTTCTCAAGTGTTTTTTCCACAATGAAGAAAAATTAAAATAGGCTTTTTCAAGATTTTTAATCATAAGTTGACACTTTTCAAAACTTGCTTTTAGTCTTGATTCTTCTCTTTGTTTTTTATCTTTTGGAATAGGGAAAGAATATTGTTCTCTTATTTTAGGATGCTTTTCAAAAAAATGATAAATACTATTTAATTTTTTTGAAACAAATGTTTCATCAAACTTTAAAACATCTGTTGAGATAAGGGAAGCAATTTCTTTGTAGGTTCTTTTTTTGATGGTTCCATCCTCTAAATTCTTAAAACGATTTTCTAGGATTTGAAGCTGAATCGTGGAAAATTTTCCTTTTTGTTCTTCCTCGCAATAAGCTGCATATAAAACTTCAAAATTTTCGATTTGGTTACAGGCTTCTTCAAAGATTTCTTTTTGTTGTAAAAGAGTTTTTATTTTTTTCCACATATTTATAAATGAAGAATATTGATAATCCATCTTTTTCGCAATCTCTTTTTTAATGGGAAAGAAGCCATGTTGATCTTGTTTTAGTAAATTTTCTAAAATGAGAATTTGTTCTTGAGATAAATTTTCTTTTGTCTTTGGTTCCCTTTTTCTTTTTCCAAGTTTTCTATATTCTTTATAGAGTAGATGATTTTCTAAAAACTCTTCTTTGATTTCCGGATGATTTTTGAAAAAAATGGTTAGTAAGTTTAATTTTTTTTCTACAAATACTTCATCAAATTTTAAAATGTCTGTTGAGATAAGGGAAGCAATTTTTTTGTAAGTTCTCTTTTGAATAGTTCCATCATCTTCTTTTTCAAGTTGGTTTTCTAGAATTTGAAGATCTATCTTAGAAAGAGAACCTTTTTTTAATTCATCACAATAAGTTGCATATAAAATTTCAAAATTTTCGATTTGGTTACAAGCATCTTCAAAGATTTCTTTTTGTTGTAAGAGCTTTTTAATTTTCTTCCAATTGTTTGAAATAGAGGAATATTTACAATCTATTTTTTTTGCAATTTTATTTTGTGAAAGGAAGAAGCCATGTTGATCTTGTTTTAGTAAATTTTCTAAAATATAAATTTGTTCTTGAGATAATTTTTCTATCTTTTTTTCTTTTGTTTTTGATTTATTTTTTCCAATCTTTTTATATTCTTTATAGAGTGGATGCTCTTCTAAGAATTTTTCTTTGATTTCAGGATGATTTTTGAAATAAATTTTTAATGTATTTAACTTTCTTTCTACAAATACCTCATCAAACTTTAAAACATCTGTTGAGATAAGGGAAGCAATTTCTTGATAGGTTCTCTTTTGAATAGTTCCATCTTCTGCTTTTCCAAATTGGTTTTTTAAAATTTGAAGATCTATCTTAGAAAGATCATCTTTTTGTTCTTCATCACAATAAGCTGCATATAAAACTTCAAAATTTTCAAGTTTCTTACAAGTATCTTCAAAGATTTCTTTTTGTTGTAAAAGAGTTTTTGTTTTTCTATATATATTTATAAATGAAGAATATTGATAATCCATCTTTTTCGCAATCTCTTTTTTAATGGGAAAGAAGCCATGTTGATCTTGTTTTAGTAAATTTTCTAAAATGAGAATTTGTTCTTGAGATAAATTTTCTTTTGTCTTTGGTTCCCTTTTTCTTTTTCCAAGTTTTCTATATTCTTTATAGAGTAGATGATTTTCTAAAAACTCTTCTTTGATTTCCGGATGATTTTTGAAAAAAATGGTTAGTAAGTTTAATTTTTTTTCTACAAATACTTCATCAAATTTTAAAATGTCTGTTGAGATAAGGGAAGCAATTTTTTTGTAAGTTCTCTTTTGAATAGTTCCATCATCTGCTTTTTCAAGTTGGTTTTCTAGAATTTGAAGATCTATCTTAGAAAGAGAACCTCTTTTTAATTCATCACAATAAGTTGCATATAAAATTTCAAAAGTTTCAAAATTCTTACAAGCATCTTCAAAGATTTCTTTTTGTTGTAAGAGCTTTTTAATTTTATTCCAATTGTTTGAAATAGAGGAATATTTCAAATCCATTTTTTTCGCAATTTCATTTTGTGAAGGAAAGAAACCATGTTGATCTTGTTTTAGTAAATTTTCTAAAATATAAATTTGTTCTTGAGTTAAATTTTCTTTTGTCTTTGATCTTCTTTCATTTTTTCCAAGTTTTCTATATTCTTTATAAAGTGGATGCTCTTCCAAGAATTTTTCTTTACTTTCAGGATGATTTTTGAAATAAATTTTTAATGTATTTAACTTTCTTTCTACAAATACCTCATCAAACTTTAAAACATCTGTTGAGATAAGGGAAGCAATTTCTCTGTAGGTTCTCTTTTGAATAGTTCCATCTTCTGTTTGTTCAAATTGGTTTTTTAAAATTTGAAGATCTATCTTAGAAAAGTCATCTTTTTGTTCTTCCTCGCAATAAGCTGCATATAAAACTTCAAAATTTTCGATTTGGTTACAGGCTTCTTCAAAGATTTCTTTTTGTTCTAAAAGAGTTTTGAGCTTTTTAAAATTTCTTTGAAAAGTAGAATATTTTAAATCCATTTCTTCTGCTGTTTTCTTTTGTGAAGGAAAGAAACCATGTTGATCTTGTTGCAGCAATCTTTTTAATATTTCATATTTTTCAAAAAAGAGTTCGCTTTTAGATTGAATTGTTTCCTCATTTTTTTGATATTTTCTTTTAGGAAGCAACCCTTTTTTTCGAATGGGATAAATTTTTTTACAATCTGGATATTCTCTAAAAAAGTTTTCTTCAATTTCTTGATCTTCACTGATTTTTATAAGGGCATTTTTTAAAATTTTGGTGACTTCAAGTTCTTGTTTTTTGAATCGCTTTGCAATCTCTTCAACATCTTGACAAATATCGTTAATACCACCTAAATAAAGAGCTAGATAGATAGTCTCCATTTGATTTAGTTTTCTCTTTTTGATATTTTTTTTAAAAGATTTGACAGTTTTTTTATTTTCTTTATCTCTTGCTTGTTTTTGTTTTGTATAAGTAGGAATAATCTTTTCGATTTCTTGGATGGAGCAATTTTTTAAAAGTTGCTGAAAAGTTACATATTCTGAACTAGAAATAGATAGAGTAGTATAAATTTGTGGAAGTGTGAAAAACCTATCATCTTTTTTTGATGAAAACAATTGGCAATACCGTATTATTTTTAAATCTATAGAACAATGGTTTTCTTTTAAATAATCTTGTGCTATTTTGCTGAATTCTTTTTGTAAATATCCTTTTAAATAAAAAGGGAAAAGAATGGGTGTTGTTTCTTGATAAGATTGTAGAGCATTCATTAGAATAGAATCTTTTAACTGATCTATATTAGAAAGAAATCCATAGGAGATAAAAAAATCTTCAAACTGTTCTTTTTTTTCTTTCAAAAATTGATTTCTTTCTTTTTCACTATTTCGAATTGCGTTTATTTTTTCAATATCTTTTTTCATAAAAACTCCTCTTGAAATATTTCTAATGATTATTATAATTTAAAGGAGATTTTTGTCAAATAAATCTAGATTAGTGTTATAATATTTTTACGAAAGAAGTGTGATCTTATGGAAAAAGTAATATTGAAAATAGGAGGAATGAGTTGTAGTGCTTGTTCAAATTATTTAGAAAAGTTTTTAAAACAGCAAAAGGGAATAGATTCTGCAAGCGTCAATCTTGTTCTTGCCCAAGCTTTTATTGAATACCATGATATAACTCTTAAAGAAATTGAAAAATATGTGGAAGAAGCAGGATATAAAAGTTTAGGAATTTATCAAAATGAAGAAGAAGAAAAAAATTCCAATGAGAAAAAAGAACTGATTTGTTTTGGAATCCTTGCCTTTTTCATTTTTTATCTATCGATGGCTCATATGATAGCTCTTCCTGAAATAGGCTTTCTTTCTATGAAAACCCATCCAAAAACATATGGAATTGTTCTTTTTATTTTAACGCTTCCTTTTTTCTTTTATGGTCGAGATATTTTAAAAAGTGGAGTAAAAAATTTAATACATCGTGCACCTAATATGGATACACTAATTAGTCTTGGTGTTTTTTCAAGTTTTTTATATAGTTTTGCATCCCTTCTTCTTTTATGTTTAGGTAAAATAGAACATCCTACCTTTTATTTTGAGTCTTGTGCTATATTATTGTTTTTTATTAAATTAGGAAGAGTTTTAGATCAAGATAGTAAAGAAAAAACGAAAGAAGCTATTCGAGAACTTGTTCAAATGACTCCTAAGAAAGCTCTTTTAAAAACAAAAGAAGGAAGTGTTGAAATTACAATTGATGAAGTGAAAAAAGGAGATTTGCTTCTTTGTAAACCCGGAATGAAAATTGCAGTAGATGGAATCATTCAAAAAGGAGCTGCACATATCAATGAAGCTTTTATTACAGGGGAATCCATTCCAAGTAAGAAAGGTGTGGGAGAAAAAGTAGTAGCTGGAAGTATCAATTTAGATGGTGTCATTGAATATAAGGCAGAAAAAATAGGAAAGGATTCTACTGTTTCAGAGATTGTTCGCATGGTATTAGAAGCAACAAATACAAAATCTAAATTACAAACTACAGTGGATCGAATGAGTTGTTTCTTTGTTCCTTTTATTTTAGTAATTGCTATACTAACATTTCTTTTCTATCTTCTTTTTTCTTTTCCTTTAGAAGAGGCACTTGTCTCTTTTGTAACGGTTTTAGTAGTTGCTTGCCCTTGTGCACTGGGTCTTGCAACTCCACTTGCAGTCGTTGTAGGAGAAGGTGTTTGCGCTAAAGGCGGAGTTTTGATAAAATCCAGTGAAATTTTAGAGACAGCACATCAAGTAGATACGCTTGTCTTCGATAAAACAGGAACGCTTACTTATGGAAAATTAAAAATAGCAAAAGTTTATTGTTATACAGAAAAGAAAGAAAAAGAAATTTTAAAACAAGTAGCTTTGCTAGAAGAAAATTCTACCCATCCTATCGCAACGGCTTTTCAAGAATATCTTCCTAAAAAACATACTAAAAAAATTAAAAATTTTAAAACCATCCAAGGAATTGGAATTCAAGGAGAAATAGATGGAAAAACGATTGCTGTTGGAAATAAAAAATTCTTAAATCAATTTCAAATCAAAGACCTTTATCAAAATGAAGAAGAAAAACTTTCTATGGAAGGAAATAGTATTGTTTATGTCATTGAAGAGAAAAAAGTAATTGCGTTAATTGGTGTTTGTGATCTTGTTAAAGAAGATGCCAAAGAAGTCATTCAAGAATTAAAAAGACTAGGAAAAGAAGTATGGATGTTAACAGGAGATCATGAAAATACAGCCAAAAAAATTGCTGAAATTCTTAACATTGACCATGTTGTTTCAAATGTTCTCCCCAAACAAAAGAAGAAGTTCTTAGAACAACTCTTACAAGATGGAAAAAAAGTAATGATGATTGGAGATGGAATCAATGATGCGCCAAGTCTTGCCCTTGCAAATGTTGGAGTTAGTATGGACGGAGGAACTGAAATTGCAGCAGATTCCGCAGATGTTATTCTCCTTTCTAATTCTCTTTCTAAACTTCCTTTCTTTTTAAAAATGAGTAAAAAAACAAAAAGAATCATTCAACAAAATCTATTTTGGGCACTTCTTTATAATTGTTTGATGATTCCACTTGCCATTGGTCTATTGAAACCTATAGGAATTTCTATGAATCCGATGTTTGCAGGATTTGCTATGACTATGAGTAGTCTTTGTGTTGTCTTCAATTCTTTAAGATTAAAAAATGAAAAATAGGAGATTCGAATGGAAAAGTATTTAGAAATAGAAAGAAGCATTATTAAAAAATTTCGAAAAGATATCTGGAGTCCTTTTATGAAAGCGGTAAGAACCTATGGACTTATTCAAGAAAATGATTCTATCATGGTATGTATTAGTGGAGGAAAAGATTCTTTTTTATTAGCTAAGTGTATGGAAGAAGCAAAGAAACATGGGAAAATTCCTTTTCAACTTCATTATGTAGTAATGAATCCGGGTTATCAAAAGAAAAATTTAGAAAGAATTCGTTCGAATGCCAAACTTCTTCATCTTAAAATAGAAATATTTGATAGTGATATCTTTGAAGTGGTTGATCGAATTGCATCCAAAAGTCCTTGTTATCTTTGTGCTAGAATGAGAAGAGGTTGTCTTTATAAAAAGGCCAAAGAATTGGGATGTAATAAAATTGCATTAGGTCATCATTTTAATGATGTGATTGAAACGAGTTTACTTTCTATGTTTTATGGTGCAGAAATCAAAACGATGCTTCCTAAATTAAAAAGTGAAAATTTTTCAGGATTAGAATTGATTCGCCCTCTTTATTTGGTAAAGGAAGAAGCGATCATTGCCTGGAAAGAATGGAATGATCTTCATTTTCTAAATTGTGCTTGTAAATTTACAGAAAATTGTATCATAGATGAAGAAGCTAGTAAAAGAATCGAAGTAAAGAAGCTTATTCAAGAATTAAAAAAGAAAAATCCTACCATCGATTTTAATATTTTTAAAGCTCTTGATAATATTAACTTAAATTGTGTATTGGGAATTCGAAAAGATGGAAAACATAGGAGCCTTATAGAAAATCAATCAAAGAGTGAAGAAAATAGTTAAAATAGCTCTTTTTTTTCTAATTTATTGACAGGTATAGAGAAACGTTCTATAATGAGAAAGTGTGACAACTTGTCATATGAGGTGTGTGGAAAATGCCAAGTAAAACATTTTTAAGATTAGATCAAGAAAAACAAAAGCAAATATTAGCATGTGCGAAAAAAGAATTCTCAAGCCATCGTTTAAAAGATGCATCTATCAACAGAATTGTAAAAGCAGCAGGAATTTCTCGTGGAAGTTTTTATATGTATTTTCAAGATATTGAAGATATTTATACTTACTTGATTCAAGAAATTAGTCAAAATACATGGAATATATTAGGAGAGCTTTTACATAAAAATAAAGGGGATTTGTATCAAAGTTTTCTTTCTTTCTTCGATATACTTTTAAATCTATGTTCAAAAGATGAAGCTCTTTTTAAAAATGTTTATTTAAATATGAATTTATATATGGAAGGAAACACAGAAACAAAAAAATCTTGGTTTAATATGGATCTATTTAAAGAACAACTTGATCTTTCTTCTTTTACTTCTTTGGCCCAAGAAAATCTTTTTTTTGTTCATCACTTGTTTTTTAGAACCGTTATAGAAAATGTGATTTTAGTAGTTCACTTTCAAAAAGATAAAGAAGAAGTTAGGAAAAATTTAGAAAAACAATTGACTATATTAACCCATGGAATTTATCAAAAAGGAGGATTTGAAAATGTTTAAATTATTTCATTATTTAAAAAAAGATTTGAAAACAATTTTTCTTTTACTTTGTCTTTTAGGAGTTCAAGCAGCATGTGATTTGTCTCTTCCTGAATATACGTCAAAGATTATCAATGTAGGAATTCAGCAACAAGGAATCGAAGAAACCATTCCAAAAGTTATAAGAAAATCTCAAATGGAAGAAATAGGACTTTTACAAGACGAAGAAGATTATAAGAAGGTTTTATCGCATTATGAATTGATTCAAAAAAATGATAAAACGTATATAAAAAAATATCCTATTCTAAAAAAAGAAGAAATTTATCTTTTAAAGGGAGATTTTTTTGAAGAAAAAGGATTTGAAGAAGCTATTTTAACTCATGCATTTTTAACATCAAGTACAAAAGAAAATCAAAAATTTCAAAAAGAAATTCAAAGCTATTTTCCAGAGCCTCTTAGACAAATGGAAATTTTAGATCTTCTAGGTCAACTTCCTAAAGAACAAAGACAAAACTTTCAGAAAGAAATTCATAAAAAATTAAAGGATTTTCCAGAAACAATAATGACTTCTAGTGTAATTCAATCAATTGCCAAAGAATATGAGGAAGTAGGACTTAATCTAGAACAAATGCAGAGTCAATATATCTTTTTATCAGGATTAAAAATGTTAGGACTTGCTTTGATTTCTATGCTTGCAATCATTTTAGTCTCTCTTTTAGGATCAAGAATTGCATCTTCTCTTGCAAAGAGACTACGAGAAGCACAATTTAAAAAAGTTCTTTCTTTTTCAAAAGCAGAGTATAAAAAATTTGGGATTTCTTCTTTAATTACAAGAAGTACCAACGATATTCAACAAGTTCAAATGATGATGGTGATGCTTTTTCGAATCGTTTTTTATGCCCCTGTTATTGCCTTAGGAGGTCTATTTAAAGTTTTAAATACTGCACCTAGTATGACTTATATTATAGGGCTTGGAATTGTCTGTGTGATGACAATTGTAATTACCTTATTTCTCTTTGTTATGCCTAAATTTCAACGCTTACAAAAACTAGTTGATCGACTCAATCAAGTCACAAGAGAAATCCTTACAGGAATTCCAGTCATTCGAGCTTTTAATAATCAAGAACATGAGGAAAAACGATTTGAAAAAGCAAATAAAGACTTAAAAAAGGCACATCTTTTTGTAGGTAGAACTATGAATTTGATGATGCCAACCATGATGTTTATTATGAATAGTCTTTGTGTTTTCATTGTATGGAAAGGAGCTCATGCAATTGATGATGGACTCATTCAAGTAGGAGATATGCTTGCTTTCATTCAATACTCTATGCAAATTATTATGGCATTCTTAATGATTTCTATGTTTTCCATTCTTTTCCCAAGAGCTAATGTCAGTGCAAAGAGAATTGTTGAAGTTTTATCTGAAGAAGTTACGGTTTTAGATCCAGAAAAACCAAAAGAATTTGGAAGAAGAGTGAAAGGATGCGTAGAGTTCAAAAATGTTTCTTTCCGCTATCCTGATAGTGATGAAGATGTTTTGACAGATATTACTTTTACTGCTCAAAAAGGAACAACGACAGCTTTCATTGGAAGTACAGGAAGTGGAAAAAGTACTTTAATCAATCTCATTCCACGTCTTTATGATGTTACAAAAGGAGAAATATTGGTAGATGGGATCAATGTAAAAGATGTTTTACAAAAAGAGTTACATAAAAAAATAGGTTTTGTTCCTCAAAAAGGAATTTTATTCTCAGGAACCATTGCTTCCAATATTAAATTCGGAAAAGCTGATATGGATGATGAAACAATGATTGAAGCTGCCAAAATTGCTCAAGCAGAAGAATTCATTGAACAGAAAAAGGAAAAATATAATTCATCCATTAGTCAAGGTGGAAGTAATGTTTCGGGAGGACAAAAACAACGCCTTTCTATTGCAAGGGCAGTGGCTATGCATCCTGAAATCTATATTTTTGATGATAGTTTTTCTGCTTTAGATTTCAAAACAGATCATGCTCTAAGACAAGCTTTATTTTCTGCGACTGAAGATGCCACAATCTTTATTGTCGCACAACGAATCAATACGATTTTACATGCGGATCAAATTGTTGTATTAAATGAAGGGAAAATTGTGGGAATTGGAACCCATCAAACTCTTTTAAAAACTTGTGATATTTACCGTGAAATTGCAGAAAGTCAACTTTCAAAGGAGGAATTAGAAAATGCCTAAAGAAACAAGAGGAGGAGCAAGAAGAGGTCCTATGAGAATGGGAATTGAAAAGCCCAAAGATTTCAAAAAAACATTGAAACGACTTCTTTCCTACCTAAAAGCATATAAAATTAGTTTATTCTTTGTTGTTCTTTTCTCAATTGCAAGTGCTTGCTTTGCAATTGTAGGTCCAAAGATTATGGGAAATGCAACCACTGAAATTTTTAATGGACTGGTTGGAAAAATCATGGGAACTACAGCAGGAATTGATTTTGGAAAAATAGGAGGAATTCTTCTTACTTTGCTAGGACTTTATATTTTAAGTATGATTTTTTCTTATTTACAAGGATTCATCATGGTGGGTGTCAATCAAAAAATTTCTTTTTCTTTAAGAGAGTCACTCAGCCATAAAATGCATAAGCTCCCCCTTTCTTTTTATGAAAAAAATCAGACCGGTGAAATTTTATCTAGAGTTACCAATGATGTAGATACTCTAAGTCAAAGTCTAGATCAAAGTCTTACCCAAGTCATTTCTTCAATAACTATGATGATCGGTGTGATCGTTATGATGTTTTCGATTTCTCCTTTTATGACACTTGTCTCTATTTGTATGATACCTCTTGCACTTCTTTTAATGGGACTAGTTATGAAAAGAAGTCAAAAATATTTCAAAAGACAACAAGAATATTTGGGACACATCAATGGACAAGTAGAAGAAATTTATACAGGACACGAGATTGTTTCTTTATTTAATCAAGAAGAAAGTGCCCTTGATCAATTTCAACAAACAAATGAAGTGCTTTATCAAAGTGCTTGGAAAAGTCAGTTTTTCGCAGGAATGATGCATCCAATTATGATGTTTATTGGAAATATTGGATACGTGGTTATTTCAATTTTAGGAGGATGGCTTGTAATTCAAAATCAAATTGAAGTCGGAGATATTCTTTCTTTTTCACAATATATTCGAAATTTTACAAACCCGTTGACTCAAATTGCTCAAATAACCAATTTACTTCAAAGTATGTTAGCTGCAGCAGAACGTGTTTTTGAATTTTTGGAGGAGGAAGAAGAATCAAAAATTTGTGAAACTTCTTTTGATTCTTTAAAAGCAAAAGGAGAAATTTCTTTTGAACATGTTAAATTTGGATATCAAAAAGATAAGACTGTTATTCATGATTTTAATGCAACCATTCCAGTAGGTGCGAAAGTAGCAATTGTAGGACCTACTGGTGCTGGAAAAACAACCATGGTAAAACTTTTAATGAGATTTTATGATGTGGATGATGGAAAAATCACGATAGATGGTAAAGATATTCGCTCAATCAAACGGGAAGATTTAAGAAGCATGTTTGGAATGGTCTTGCAAGATACTTGGCTTTTTAGTGATACAATAAGAGAAAATATCCGTTATGGAAAATTAGATGCTTCTTTCGAAGAAATTGAAGATGCTGCTATTGCTTCTCATGTCGATCATTTTATTCGAACACTTTCAGACGGATATGAAATGGTTTTAAATGAAGAAAGTGATAATATATCGAATGGACAAAAACAATTGCTTACGATTGCAAGAGTGATTCTAAAAAATCCAAAAATTTTGATTTTGGATGAAGCAACTTCTAGTGTAGATACAAGAATGGAACAATTGATTCAAAATGCAATGGATCACTTAATGGAAGGAAGAACCAGTTTCATTATTGCACATCGTCTTTCTACGATTAAAAACGCCAATCTTATTTTGGTAATGAAAGATGGGGATATTGTAGAACAAGGAACTCATGAAGAATTGTTAAATAAAAAAGGATTTTATGCAGAACTTTACAATTCTCAATTTGAAGAAGTTGCATAATAGGGAAGTTCACTCTTCCTTTTTTGTTTTCTTTCTGATACAATAAAATAGAATAGAAAAGAGGATAACATGAAAGTAAAACAAGTGGTAACAGGAGTTCTTGAAGAGAATTGTTATGTTCTGAAACAAGAAAATGTAAGTTTAATTGTTGACCCAGGAGATGATTTTTTAAAAATTGAGAAAGAAGTTGGAACTAGTAAAGTTGTGGGTATATTGATTACACATTCTCATTTTGATCATATTGGAGCTTTAAGAAACTTTTTAAAAAGAAATGTGGAAGTGTTTAAAAAAAGTAATTTAGAAGATGGAAAAACTTATAGTGTAGGTCCTTTTCATTTTCAAGCTTTATTTACACCAGGACATAGTAGTGATTCTGTTTCCTTTTATTTTCAAGATGAAAAAGTTCTTTTTACAGGAGATTTCATTTTTAGAAATTCTGTTGGGAGAGTAGATTTACCTACAGGAAGTGAAAAGGAAATGCAAGAGTCCATTCAAAAAATCAAAAAAATGAAAGAAAATCTTAAAATTTATCCAGGACATGGAGATGTTACAACTTTAGAATATGAGAAAAAAAATAATTTCTATTTTGAAGAAGGAAAAGAGGAGTAATTGTGTATTGGGATTTAATTGTTTTTGTTGCACTTTGTATTATTGTTATTATGTTTTTTAAAAATTTTTCAAGTTTTGTTTATTTTCTTGGGATTTTCGAAATTTTACTTCGAATCTTAACTTTTATAAAAGAGAACATTGGACTACCAGATGTTGCTGCACTTATTGGAAAATATGTACCAGAAAATATTCCTGCCATTTTATCGAAATATGCAACAGGAGTTGCCAATACAGTTTTACAATGGGTCTTTGTCATTCTTATGATTGTCTTTGAGACTTATTTGATAAAATATTTTTTGAAAAAAAGAAAATTTTAAGCCTTTCGAAATGAAAGGTTTTTTTATAAAAATTTGATTGAAATCTTCCTTCGACAAAACTTTTCTCTTTTTCTTGTTATTCTTTAGATGGTGGTTTTATGAAAATTTATGTAGACGTTGTCTTTTTTATCAATTTTATGTATGACTTGTTTTTATTGATTGCAGTCTCTTTCTTTCTAAAAGAGTCTATTTTACTTCGACGCTTTTTGTTAGGTGCTCTTGTGGGTGCTCTTTCTATTTTTTTTCTATTTTTACCATTGGGAGATTTTCTTTTGTTTCTTTTAAAAATAGGAACAAGTATTCTTATGATCCTTGTAACTTTCTCTTATCAAAACAAAACACTTTTTTTAAAACATCTTCTCTTTCTTTATTTTTCTTCGTTTTGTTTGGGAGGATTCCTTTACTTTCTACAAAATTATTTTCACTATGAAAAAAAAGGCTTTCTCTTTTTTCCAAAAGAAGTATCCATTCATTTTTATCTGATTTTAATTCTTGCACCTATCTTTTTTTTCTATATACTTCGAAAAATTTGGAAAGAAAAAAAGAATTTTTCTTTGATTCATACAATAGAATTTGAAGTGTTAGGGAAATCTTTTCAAGTAGAAGGATACTTAGATACAGGAAACCAAGTCAAAGATCCTTATAAGAAGAGAAGTATTATTCTTCTTTATGAAAAAGGATTTTCACCTCCAATAGAACAAACTATTTTTGTTCCTTTTAAAACTGCAGAAGGAGAGGGCTTGTTGCATTGTGTGATTCCATCTTATTTGAAAATAGATGGAAAAGAAAAAGAAAACTATTTAATAGGTTTTACCAAAGAAAAAATCAATTTAGAAGGTAGAAGATGTGTATTACCAAATCAAATAAGGGAGGAATTAGAATGATTGGTATTTTGTTTTTAGTAGGATTTTTTATAGGAAATGTAGGGAGCCTATTTTATGTAGGATCCAATGATGTTTTACCAGAACCTTTATCCAAAGAAGAAGAAGAATTTTATTTAGAACTTTTAGAGGATGGAGATTTACATGCCAAAGATATCTTGATTGAACACAATTTAAGATTGGTTGTTTTTTTAGCAAAGAAGTATGAAAATACAAGGGTAGATTTAGAAGATCTAGTAAGTATTGGTACAATTGGTTTAATTAAGGGAATCAATACATTTCGAAGAGGAAAAAATATTAAGTTAGCTACTTATGCTTCGCGATGTATTGATAATGAAATTCTTATGTTTTTAAGAAAAAATAAAAAGACAAAAACAGAAGTTTCCATTGATGCTTCCCTTTCTTTTGACTCGGATGGAAATGAACTTCATTTAGAAGATATTTTAGGAACAGAAGCTGATATTGTTACGAAAAAATTAGAAGATGAAACAGAGAAAAAAATGATGTTAGAAGAAGTATTAAATTTGCCAGCACGAGACAGGGATATTATTATTTTAAGATATGGACTTTTAGGAAAAGAGGAGATGACTCAAAAAGAAGTTGCAGACCTTTTAGGAATTAGCCAAAGTTATATTTCAAGAATAGAAAAGAAAGTCATTCGAAGATTGAAGCAAGTTGTGAACCAACAGTAATTTTTATAAACAAGAAAAAGATGTCAAAAAGTGTCGATGTTAGGTATAATCTGTTGTCAATCTTGCAAAAACTTAAAAAATATGATAAAATATATGTGTTTTGCAAGAAGTGTCAATTTTTAACATAAATATAAATAGAGGGTGTAATCAATGAAAATTCGATATTCTTATCAAAATGAAGAGTTTAATAATATTATAGATCCTATTATTCATAATATAACATTTCAAGGATTAAAACAGATAGGACATCATGGAGTTACTCGTTATAATCATTCTGTTCGTGTTGCTTATTATTCTTATAAAGTTACCAAATTCTTACATTTAAATTATTATGAGACAACAAGAGGAGCTATTTTACATGATTTTTTTTATGATCGAGATGAAAAAAATAAAAATGAAATGCTTATCAACCATCCAAAATATGCAAAAGATATGGCTGCAACCTATTTTACATTGTCTCCAATCGAAGAAGATATTATTTTATCTCATATGTTTCCTGTCGCACCACGGGTTCCAAGATATTTAGAAAGTTGGATTGTGGACTTTATAGATGATATTGCAGGAGTTTATGAAAAAGCTTATTCTGTTCGAAAACAACTCTCGCATGCTTGTAGTTTCCTTTTCTTGTTTGTACTTGTTTTATTAAGTAAGTAGGTGATGAGATGGATCTTACAGTTTTATTTAGAAATATAGTGGACTTTATTTCTGTAGATGAGGTCATTTCTTTTTCTAGGGAAGAGTTAAAAGATACAGAAATAGAAACACTAGAAAATATTTCTGTGGTAGGAAAAATAAAGAAAGATAGTTCTTTAGAAATTGTATGTGATCTTACAGTTTCAGGAAATATGGAATTAAAAGATTCTATTTCCAATGAACTTATTTCTTATCCCTTTTCTTTCCAAATAGATGAAAATATAGAAGAATTTATAGAAAAAGATAAAAATTTTCTTGCATTTCGAGAGCTTTTATGGGAAAATATTGTACTAGAGGTTCCCATTCGTTATACAAAGGTGAAAGATTATAAATCTTATCAAGGAGACGGATGGCGTCTTACGAGTGAAGAAGATATAACTCGAAAAGACAATCCATTTCAAGAATTATTGAATCAAGAAAAAAGGAGTGAATAAAATGATGCAATTAGATATTCAACTTTTCGCAGTTCCATTTCGTAAAGTTTCAAAAACAAGAAAGAGAATGAGAAGAGCTCATAATGCAATGACAGCTCCAGGACTTACTAACTGTAAAGAATGTGGTGCTCAAATTAAACCACATCGTGTATGCCCTGAATGTGGCTCATATAAAGGAAAAACTGTTGTAGAAGAAAAAAAAGAAGCTTAATCATTTAAGGATTCTAATCTGTAATATCAGAGGAGAATCCTTTTTATTTTTTCCATTTTCTATTGTGTCTTATGCGAAGTTGGAATAAAGGCCTGGGGGGGGGTAAATTATAGTAAAATGAACCTAGGAAACTAGGTGAAAAGAAT
>CANQEE010000022.1 GCA_947594595.1 uncultured Bacilli bacterium
TAAAGACCCGGTCATATTTAGCGGTATAATATTTTTTCATAACTTCCTCCTTTGTTTTTTTTGTTTTATCAAAGATAAAGTTAGATTGCAAAGGAAGCATTTTCAATTTCTTTTCTCTTTTCCATCAAAAAAAGAAGATTTTTTTCATCTCTTCTTCTTTCTGAAAGCTTTTTCTTCTCTTCTTTTTTTCATTTTTTGTAATTTTTTAGATTTTTAAACTATTCAAGACGAAATGGCATAGGAAGCATAACCAATTCCGTACTATTTCGAATATTGGTTTTAATAACTACTTCATTGTGATTATAAACTTGCCCACTATCTTTATTAGCAAAGATAAATACATCCTTCTTTGCATCGAATGGAAGACCAAACAAATCAAAAATAGATTTTGTAATCATCCGATTCACTTTCCACATTACTTCATTGACTGGAATATAAACATCAAAAGATTCTGTGCAACCAGGCACTATAATTTTTACCAATACTTTATTGTTCATTCGTCCTCCTTTGTTCTTTCTTCAAATTCTATCAGTTTCACAATAGTATAACTTCCTTCTTGAATATGGAATCCTATATTATTTTTATATTCTTTTGCAAGTTCTTGATGATAATTGGTAATTTTTACAACAGTTTGATCTCCTGCACCTTTTCCGATCCAAATTCCATCTGCATTACTAAAGTTTGATTGATACCAAGGTTCAAAAGCATAGTTTTTAAGCTTTGCTGCATCATCTGCGATAATTACAGCAGCTTTATCATACTTTTTACATTGAGTAAAAAAGGATTCTAATTTCTTTTTATCATCTAATTGATCTAATAATTTACTAATTCCATAAATTACAAAAATTTCTTGTTCTTCTCCTTTTTGTTCTACTCTAGAAGTAATAAACTTTTCTAATCCTTCTACTACCATTGTTAAATTATCTTGATAATAGTTACGAATAAGCTCCCTTTTATCTTTCAGTAATTTCTGTGGATCTAAAACAATTAAATTACATTGATTCATTCTTAAAAAGACATCCAATAAACTTTTCATAAAAGGAAGTGTATGTTTTAACTTGTTGGAAGAAATTACTGTTCCTAGTGTATTCATAAAATCATAAGTATCTATTTCTAATGTGTTTTTATTGATTCCAATTGGAACATCATGTAAATTACTAATTTTCTTTTCAATATCTTCCATCATAACTTGTTCTGGAAGTACTGGAATTTTTTCAGCTTTCCTTTGATTTTCATTTTCTAATTTTGAAATAAGATTCAAAATAAAATCATTTAAATTATCTTGATTAGCTACAATTGATGCTGTTTGAAATTCATGAAGAGTTTCATCTAAATAAATACCACGTCCAACCATATCTCTAGGAACCAGTTTATTTCGAACATTGAAAAGTGAAGCATAATCAGATGGATCTTTTAACTTAAGTGCATAAATGTTAGAAATATTTTGAGAAATTTTTCTTGGAATAGAGGATAGCCCTGTAGCTGTAATAATAAAGATAAATCCATAACGATCTGAGTCACGAATTAACTCTGGTAATTCATCATATAAATTTTTATCACTTTCGTTCATTGCATCAAAATTATTTAAAATAATGACTTTAAGAGGTAATTTTTCTTTTGAATTTCTTAAATAATTCTGATATTCTCCTCCATAATCTGCAAATAATTTTTTTCGTCTTGCTAATTCTTCTCGAATCATTTTAAATAAATTTTTATATTTTTCATCTTCTCCTGCAATGACAATCCCACCAACATGAGGTGCTTTTTCATACTTTCGAAGAGCTTGGGAACCAAAATCAAAAATATAATAATTGACTTCTTCTACTTTGTGTTTTTCCATTGTAGAATAAAGAATCGCATTTAAAATCATTTCAGATTCACTACTATCTGTTCCATAGATTGCTGTATTTCCATCTCTTAATAAAGAATATTCTAAAAGTCCTTGCTCTTGCTTTTCTGGGGCATCATACTCTCCAATAATTGCAGAAACTTCATAAGGAACTACTTCTTTTTGATATTTTGTGAATAGCTCATCTACAATGATTACTTCATTGATATTATCGAGCCAAAGCCTTCTTGCCTTTTTGTGAACTCGAGTTGCAACTTCAATAATATTTTTCATAATAGCAGCAAGCTGCTCTCCTTGTGCTTCTATTTTAGTAGTAGCTCCTGCTGCTTGAATACTTTTAATTGCAATCCCATTATCATTGATAAATTGTATACTTTTATCCACTTGTTTTACAATTTTATCAGAAGGATAATATTTGGCACCACACCATCCACTTTGTCCAAGAGCAAAATATTCATCATATCCTACTTGTAAATAAAATCTTCCTGTTTGTTTGAGTCCTGCAGCATCAGGTCGTTTTAACATTTCTTTACTATCTGATTCGTCTTGTACTTTTAAACATACTCGAAACTTTGAGTTAGACCAAATTTGTTCATTGACGACTCCACTTGGTTTTTGAGTCGCTAAAATTAAATGCACACCCAAACTACGTCCAATACGAGCTACACTAATTAAGTTATCCATAAAATCTGGTTGTTGACTTTTTAACTCTGCAAATTCATCACAAATAATAAATAAATGAGGAATCGCTTCTTTCAATTTTCCTTCTTTAAAGAATCTTTGATACTTATAAATATCGATCGTACTTTCTCCTAATTCTTCTCGTGCTTCATTAAAAATTCTCTGTCGTCTCTTAATTTCACTATCAATACTAACTAAGGTTCTATCCATTTCCGCTTTATCTAAGTTGGTTATTGTACCAGCTAAATGAGGAAGTGAAATACCAGTTGCTTTATTTTCAAAAGCAAATGCCAAACCTCCACCTTTATAGTCAATAAGAATAAAAGAAACATCATCTGGACTATAGTTGATAGCCATAGCAAGAATATAGGTAATAATAAATTCACTTTTACCAGAACCAGTCATTCCTGCAATCAAGCCATGTGGTCCATGATACTTTTCATGTAAATCTAAATACATCAATTCTCCTTCTTCATCAACACCTACTTCTGCTCTTAAACTTGTTGTAGAATCATTTGTATTCCAGCGATTTAAAATATTTAATTGTTCTACTTTTCCCACTTTTTCCATTTCAAGAAATGTAATGGCATCTGGAAGTTGTTTTAATCCTTCTTCAAATTCAATTGGAATATTAGAAACAATTTTAGCAACAGCCATCATATCAATATTTGTATGCACTTCATCAAAGAAGACAATTTGTTCCTGCTTTTCATAAGAATTTTTTAAAATACCTGATGTTTTATCACCTAAAGTGATGAAGTTATTACACTTACTTGGAAGTTTAGAAAGTCTCTCTTCTAAAATAAGAATACTAAATCCTAAATTATTATCTGTTTCTGTTAATGTTTTAATAAAATCATATCGTTTTACAGATTCATAATCATCAATTAAAATTAAGTAATAGGGTTTATAAGAGTTTTGCTTTGTATCACTTTGATTTTGAAGACGAGTATTTACAATATAGCTAATATATTCTGCTAAGTTTTTAGAAGCTTCACTAGTGGATGCAAAAAGACGGAAATCATGTTCGTTTGTAAAATTATGATTTAAATATTTGATATATTCCCAATGTTCTTTTTTAACCTCATTCGTAAAAACAACTACTTTCAAATCTTCATAACTATAGAATGTAATTAACTGTAGTAGAATATTATCAAGAAAAGCATTGGCTTTTTCCATGTTCCCCATAATAGCTGTTACTTTATTTTCGTAAAGCGAATAACCAATTGGAACATCTTCAATCGTTTGAAATTCTTCTACCATTTGATCTGCTTGTTTACGAAGTTCATCTTCATCAATTGTAAAACCTTCTTCTGGATATTCAATCTTAACATCTAATTTTTCGTTTCCTTTTCCAATTCGAACGACCAAAAAATCATTTTGATCAAGTCGTTTATCCCAGAAATTAAGAGTTCTTGTTTGTAAAATAGAAACACAATTTTCAACAGAAATTAAATTTTCCATTAAAATCTCTTTTTGCAGTTTTGCTTCACTTGTAAGCTCTTTTTTCTTCTCTTCTAGATAATGTCCATATTTTTTAACAATCTCTCTTCTTTCTTTTTTCTTTTGATATTTATTATACATTTTCGTAAGAAGGGGCCATAACAACATGGAAAGTAACATAGATCCACCCATAACAAGAGAAGACATAGACTCCTCAACAGTTTTTTCACCTGCTTGAATTTGTCCAATTGTATTGATCAAAGTCATTGCAGAAGTAACTCCCATAGTAAACATAGGACCTACTGTCAATAAAAGAGGAAGTTCTTGATTCTTGTCAGGCTTTGGTGGAGGACTTAATTTCAATACTTTTGTCTCAATCCATCTTCTAATTCTAGGAGATTTTGAAAAATAATCTTTCTTGGTATATAATTCTTCATCTTTTACAACAATATTTTCAGGATAATCTGTTGGAGTAAGGGTATATTCTTTTAAATGAGATTTTGACTGATTGATATGAACCAATCCATTTGGATTATTAAAAATTAAATATTGATTTAAAACGAAAATATTTAACCCAAACAAGTGAATTAAATCACCACTTTTTAAAAGAGTTTTTGAAGAGGTAATTCCTTTTTGATTTAAATACACACTACTCTTTCCTTTTTGTAAAAATAATTGATTATTTTCAAATGTAATTAGTACTTTATTTCCTGCTAAATAAGGGCAACGATAGATAAGAGATGCCTCTTCATCACTTCCAATCAATAATGAAAGTGTCTGATCATATTGATAAGTTAAAAGGTTTCGATCTAATAAATCAGAAACATAAATTAAATAATTGATATGGTTTCTTACTAAAATATAAAAAGTATTTTTTACTAAAGAAACAGTAGATAAAATTTGCTTGCCTTGTAAAATTTTAACATCATTAGTAGAATAAAGTACCCATTCTCCATTTCTTGCTTCTATATGAATCAATTTAGTTTCTTCTTCTTTATTTTCATCAAAACTAAAACTTCCCTGTATTTCATAGGGTAACATAAACGATACAATTCTGTTTGCAAGATAAAGTTCTATCTTCATACTGCTTCACCCTTTTACTCTTTTTATTGTTCTACGATAACTATATCATAAATCATTGAAAACCTCAAAAAAAATTAAATTTTTCTTTTTTTAATCAAAGAAAGGAAACAACCCATGTATATTTTTGTTTTTTTTGTCCAACTTAAAAAGTAAGGAGATGAAAAAAATGGATATTAAAATACGTGATCATATTATTCATAATTTTAAAGGCGATGATTATAACGAATTAAAACGTGCCATTGATGAATCTGTAAAAGAACAAGATGAAGTGACTCTTCCTGGAATGGGTGTTTTCTTTGAACTAATTTGGGAAGAAGCATCTGATGAGTTAAAAGAAGAAATTCTTCACCTAATTGAAAAACGAATCAATCAAGGAAAAGAAAATTAAATTTGATAAAAAAACGAGTTTTCGCTCGTTTTTATTTGTCACGTAAAATCGCATGACATTCACTGGTTACTTTTGAAATAATAGTTGTAAATACTTGCATGACTTCTTCATCTGTAAGTGTTTTGGTAGCATCTATAAATTGAAGCTTAAATGCCACTGATTTTTCCTCTTTTGAGACATTCTCTCCTTGATAAACATCAAATACAGAAACCTCTTTTAAAAGTCTTCCTCCTGCTTTTTGAATCACTTCTATAAGTGTTCCAACAGGCATTTCTTTTGGAACAATAAAAGCCATATCTTTTTCAATTCCAGGAAAGCGATAGGCTTCCTTAAATTTTAATGGTTTGATCTTTTTCATAAGAGCATTCATAGAAATTTCAAAAACAAAGACTTCTTCTTTTATTTGTTTTGGATGTACTCTTCCAAGAATTCCAATTTCTTCTTTGTCCAATAAAATTTTAGCACTCATTCCTGGATGAAGTTCTTTCACATTACATTTTTCAAAAGTATAACGATTGGAAAATCCCATATAATCAAGAAGATTTTCAAGAAGACCTTTTACGATATAAAAATCTACTTTTCTAGAATGATTCCAAGATGCTTCCAAATAATTTCCTGTTAATAGACCACTGATCTTACTTTCCTCTTGATAAGTTTTATCATATGTCTTACTAATTTCATAGAGAAAAACATCTTTATTTTTTCTTGCTTGATTATATTCATACACATGAAGAAGGGAAGGAAGTAGTGTCGTACGAACATAAGCTTTGTCTTGGCTCATTGGATTTGGAAGTTTTACTTTTTCTTTTTGTTCATAATCAAATAATTTGGTCCACTCTTCAGGAACTAAAGTATATGTTTTTACTTCATTCAGTCCTAAACTTCGAAGACGGCGAGATATTATCTTGCGATATTTTACATCTCCTATATAATCTCCTTTTCGAATTGGAACACGAGGAAGTGTAGAAACTAAATTATGATATCCATAAAGTCTTCCTATTTCTTCTGCAATATCATTGACATTTGGATCAATGTCAAGTCTTCTTTTTGGAATTGTAACATGAAAGGTTCCGTTTTCTAATTGATAAGGAAAATCTAGTCGTTCAAGTTCTTTTTTCATATCTTTTTCGCTAATACAAATTCCTAAAATTTGATTGACTTCTTCTTTTGTAAAAGAAACCTTTTTTTCCTTTGCATCTAAAGAATTATGTCGAATAGTTCCACTATATACTTTCGCATTTGCATATTTTTCAAGAAGAAAACATGCTCTTTGAATTGCATTTTCTGTATATTCTTCATTCAGTCCTTTTCCATAACGAATACTTGCTTCACTTCTTAAATCTAGATGATTTGCAGTATATCGAATACTGGTTGCATCGAAAATTGCACTTTCAATGAGAATGGTTTTGGTATTCTCATCTACTTCTGTGTTTTCACCACCCATTACACCAGCGATACAAACAGGTTTTGATCCATCTGTAATCACAATATCACTTGCTTTTAAGACTCTTTCTTTTCCATCTAAAGTTACAATGGATTCTTCTTCTTTGGCATCTCTTACTAAAATGTGATTGCCTAATTTTTCTTGATCAAAAAAATGAAGAGGTTGTCCATATTCAAGCATGACATAGTTTGAAATATCCACTACATTGTTAATGGAACGCATTCCTGCAGCAGAAAGACGTCTTTTTATAAATTCTGGAGACTCCCCTATTTTTACATCTGTTACCATTTTAGCAAGATAGTAAGGACACTTTTTCGTAGAAACTTCTAAGGAAAAAGAATCTTCTATTTTCTTCTTAATTGGATGAATATTCATCTCAGGTAAAGTTACTTTTCGATTTAAAATGGCTGCAATTTCATAAGCAAAACCAATATGATAATAGCAATCATTATTTCGATGTTTATGAATATCCAATTCATAAAGGGTATCATCAACCCCTAAAAATTGAAGAGGATCTTCTCCTACTTTGGCATTTTTTGGAAGTTCATGAATTCCCTTTGCATAGGTCTCCTCTGTTTTTTCTTCAAGACCAAGTTCATAAAGTGCACATATCATCCCATTCGAATCTACTCCTCGAATTCTACTTTTTTTGATTTCAAAATTTCCGTTTAAAACAGCACCTGGAAGAGCTACAATCACTTTAAGATTTTCTCGAACATTGGGTGCTCCACAAACAATTTGTTGAAGATCTTCTTTTCCAACATCAACTAAACAAACGTGTAAATGATCACTATCAGGGTGCATCTTACATTCTTTTACTTCTCCGATGACTAAATGATCAATATGATTTGTAATGACTTTTTCTACATTGATTCCTGCTTTTGTAATTTTTACAGCCAACTCTTCTAAATCTTGATCTGATAAATCAATATACTCTTTGACCCATTCTAGACTAATCATTCTCTTCTTTCTCCTTTCGATCAAATCTTTTTAATTCTCTTAAATCTGTATTATAAAAAACTCGTAAATCTTGAATATCATACTTTAGCATTGCCATTCTTTCTGCTCCAAATCCAAAGGCAAAACCACTCCAAATTTTTGGATCATATCCACTCATTCGTAAAACATTAGGGTGAACAACTCCGGCACCTGCGATCGTAATCCATCCTGTTTTTTTGCAAATACTACATCCTTTTCCTTTACAATTAAAGCAACTAATATCAACTTCTACAGAAGGCTCTGTGAATTGATAATAACTAGGACGAAATCTTGTTTCTACATCTTCTCCAAATAACTTTTTTACAATTACATCAATGGTTCCTTTTAAGTCTGAAAGACTAATGTTTCGATCGACAAGAAGCCCTTCTATTTGCATAAATTGGTGAGAATGGGTAGCATCATCATCATCTCTTCGATACGTTTTTCCAGGACAAATCACTCGAATAGGAACTTCTCCTTTTCCTTTTAACATCGTTCTAACTTGTACTGGAGAAGTTTGACTACGAAGCAAAATTTCTTCACCTTCTATATAAAAAGTATCTTGTGCATCTCGAGCAGGATGTCCTTTTGGAATATTTAACATTTCAAAATTGTATTTATCCTCCTCAATTTCAGGACCATCTACAACATCATATCCCATTGACATACAAACTTCTTCGACTTCTTCAATCAATTTTTCTAAAATATTAGGAGCTCCCTGTCTAATCTTAGTTGCAGGTAGTGTAATATCAATACTTTCTTTTTGTAATTTTTCTTCGAGTCTTGCTTCTTCTAATTTTGTTAATGCACTTTGATATAACTCTTCTGCTTCGCTACGAAGTTGATTGAGCTCTTCTCCAAAGCTTTTTCTTTCCTTTGGATCTATTTCTCTCATAAAAGAGGAAAGTATACTGATTTTTCCTTTTTTTCCTAAATATTTTGCTTTAAAAGCTTGAATTTCTTCCTCAGTTTGAAGTTTTGTTCTTTTTAATTCATCTAAAATGGCTTTGATTTCTTCTTGTTTCATAAATATTCTCCTTTCCAAAAGAAAAAGTTTCTCCCTAAGGACGAAACTTTTTCGTGGTACCACCTTATTTTGTATTTCTACCTCTTTTTGATAACGCAAAAAGTTTTGCGCCTATTAAAATAGGAACTGGAAAGCTGAATTCATCAGTTTTTCAGACAGCGTCTTTCACCTAACACGCCTCTCTTTAGTTGAAAAAACTCTGATTACTACTTCTTTCCTAGACGTTTTTCGAAACTTATTATAACATGAAAGAAAAATTTATACAACTTTTTTAGACTGTTAATAACTCCTGTTCTTTTTCCTTGAGTTTTGCATCTATTTTTCCATTATAGTCATTTACTAAATCTTGAACTTCTTTACATAAAGATTTTTCCAAATCTTCTGCATATTCTTCTCTTTCAATTTCTTTATTTGCATCTTGGCGAATGGTACGAATAGCGACTTTAGCCTCTTCTGCAATAGATTTTACTTGTTTGGTTAGTTCATGTCTTCTCTCTTCTGTAAGAGAAGGGACTACGATTCGAATCGTTTCTCCATCATTGCTTGGATTATATCCTAAATTAGAAGATAAGATTGCTTTTTCTACTTCTTGTAGACAACTTTTATCAAAAGGTTTTAATAAAAGTTGCGTAGCTTCTGGAACAGAAATAGTAACAAGCTGTTTTAAGGGAGTCATTGCACCATAATAAGAAACCATAACACCATCTAAACTAGAAGGATTGGCTCGACCTGCCCTTACTGTTGCAAAACGTTTTTCTAACGTTTCTATTGTTTTTTCCATTTTTTCTTGGGTTTTCTTTATTATTTCATCTTCACTCATATTTTGATCTCCTTGCTCTTATTTTACTATATGCAAAATTACAAATCAACCGCTTTTCTTTTTAATTTTAAAAAGCACGAAAAAAACGACAAAATTCGCATAAAATCTTTTATAGACTGTTGATATGCAAATTAAGCATAAGAGGACAATTTGCAAAAAAAAGTATGTAAAATTGTAATAGAAATTGGTGGTGAGAACATGGAAAGTATTAACTTCAGAGATAAGATGAAAGAGCAAAGAAAATTAAAAGGTGTAACACAAGCAGA
This sequence comes from uncultured Bacilli bacterium, assembly GCA_947594595.1. GTDB lineage: Bacteria > Bacillota_I > Bacilli_A > RF39 > UBA660 > CANQVB01. The sequence continues at coordinate 9,980 of CANQEE010000022.1, forward strand.
ACTTGCAGAAAATTTAGGAATTGGACAAGATCTTTATTCTCGATATGAAAATGGAAAATTGAATTTTCCTGTCGTTTTAATTCCTGAAGTTTGTTTTTTCTTAGATTTAACTCCAAATGAACTATTTGAATATGATCGTTATGTTAGACTTTATCATGCTCCTGGTTCTAAGAAAGGAAATCGAAGAAAATAAAGTCCTCTTAATAATAAAACTTCAAACTGTGATGTGAATCTTATAATCGTAGACATCAACAGAATGAAGTTTTTTATTTTTGTGATTTATATTTTGCAAGAAAAGAATCCCGATAAGCAAGAAGAGTATCTGTTTTAATTGCTTCTCTTATTTCCTCAGTTAATCGAATTAAAAAGCGAATATTATGAATGGATAAGAGTCTTCCTCCTAATGTTTCTTTGGTTGTAATTAAATGCCTAAGATAGGCTTTGGTATAGTTTTTACAAGTATAACAATCACAATCTTCTTCAAGAGGTGTAAAATCCTCTTTCCACTTAGCATTATGAAGATTACATCTTCCATGTTTTGTAAAAGCATGACCATGTCTTGCGATTCGAGTAGGTAAAACACAGTCAAAAATATCAACCCCACGAATAACCCCTTCTATTAGATCAATAGGCTCTCCAACGCCCATTAAATACCGAACTTTATCTTCTGGAAGATATGGAATGGAATATTCAATAGCTTGATACATTTCTTCTTTGCTTTCTCCATCATTGGCTACTCCACCAATACTATACCCATCAAAATCTAATTTCACAGTTTCCTCTGCAGAAAATTTACGTAAATCTTTGTAAGCTCCTCCCTGAACAATTCCAAAAAGAGCTTGCTTAGGATTTGAATGAACTGCTTTTCCACGCTTTGCCCAACGAAGAGTTCGCTCAACACTTTGTTTTAGATATTCATAACTCGCACTTGCTGGGGGACATTCATCAAAACTCATTGCAATATCACTATCTAATTCATTTTGAATTTGAATTGATTTTTCTGGTGTTAACAACAAGGCACTTCCATCAATATGACTTTTAAAATGAACCCCTTCTTCTACAATATCTTTTTCTTTGTTTTTGGCAAGAGAAAATACTTGATAGCCACCACTATCTGTTAAAATAGGTCCATCATAATTCATAAAAGCATGAAGTCCTCCTGCTTTTTCAATGATTTTAGAACCAGGACGTAACCATAAATGATAAGTATTCGCAAGAATGAACCCACTCTTTACTTCTTTTAATTCTTCTTTGGTAAGACCTTTTACAGTAGCTCTTGTTCCAACAGGCATAAACATAGGTGTATCAAAAGTTCCATAATTGGTATGAATTTTTCCCAACCGTGCTTTGGTATTTTTTTCATCCTTTATTTTTTCATACATTGCTTTCATAAGACACCTCGTTTTTTCATTATACAAAAAAGAAAAATAAAAGACAAGAGATCACTTGTCTAGATTATTTTTTTCTCTTTTGGAAAGATTCCATTTTCTCCTTTGTATTTTCATTTTGAACGGAAAGAATTATCCCTTTTTTCCACTGATTTCCACTTCGATAAACAAAGGAATCTTTTGCACCTTTTCCTATTAAATTTCTTCCAAAAGGAGAAGTTAGTTCTGTATACTTTTCTTTCGACTCTGTTGTATAGGCATGGATAATGAATTCTGTTTCCTTGATGATTTTCTTATCTTTTTCGAAAAGAGCATATTGAATGTGACTTCCCACTCCAATTTTCTCTCCTAATTCTCTAACTTGTTCCTCTGTTTGAATAGGAATGGTTCCATTTTTTATCCAACCTTGTAAAGTTGTTAAATAGTTAAAATAAGAGGAAGGAGATTCTAAAAGAGAAGCTTCCATTTTTTCTATTTCCCTATCTAATAAAAGCTTTTGTGATTGTGTCATCATCGGTTTTTCTTGTTGTAGAAATCTGATAGATTCTCTTGTTTTTCTCTTTTCCTTTTCTGTAGAATACAATAAATTCGCACTTCCTGGAATTATTAAGTTTTGACTATCAATTCCAAATTGTGCAACATGAATATATAAATTTGGATAATATCTTTTACTTCCTCTTGCAGCAAGATGAAATGTATCTCCCATTGCAGCTTTGTAGATAGAAAAACCAAGACGTGTTGTTGCAGATAAAAATCCTACTGTATTTTCATCAAAATAAGAATGTGGAATTAGTTCAACTTCATATCGTTCAAGAGGTCCCTCATCAATTTTTAATTCTAGTAATACTTTCTCTCCAAAATCAAGAAGAACGGGATTTCTAGATAGAATGGTATCTCTTTTTAAAGCATTAGAAACACGAATTGCCATTTGCCGCTCTTTTACATATAATTGACTACCAAAACCACATTGTTCTTTTTTATCTCGATGGTATTTTAGTTTTTCTCTTAAATATTCTCTTTGATTTTCTGTAATACTTGCAAATCTCTGAATTTCTTCTTTGGCTCGCTTTGCTTGTGATAAAGTTCTTAAATTTCTTAGATATTTTTCACATTCTTTATAAAAATGACCCGTTGGTTCATACATCCATCTTTCTTGGAAAAGAACAGGATGAATTTCCTCTTTAAAAATGGGTTTTTGCTGCTCATTGATTTCATTTTGTGAATTTTTCATATTGGATCCCCCTTTTTTTAAACGAGTGTTATTATAACATAAAACTACTTTTTTTACAAGAATTTTTAAAATGAAAAATATTACAGTAAAAAAGAAGAATTCTTAGTTCTTCTTTTCGTTGATTCTTATTCTTAAAAATTTTTATCTCTCAAAAAAGGTGGAAAATCGTAATCACTATCATCTTCCTCTTGAGTTTCTGGTACTTTTACTTTTGGTTCTGTTGCAATATAGTCAAATTCAACCTCACTTCTTGATCTTCTTGTTGGATTGGATGCTACATTTGAAAAGATTGGTTGTGTTTCTTTTTGATGTTGATTTTTATCAAATCCTGTGGCAATAACAGTTACAATTACTTCATCTGATAAATTTTCATTGATCACAGATCCAAAAATGGTATTGATGTCTGTATTGGCAGCAGCTCGAACTACTTCTGCAGCTTGCTCTGCTTCAAATAAAGTTAAGTTAACTCCTCCTGTAATATTAACAATTGCATCTGTCGCACCTGAGATAGAAGTCTCTAAAAGAGGACTTGAAACAGCTTGTTTGGCAGCTTCAATTGCACGATCTTCTCCCATTCCAATTCCAATTCCAATAATAGCATTCCCAGAATCTTTCATGACTGCTTTTACATCTGCAAAGTCAAGATTAACAAGTCCTACTACAGCAATTAAATCTGAAATAGATTGAACTCCACGTCTTAGTACATTATCAACCTCTTTAAAAGCTTCTAACATTGGAGTAGTTTTGTCAATAATTTCTCTTAATCTGTCATTTGGAATCACAATCAATGTATCTACATGTTTTTTTAACTCTTCTAATCCTTCAAGAGCATTTTGCATTCTTCTTTTTCCTTCGAATGTAAATGGTTTGGTTACAATTGCAACAGTAAGAGCCCCTAAAGCTTGTGCTATTTCGGCAACAACAGGAGCAGCTCCCGTTCCTGTTCCTCCACCCATTCCACAAGTAATAAATACCATATCGGCTCCACTTAAGGCATCTTCAATTTCTTTTTTAGACTCTACAGCAGCTTCTCTTCCAATATCAGGAGAGGCACCTGCACCAAGACCATCTGTAAGACTTGCACCAATCTGTATTTTTACATCTGCTTTTGAATTATTTAACACTTGCAAATCAGTATTTGCAACAATAAACTCTACTCCTTTAACACCTGATTCTACCATGCGGTTGATGGCATTTCCTCCACCACCACCTAATCCAATTACCTTAATTTTGGCTAGTTGATCCATTTCTAATCCGTTTACCATACTCCGTCCTCCTTAATGTCCAAAAAATTTATTGATACTTCCATCCACTCGTTCTTTTTTCTTGGGAGTGAACAAACTGCCTTCTACATCAGAAAACATACTTCCATCTTCTTCTTGAAAAGTACATTTTTTATGATAGTATTTGCAACTTCCAAAGACTGTTGTAAATTTGTTGTGTCTTGCTCCTAATTCTTGCATATTCCATACACTTGCCTTTTGACCCAAGATATCTTCCACTAAATAAGAAAATCCTGCGAGTTCGCTTATACCACCTAAAACGATTATATAATTAATTTCTCGTTTTGTTAAGTTATTTATTGCAACTTTCGCAAGTTTTAAAATTTCTGCGATCCGAGACTCAATGATTTTAGAAGTCTCTGCTTGGTTTAACGTAATCTTTTTATCCTCTTCTGTTACAGTTTCTATTTCTTCATTTGTATCTGCATAACGAGAAGATGTAATAGCAAACGTCTCCTTGATTTCACGAGATGTTTGTTTTGAAATTTTATAAATATATGAAAGATCTTTATCTACATAACTACTTCCTACAGATAAATTTTCATTTTTAATTAGAATTCCTTTATTAAAAATAGAAACGGACGTAATTTCTTCTCCTATGTTGATAATAGCTCCCATTTTTCGATTCAATTCCTTATTTTCACAAGTTTCATAGTCTGCTTGAGGAGAAAAAATAATATCTTTGATATGAACTCCTACAGATCGAAACACCTGAAGAAAAGGAGTTAATACTTCTTTTGAAATGGTTCCCATAACGACTTTAGAAAAAAGTGTTTTTCCCTCTTCTCCTTTAGGATCTATCATATTAAGTCCTTCGTCTACGTGAAAAGAAATGGGAAGGACGTCTACAAGTTCTTCGCTAGGATCATATTTATGAAAGACAGCATCTTTTAAGGCTGCTTTGATCTCATATCCACCTACTTTTGAAGCAATAGAAGCTTGTCCTTGTTCCATGCTAAAAAATGCTTGTTCTGGTGGAATAGATAAGATTGCCTCTTCAATTTTCATACCAATTTCCTCTTCTGCCTTTTTAAGAGCATTCTGCAAAGCTATAGAACAAGATTTTAAATCTATAATTTCTCGTTTTCTAATACCTTTTGATGGAAAAGTAGTAGCACTTAAAACATAATATTTCTCTTGAATTACTTCAAGTACCATGATTTTTATATCAGATGTTCCTAATTCAATTCCTGTATAAATCTTTCCCATAAAAAGAGCCTCCTATCTTTTTTATTATACAATACCCTTTCTTCTCTTGTCAAAGAAGAAAAAGACATATTAAAATGCCTTTCTTATATCTTCTTTTGATAATACTTTTCTCTATGAATCTCTTGTAAGAATTAGTTATTTAAAATATTTATTACTTCTATACTTTAAAATTAAAAATTATATAAAATTTATTAAGTAGCAAGAACCACTCGGAACGAGCGGTCGACGTTTGCATTACCGTAGTAGTTTCCAAAACTGAAAACACCTGCATTTTCGATATTGTAGTACCCTCCTCCACGAAGGAGCCATGGGTTGGAAGCATTCACCATGAAGGAATGATCATTGTACCACCCGGCAATTTCGTTCATTGCATGCCCTTTACAAGGACTTCCTCCACAAGCTGTGTTTGCATTACTACTTGTATATAAGTCATAGTATTTCTCATCCGACCAGTCTCGTCCTGTAAATTCCTTTTTATCAAATCCACACATTCCCGTATATCCTGAGTTCAATATCCCTACTGCTTGTCCATCTGTCCTTCCCATTGCTTGTGCTTCTTCTTTCGTATAATTTGCACTAGAGTATCCTGAATAATGATCATAATTTCCTATTACATATTCCCAGACTCCTCCATTCATATCATAAATTCCATAAATGTTTCCTGTGGTACTCGCTCCTGTCCCACTTCCTTCTATATCATAGGTATATGCACAACTTGAAGATGATTCTGCACTTGGAAGTCCTGAAGAACATCCTGTTATATATTGATTATAATTATTCATATAAATCTCTTTATTGGGTCCTTGATAAACATCGTTTCCATACTTTCCATATTTACTTTGTGTAAGGTATGCAACTAACGCCCACTCACTATTCTTCATCGCATGACTATCATATGTTTCATCAAATCCATAAATATTATTTTCCTTCGTTAGATTTCTTGACACTAGATCAAGTGTTGATACTCGGATTCCTCTCCAACTCGTTATATTCGGTTTGATTGCTACTAGATTATCACTCTCTATATCTCCTGGACTCGTTCCTGTTATACTTCCTGTCTCAAACTTTCCTACCCAAACTCCTGATAGCTCTTTTCCTCCAAAACTAAATCCTGGTGGCGTGTACCATCCTTCTATATGTTCTCCTTTGTACTTCCCACTTCCGTTTTGTTTTACATTGCTATCAATAAATCGAATATCTATCTCTCCTGGCTCCTCTTTACTTCTTCCTCCCTTTCCATAATAGTTTTCTCCATCTTCACTCTTAATCGTATAACTATATCTTGGGATCCATACCCACATTGTATTGATTGCTTTCATTGATATCGGACTTCCTTCTTCTATCTTATCTCCTCTTTTAAAATCATAATCTATTAAAAGTCCTTCTTTATTCTCTACTTTTATATCTCCTCTATAATTTTGTTTGACTTCTTCTTCACTGATTGCTCGTTCATATATTAAAGCATCTTTTACTTTAACATTAGCGGCCATCTGTATACCTGAAATTTCTGGATTTGCTCCTATCAAAAATGGAACTAGAGATTTTTTTATTGTCATTTTTATTTCTTTTTGTCCTACTAATTCCCCATTGATATATAATTTCATTACATTTCCATCATAAGTCCCTACTACTGTGTATTCTTTCCCTTCTTCTATTGAGATATTATAATCTAGTTTCTGATACTCACTTATTTCAGTACTATAAAGTGCCATACTAATTTTATTTCCATCAATAATTTCTATTCCTCCACCAGAAGCTTCCCAATTTGCTATGATATTTTGTGATTTATCTTTTAATTCTTTAGGTATGAATCTTGTAACTATCGTAATTTGATTCTTAAAATCATAATTAGCTAATCCACAATC
>CANQEE010000023.1 GCA_947594595.1 uncultured Bacilli bacterium
TTTGCACAAAAAAATGAATCTGTGGATAAAACATATTCATTTTTTTCTTTTGTTCCTATTTTTCACCGGAACTCAAAGAGAATAGCTATTTTTGAAAAAGTAAAAGGGTCCTTTTGCTATTCTCTTTTGGTAACCTAAACTCTACTTTTTGTTTTAATTCAAACTTCTTTCTCTTACAAAGAGAATTTGATCTTGCAAGTTCTTCTTCGACATTTGCTTTCATTGCAACAAAAAGGCCATTCGAAGTAAGAAGTGGCATACAAATAGGAAGGAGCTTTTCTAAAGAAGCTACTGCTCTTGTAGTAACTAAGTCAAATTTTTTCTCATGATAATCTTCTCCTCGAATATGTTTGGCTTCAATTTTTTCAAGTTTTAGCTCTTTAATAAGTTCTTGTAAATAGAAAATACGTTTCTGTAATTTATCTAAAAGAGTCACCTCTAAATGTGGAAAAACAATTTTTAATACAACCCCTGGAAATCCTGCGCCTGTCCCTACATCACAAAGTGTATGAATCTTTGAAAAATCTACAACTTTAACGATTGTTAAACTATCATAAAAATGTTTTAAATAAACTTCTTCTTTTTCAATAATTCTTGTTAAATTGATTTGTTTATTTTTTTCTTTTAAAATTTGATAAAATTTCTCAAGTTGATCTTTTTGTTTTTCTGTTAATTTGATTCCTAATTCTAAAAGATGTTGTTCAAATTCATTTTGATTCATAATGACCTCTTTTCAAATAGACAGATAAAACTGCAATATCACTTGGATTTACTCCACTAATTCGACTTGCTTGTCCAAGAGAAGTTGGTTTAATCTCTTCTAATTTTTGTTTGGCTTCAGAAGCAAGATTTGGTATTTTTTGATAGTCTATTTCTTTTTCAATTTTTATATTTTCTAAATGTAACATTTTTTCTGCTTCTTGGTTTGCTTTCTTAATATATCCTTCATATTTTATCTCAATTTCTACTTCTTTTAAAATTTCTTTCTCATATTCTATCCCTAAATATTCTTGAATTATTTCTATAGAAATTTCAGGACGACGTAAAAGTTCATAAAAAGAAATTCCTGTTTGAAGTGGCTTACTTCCATTCTTTTTTAAGAAAGCATCGCTTTTTTCATTAGGAGTTATTCTTGTTTCTTTTAAAAGTTTTAAGAGTTCTTCTATTTTTTTCTTTTTCTCTAGAAATTTTTGATATTTTTTTTCATCAATCAATCCGATTTTATACCCATATTCTCGAAGACGTAAATCTGCATTGTCATCTCGCAATAAAAGACGGTATTCTGCTCTTGATGTTAATAGACGATAAGGATCTTTAATTCCTTTAGTAACTAAATCATCTATTAAAACCCCTAAATATGCCTCATTTCTCTTTAATAAAAGAGGTTCTTTTCCTTGTATTTTTAAACTTGCATTGATTCCTGCAATCAATCCTTGTCCTGCTGCTTCCTCATATCCACTCGTTCCATTGATTTGACCTGCTGTAAATAAATTTTCTACAAGCTTTGTTTCTAGGGATTGTTTTAATTGTTTTGAATCTATGGCATCATATTCAATTGCATAAGCATATTTTAATATCTTTGCATCTTCTAATCCTCGAATGCTATGAACAATATCTTCTTGGACTTCTTGTGGCATACTTGAAGAAAGTCCTTGAATATAAATATCATCATAAAACATGCTTTCTGGTTCTAAAAATAGTTGATGTCGATCTTTATCATGAAAACGAACTACCTTATCTTCAATAGAAGGACAGTATCTAGGTCCTACTCCTTCTACAAACCCACCATACATACTAGAACGTTTTAAATTTTCTCTTATAATCTGATGTGTTCTCTCATTCGTATACGTTAAATAACATGGAATTTGTAATTGTTGTGCAGTCGAAAATTTAGAATCGTAAGAGAAAGTTAAAGAATCTTTACTTCCCTCTTCTTTTGTTGTTTCTTCAAAATGAATACTACTTCTTTCAATTCGAGGGGGAGTTCCTGTTTTTAATCGAAGAATTCGAAATCCTAGCTCTTTTAATCGATCACTTAAAAATTGACTGCATCGTTCTCCATGTGGACCTTCTGTTTTTTTCTTTTCTCCTACTAAAATTGAAGATTTTAAGTATGTTCCTGTTGTTAAAATAACAGCTTTAGAAAAAATAGAATCTCCATTTTCTAAAATAACTCCTTTCACTTTATTTTCTTCTACAATTAAATTTTCTACAAAACTTTCTTTCAATTTTAAATTCTTTTCTTTTTCAATTGTTTTTCTCATTTCTTGTGGATATGTTACTTTATCCGCTTGTGCACGAAGTGCTCTTACTGCAGGACCTTTTTTCGTATTTAAAAGTTTAATTTGTAAAGAAGATTTATCAGTATTTTTTGCCATTTCTCCACCTAAAGCATCTATTTCTCGCACCACAATTCCTTTCGCAGGTCCCCCAATAGATGGATTACAAGGCATATCCGCAATATTTTTTAAATTTCCAGTGATAAGAAGTGTTTGATTTCCCAATCTTGCACAAGCAAGAGCAGCTTCACATCCTGCATGTCCTCCACCTACAACAATAATATCATACATTTTATCCCTACTTTCCAACACAGAAATTTTCAAATAAAGTATCTAGAATTTCTTCTGGATAACTCTCCCCTGTTATTTCTCCTAATTGATCTAAAACTTCTTTTAAATCAAGAGAAATTAAATCAAGTTCAATTCCTTGTTTTAATTGTTTTAAAACTTCTTTTAATAAATGATAAGCTTTTTCAGCAAGGGCGATTTGTCTTGTATTAAAAAGAATAATTTCTTCTCTTTCTAAAATTTCTTCTTTGAAAAACATCTTTTTAATTTCTTCTTTTAAAGAATCTAATCCTTCTTGTTCTTTGGTAGTTGTATAAACCACATGTGAAAATGGAATTTGTTCTTTTTTGATTTGAATCCCTTTGTCTTCTTTATTGATTACGACAATTGTTTTTTCTTTCTGGAAAAGTGGAAAAAGCAGTCGATCTTCTTTTTCTAATGAATTAGATCCATCAATAATAAATAAAACAAGATCTGATTCTTGAATCATTTTTTTACTTTTTTCTACGCCTAATTTTTCTACTAAATCTTCTGTTTCGCGAATTCCTGCTGTATCTGATATTTGAAGTGAAATTCCATCTAAATTTATTTCTCCTTCAACCACATCTCTAGTGGTTCCTGCAATAGATGTAACAATTGCTTTTTCTTCTTCTAATAAATGATTTAAAATACTGCTTTTTCCTACATTTGGTCTTCCTATAATTCCTGTTTTGATTCCATTTTTAAAAATTTGTTTTTCTTTTGAATTTTTTACTATTTTCTCTAATTGAATTAAAAATTGTTTCACTTTTTCTTCCAATTTTTCTTCGGTTATTTTTTCAATATCTTCATATTCTGGATAATCAATATTCACTTCTATAGAGGCGATCAATTTTTTTAATTCTTCCCTGAATTCATGAATGAAATGAGAAATACTTCCAGATAAAGAGGAAAAAGCGATCTCTCTAGCGGTTTCATTTTTACTTTCTATCAATTCCATCACTGATTCTGCTTGAGACAAATCGATTCTTCCATTTAAGAATGCACGTTTTGTAAATTCTCCTGGTTCTGCCAATCGAATACCATTTTTTAATAAAGTTTCTAAGACTTTTTGAGTCGAAAAAATTCCTCCGTGACAATTTATTTCAACGACATCTTCTCTTGTATAAGTTTTAGGTTTTCGCATAACGCTAATCAAAACCTCATCAATCATTTTTTCTTGATCTTTTATATAACCATAATGAATTGTATGGCTTTTTACTTTTTCTAAATCACTTCCTTGAAAACATTGGTTTACTTTTTTGATGGATTCATCTCCACTTACTCGAATAATTGAAATTGCACCCATTCCTAATTTTGTTGCAATTGCACAAATTGTATCTTTCATTTTTTATACACTTTCCCCTCTTCTATGGGTTTTAATCCAAGAGATTTCTGGGCTTCTATTCCGTAAAATGCATCCCATTCTCTTGGAGTTAACTTACTAATATCATTTTCTGGATATTCATATCTATTGATCGCCATTTTATATCCGTGAATTTTTTCTTGATTACTTTTTATTCCAAGATTAACCCCATATAATAACCAAGGAGAAAAACGATTGATTATATTTTCTTCATCAATGACACTATAATTTCTTGGATTTTCATAAATTTCATATTGATATGGATTGGAGGCGATTGGATCTCCTTTTATATAATGAGGTCGCATCAAATTTTTTTTTGCACCTTTCAAATAATGATCAAATTCATCATAAGAAATAAAAAAAGATAACCATTCATATGGATCTTCATTCCATTCTCCAGTTGTTTCTTGTAGAAAGGCTTTTTGGTAAAGAAAGCGTAAATGAAAAGCATGTTTAAAAATTTTATATAATCCTGCATCTCCTTGATATTTTTTTTGCTTTGTTGGATCATAAGGTGCAAAAACTGTTCCATCTTCCCCTACTTCTAATTTTTGTAAAAAATCTAAATGATTTTGTTCAGTTTCAATAATTTTCAATTCTTGGATATATTGTGCTACCTGAATGTTTTGTTCTAATTTTTTTCGATTCAAATTAGATACTTCTAAGACGATTTTTCCAAATTTTTTTTTCGTTTCTAATTCTTCTTTTTTCAAAATACATTGCCTCTTTCTTTTCGACCTTATTATAGGTAATTTTTATTTGTTTGTAAAGAAAAAAGAGCTTATTACTCTTTTGGTCTTGGTTTAATAACAACTGCTCGATTTGGTTCTTCCCCAATGCTTTCTGTATAAACATATTTATTATTTGTTAAAGCATTATGAACTATTCTTCTTTCATAAGAATTCATTGAATCCATTTTCACTTCAACTTGGCTTTCTTTGACCTCTCTTGCAAGACGTTTGGCAAGAGAAGAAATTTTTCTTTCTTTTCTTTCCTTATAATCACTTACATCTAAAATAAATTTAATATTTTCCCCAATTTCCTTTTTTATGATTTGATTTGTTATTGTTAAAAGTGCCTGTAAATTTTTTCCATTTTTTCCAATTAAAAGGGCATCATGATCTGAATAAATTGTGTAGGAAAGAGTCTCATTTGAACTTCTCATTTCTATTTTCGCATCAAAACCTAACTCTTTTAGTAAAAAATGAAGAACTTCTTTTATATAAGGTTTTATTTTTCTTTTTTCGATTACTTCAATCTCTATCTTTTTTGAAAAAAGATTTTTTTGTTCACCAATTTCATGAATAATTAAATCATCTTCTAATTCCTGCAAAGCAATCGTTGCCTGTTTGATTGCTTCTTCTTTATTTTTTCCTATAAACTTATGCTTTTCCATTTAACATCTTACTCCTTTTTACAAGAATATTTTGAAAAATTGTAAATAAATTACTTGTAACCCAATAAATTCCTAACGCAGAAGGAATAAACAATCCTGTAAATGTAATCAATACTGTCATGAAAATAGGCATCATTTTCATAGAACTGTCCATTTCTGCGGTTGCATTCAGTTTAAAAGAATAAAATGTTGTTCCCCCTATTAAAATTACTAAAATGAAGTAAACAAGGATAGTACTTGTTCCAAATCCAACAGCAGGGGTTGTTCCTAATTGAAGACCTAGAAAAGATTCTTCAAAAATAGCTGGAACTCGATTGATTGCTTCATAAAAGGCAATCAAAATAGGAAGTTGTAAAAAAGAAAAGAGACAACCACTCATTGGATTGATGTTATACTTTTTATAAATTAACATCATTTCTTGACTTTGCTTCATCATAGATTCTTGATCGGTTTTTCCTTCATACTTTTTCTTTAATCGTTCTAATTCTGGATTTGCTTTTTTTAACAACTCTGATTGCAGAGCTGTCTTTTTTGTAACTGGATATGCAATCAATCGAATTAAAAGACTTACTAGAATAAGTGCCACCGCAAAACTTCCAATCGATTTTCCAAAGAAGAGAATTACAAAGGCAAGGGGTTTAATTAAAAAATTTGTCCACAATCCTTCATATTTTCCTGAAGTAACAGTAAATTCTTCACATTCAGGTAATTTTTCAAGTTTTACTCCGTTTTTTTCGTAGGTTTCTATTGTTTTTTTATCTTTAGGTTTACATAATATATTTTCTGTTAAGGCTTGGCCTGTTTCTGGATTTTTAACTGGTTGTTTATTTTTATCAACAAGGGTGGTTGTACATCCTGTTGTAAAAACAAGCAAGATGAAAAGGATTATTAGCTTTCTATTTTTTTTCATATACACGCTCCTCAATTTGTAACAATAAAGAAATTAAATTTTCTTTCATTTGTTCAAAAGACGCTTTAATACAGGCCTTTCTTACAATTATAATACAGTTATATGAATTTGAATAGTTCTTTTTATAAAAGGAAATAATTTCTTTTGTTCTTCTTTTCAAAGTATTTCTCAAGACTGCTTTTCCACATTTTTTAGGAACAGAAATTCCAAAACACGTATTTTTTAAATTTTGCTTTTCATAAAAGACTAAAAAATAAGAATTTTTTTTCACAGGACAATGCCCAATCATTCGATCAAATTCTTTACTTTTTTTTATGATTTCTTTTTTTTTCATTTAAACCTTCTTTTAAAAAGTAAAAAACCACTGTAAAAACAGTGACATACTACTTTTCTACTTAGATAATTCCTTTCGTCCTTTTTTACGACGACGACTAATTACATTGGTTTCCATACGTGCGAAAAAGCCATGTTTTTTTGCTCTTTTTCTTTTATTGGGTTGAAATGTTCTTTTCATCTGTTACACCTCCAAACATAAATCTCCATTATTATAAAGGGATTCTCTTGTTTTTGTCAATTCTATTTTTTTCCTTTTCCACAATTTTATTCTCTTGTGGAGAAAGATAAGTCACTTGTGTAATAAAAATTTGTGGAAACTGTTTATAACTCTTTTTTTACATGATCTTAAAATGCTTTTTCTTGTGGATAAATTTGTGGATTTTCTGTGGAAAAATTTTTTTTAATTTTTTTGTTTCTTTTTCCACAATTTTAGTCTATTATAATGGTAAATTAACTTATTTTTAGGGGAGATGGTCGGATGAATATTGATATTTTATTCCAAAATGCTTTAAAAATCATTGAAACTGAACTATCTTCTCTTTCTTTTCAAACTTGGTTTGAAGATTTAAAACTAATTGACTTGAAAGATGGCAAAGCAATTTTTCAAGTACCTATGGCTGTTCATAAGAAACAGTTAGATAATAATTATTATGAAATAATACAATCAGCTTTTAATCAAGTAACTGGAACTAATTTTGAATTGGAGTTTTTATTAGAAGAAGAAATTAAAAATAAATTAGAAAAAGAATCTATGAAAGAAGAAGAGAAAAAAGAAGTAGGGGTTCCATCTTCTTTCAATAAAAAATCAAATTTAAATCCAAATTATACTTTTGATAATTTTGTCGTTGGAAATAGTAATAAATTTGCACAAGCAGCGGCATTATCTGTCGCAGAAAATCCTGGAAAGATGTATAATCCTCTTTTTCTTTATGGAAATAGTGGTCTTGGAAAAACCCATTTAATGCATGCGATTGGAAATTATATTATAACCAACAGCAATAGGAAAGTACTTTATGTAACAAGTGATCAATTTATTAACGATTTCATTAGTATTAACAAAAAGGATGATTCTGGAACGAATTTTAATTATGTTGATTTTTTTAAAGATAAATATAGAAATATTGATGTTTTAATTATAGATGACATTCAGTTTTTAGGAGGAGCAACCCAAACGCAACAAGAATTTTTTCATACTTTCAACACGCTTTATGACGATAGTAAACAAATTATTATTTCTTCCGATCGATCTCCTGATGATTTAAAATTGTTAGAAGAACGACTTAGAACTCGATTTTGTTGGGGCTTAACAGTTAACATTTTTCCACCTGATTTTACTCTTCGTACTGAAATCTTAAGAAAAAAAATTTTAGCTGGAAATTTTGAACAAGATATTCCTGAAGATGTTATTGAATATATTGCCTCGAATATGGGAAGTGATGTTCGTCAGTTAGAAGGATCTATTACAAGATTGATCGCTTATTCTACAATTATGGGAGGTGCGAATATTACTTTAAATTTGGCAATTGAAGCCTTAAAAGATTTTATTAGTAAAGGATTATCAGAAAAAAATGAAATTGCTCGAATTCAAAAAGTTGTTTCTGAATTTTTTCAAATTAACGTAGAAGATATTCGTTCGAAGAAAAGAAGTGCCAATATTGCTTTTCCAAGACAAGTAGCAATGTATCTTTGTAGAAAACTTACTACCGAATCTTTTCCAAAAATAGGAACAGAGTTTGGAGGAAAAGATCATTCAACTGTAATGCATTCTGTTGAAAAAATTGAAAAAGAAAGAAAAGAAAATCATGATTTAGATAATATTATTGAAAAATTGATGAAAGATTTAGAATAGAAAGGATGTGGATAAAGAAAAGAAAAAAACATTGTTTTCCACAAAAGAAAAAAGATGATATAATAAGATTGAAAAGGGATTCGGAACTTATTCACAGTTTCCACAGTAATAATAATAAAATCATTTATATAATAAAAAAGAAAGAAGAGAAAAATATGAAATTAACAATAAAAAAAGAAATATTACAAGAAGCTCTTACAAAAGTTTCTAAAGCAATCTCCACAAAAAACTTAATTCCAGTTCTTGCAGGAATTCGATTTGAATTAACAAAAAAAAGATTGATTTTAACAGCTAGTGATAATGACATTACTATTCAAACTTTTATTCCTTGTGATCAGACAGATATTATCGAAGTAAAAGAAGAAGGAAGTATTATTATTCAAGGAAAATATATTTTAGATATTGTAAGAAAACTTCCAAGTGATTTTATCAATATTGAAGTAGTAGATGAATTAAAAGTTCGTATTTATACAGAAAATAGTGAATTTTATTTAAATGGAATCAGTGAAAGTGAATATCCAACCATTGAACTTACAGAAAGTAAGAAACATATTTCTATTTCCATTCAAGAATTAAAATCACTCGTCAATGAAACTTCTTTTGCAACTTCCTTAGATGAAACAAAACCAGTTTTAACTGGAATCAATTTTAAAATTTCAGGAAACATGATGGAGTGTAGTGCAACAGATTCATATCGTCTTGCAAGAAAAATTATTCAGTTAAAAACATCTGTTGATGAAAATTATAATATCGTAATACCTAGTCGAAATATAATAGAGTTTTCAAGAATTTTAAGTATGGATGAAGAAGAAGTAGAATTACATATTTTTAATAATAAAATTCTTTTTAAACAGAATAATTTATTATTTGAATCTCGACTTATCAATGGAACTTATCCGAATACTACTAATTTAATTCCAAATGAATCTGAACTAGTTCTTTCTTTAAATATTCAAGAGTTTTATGATGTCATTGATCGAGCTAGTATATTAACAAGTGATAAAGATAAAAACATTGTAACATTAGAAACAGAAGGAAATATTTTGATTCTTAAATCTTCTTCTTTGGAAATTGGAAAAGTGGAAGAAAAAATGGAAATAAAAAAGGATAAAGAAATGGATATTAAAATTTCTTTTAGTGCAAAATATATGATGGATGCATTAAAATCTTTTTCTACAGAAACTGTGAATTTAAATTTTGTAGGAGAAATTAAACCAATTGTATTAAAGTCAGAAGAAGAGAGTAGTTTACTTCAATTAGTTCTTCCAATTAGGACTTATTAAAAAGCAAAAAGCACAAAAATTGCTTTTTTTTAATTTTTATAAAGAAAAAAAACAATTTTTTTAAAAATCGACAAAATAATTCTTTTTTCGACAGTAAAATATAGTAAGCTGAAAGTGAAAGGCGTTAATAAGTCTTTCTAAAGGGGGAATAAAAATGAGAGATGCAGCTTACGAAATTAACGAAGGGACCTGTGCAATTTGTGCAAATAGTTTATATGGTTCCACTATTTTGGATGAGGAAGGGCAATATGAAGTTAAAGAAAGTCCTTCTTCGATTATTGAATATGGATGTAATTTCTTTGGGAGTACTTACACAGGAAGAAGAGAAGGAGCTATTCATATATTAAATAGTAGATATAAAGTTCCAATTATCATTGAAGATAGTCAAAATATGATCTTTTTTCCAACAAAGAATAAAAAGGATAGTACTTGTTCTTGGATTGCTCTTAATAAAATTAAATCTTATATGCCCAAAGGAAAAAATACAGAAGTTACTTTTATAACTGGTGAAAAAATAATGATTGATATTTCTTTTCACTCTTTCCAAAACCAAGTATTAAGAGCAAGTAGGCTAGATTCTATTCTTCAGACAAGAAAAAGAAAAAAACAGTAGAAAATCACTGTTTTTTCTTTTTTATAGGTTATTTTGTGTTATAATAGTATTGCGTGTATGGGAATACCTAAAGAGGGTCAAGGTGATAAAATGAGGTTAAAATACAATAAAAATGGTAATTAAGCATTTAAATTTAATCCAATTTCGTAATTATAAGAGATTACAACTTGATTTTTCAGATTCTCTAAATATTTTAATTGGAGAAAATGCAGTAGGGAAAACCAATATTTTAGAAGCAATCGAAGTATTAGCTCTTACAAAAAGTCATCGTACTAATGATTCTAATCTGCTGATGTATACGAAAAATATCGCAAAAGTGAAGGGAAAAATAATTACAGGGAAAATTATAAAAAAATTAGAAATAGAACTTTCTAAAGAAGGAAAAAAATTAAAAATTAACAATACTTCTATTTCAAAAGTTAGTGATTATATTTCTTCATTAAATGTGATTGTTTTTTCACCAGACGATATTGAAATTATAAAAGGATCCCCGAGTATTCGTAGAAATTTATTAAATATGGAACTTTCTCAAATTTCAAAAACATATTTAACAACGTATAATCAATTTAATAAACTTCTAAAAACGCGAAATGAATATCTTAAAATTTTATATACCAATCATATTGCAGACAAAAATTATTTTCAAATTTTAACAGATAAGTTAATCGAAAAAGAAATTTTTATTTATCAGAAAAGAAAAGAATATATTGATGCAATCAATTTCTATATAGAAAATATATTTAAAGATATTCACAGTTCTTTTTCCTTACAAATTCAATATGAACCAAACCTTATTTTTTCATCTTATCAAACAGAAGATATGAGGGAAACATTAAGAAGTATTTATGAAAAAAATTATAACAAAGAGTTAAACTATGGAATGACTCTTTATGGACCTCATCGAGATGATTTTTCTCTTTATTTGGATGGAAAAGATTTAAAAATATATGGTTCTCAAGGACAACAAAAAGCTGCAATTCTTTCTTATAAGCTTGCATGTGTTCCTATTTTTGAAGAACAAACAGGAACTAAACCAATTTTGTTGTTGGATGATGTTTTTAGTGAATTGGACGGAAAAAAACAAAATAAATTATTAAAATATATAGGAAATGATATTCAAAGTATTTTGACAACTACAGATGTTAAAAATGTTCGTAAATCTTTGTTAAAAGAAGCGAATATATTAAAAGTTACATCTGGAATCATAGAAAGGAAGATATAAATGGATGAAAAAGTAAATACAAATTATGATTCTTCAGCCATTCAAGTATTGGAAGGGTTAGAAGCAGTTCGAAAAAGACCAGGAATGTATATAGGAACAACTAGTTCTAGAGGACTTCATCATTTAGTTTGGGAAATTGTAGATAATGCAATTGATGAAGCTTTAGCTGGTTATTGTTCTCATATTGAAGTTATAATTGGAAAAGATAACTCAATTACAGTAAAAGATGATGGAAGGGGAATTCCAGTTGATATTCATCCTAAAACAGGATTGAGTACAGTGGAAACAGTTTATACAGTTTTACATGCAGGAGGAAAATTTGGTGGTGGAGGATATAAAGTTTCTGGTGGACTTCACGGAGTAGGAGCATCTGTAGTTAACGCATTAAGTGTTTGGTTAGAAGTAAAAGTTTATAAAGAAGGACATGTTTATTATCAAAAATATGTAAATGGAGGACATCCCCAAGAACCACTTCGCATGATCGAAGATTGTGATTTAGACCGAACAGGAACGACAGTTTCTTTTTTACCGGATCCAGAGATTTTTACAGAAACGACAATTTTTGAATATGATATTCTAAAAAATAGGTTGAGAGAGCTTGCTTTTTTAAATCGTGGACTTCGTATCACTTTGTATGATGATCGTGAAGCAGATAAAAAAGATTCCTTTTATTATGAAGGAGGAATTACAGAGTATGTTGCTTTATTAAATAAAAATAAAAATCCAATTCATGATACTATCATTGATATTTCTGGAGAAGAAAATGATATTTCTTTAGAAGTTGCACTTCAATATAATGAAACTTATAATGCTGGAATTTATTCTTTTGTAAATAATATTACAACTCCAGAAGGAGGAACTCATGAAGATGGTGTAAGACAAGCTTTAACTCGTATATTAAATAAATATGCACAAAGTAGTGGAATGCTTAAAAATAACGATATTTCTTTAATGGGGGATGATGTAAAAGAAGGTCTTACAATGATTGTTTCTATTAAACATCCAAATCCTCAATTTGAAGGACAAACAAAGACTAAATTAGGAAATAGTGAAGTAAGAGGAATTTCAAATCGAATTTTTTCAGAATCTTTTGAAAGGTTTTTAATGGAACATCCAGAAGAGGCCAAAGTAATTGTAGAAAAAGCAATGACAGCCTCTCGTGCACGTGTTGCAGCTAAGAAAGCACGTGAATTAACTCGTCGTAAAGGGGATTTAGATATTACAAATTTTTATGGGAAATTATCAGATTGTAAAAGTAAAGATGCTTCTATTAGTGAAATTTTCTTAGTCGAAGGAGATTCTGCAGGAGGTTCTGC
Organism: uncultured Bacilli bacterium; assembly: GCA_947594595.1. GTDB lineage: Bacteria > Bacillota_I > Bacilli_A > RF39 > UBA660 > CANQVB01. Next base: position 12,877 of record CANQEE010000023.1, read on the forward strand.
AATTAAAGGAAGAGATAGTATGACACAAGCAATTTTACCTCTTCGTGGAAAAATTTTAAATGTAGAAAAAGCAAGATTGGATCGAGCTCTATCAAATGAAGAAATTCGAACAATTATTACAGCATTTGGAACTGGTATTGGTGAAGACTTTGATCTTTCAAAATTACGTTATGATAAAATTATAATTATGACAGATGCAGATGTAGATGGTTCTCATATTCGTGTTTTATTACTTACTTTATTTTATCGCTTTTTTCGTCCTATTGTAGAAGCAGGGCATGTTTATGCAGCACAACCTCCTTTATTCGTTATTAAACATGGTAAAACAATAAAATATGTTTTAAATGAGCAAGAACGAGATGAATATTTATCTTCTTTATCTCCTAATACAAAATATGACATTATGAGAATGAAAGGTTTAGGAGAAATGGATGCAGAAGAATTAAATGAAACAACTATGGATATCAACAAAAGAATTTTAAGAAAAATTACTGTAGATGATGCTATTGCTGCAGATGAAATTTTTTCAAAATTGATGGGTGAAGAAGTAGAACCACGTCGTGAATTTATTGAAACAAATGCTACTTATGTTGAAAATTTGGATGTATAGGAGGGGAAGGAATGGACAGATTAGAAACAAATAATATTGTAAAAGAAGTACAAGACTCTTTTTTGGAATACTCAATGAGTGTTATTGTAGCTCGTGCTTTACCAGATTTAAGAGATGGATTGAAACCAGTTCATCGTAGAATTCTTTATTCAATGTATGAGTCTGGATATACACCAGAAAAGCCTCATAAAAAAAGTGCAAGAATCGTTGGAGATGTTATGGGAAAATATCATCCTCATGGAGATTCAAGTATATATGAAGCAATGGTTCGAATGGCACAAGATTTTTCTTATCGTTATATGCTCGTTGATGGACATGGAAATTTTGGAAATATAGAAGGTTATGGTGCTGCAGCAATGCGTTATACTGAATCTAGATTATCTAAAATTTCCTTAGAATTATTAAGAAATATTAACAAAAATACTGTAAATTTTGTTCCAAATTTTGATGAATCAGAAAAAGAACCAGAAATATTACCTTCACGTTTTCCTAATATTTTAGTAAATGGAACCACAGGAATTGCAGTAGGAATGGCAACAAATATTCCGCCTCATAATTTAGGAGAAGTAATTGATGGGTGTGTGGCTTATATTGATGATCCTACTATTGATGTAGATGGCCTTATGAAATATATCAAAGGACCTGATTTTCCAACAGGCGCAACTATTTTAGGAAATAGTGGAATCAAAAAGGCTTATGAAACAGGAAGAGGTAGTATTACAATTCGTAGTAAGGCCCAAATTGAAGAAAAAAATGGAAAGCAGTATATTATTATTGATGAAGTTCCATATGGAGTAAACACACAGGAATTAAAAAATAAAGTTGCTGAGTTAGTTCATAATAAGGTAATTGAAGGAATAGCAGATTACCATTCTGATTTAAAAGATGGTATAAAAATTACAATTACTTTAAAAAAAGATGCAAATGCACAAGTAGTATTAAATAAATTATATAAGCATACTTCTTTTCAAACTACTTATGGAATTATCTTTTTAATGCTTGATCAAGGTGTTCCAAAAACTCTTGGATTAAAAGATATTATTTCAAAATATATAGAATTTCAAAAAGAAATTATTATTAGAAGAACAAAATATGATTTAGAAAATGCTGAAAAAAGAGTTCATATTTTAGAAGGACTGAAGATAGCTTTAGATCATATTGATGCTGTTATTAAGTTAATTCGTGGATCTCAGTCTGACGAAGAAGCTCGTACAGGATTGATGAATCAATTTAAATTATCAGAAGTACAAGCTAATGCAATTTTAGAAATGAGATTGAGAAGATTAACAGGATTAGAAAGAGATAAAATTGAAAATGAATTGAATGATTTATTAAAGTTAATAGCAGAACTTCGTGATATATTAAGTAGTGATGAGAAAATTTTGAAAGTTATAAAAGATGAATTATTAGAAATAAAATCAAAATATGCTGATGAACGTAGAACAAATATAGATATGACTGCAATAGAATATATAGAAGATGAATCTTTGATTCCAGTTGAAGATATTATTGTTACATTAACAAATAAAGGTTATATTAAACGACTAAGAGTAGATACTTATCGATCTCAAAATCGAGGTGGAGTAGGAATTAAAGGAATGACAACAAATGAAGAAGATTTTGTTGAACAAATTATTTCAATGAAAACACATGATTATATTTTATTCTTTTCTAATAATGGTAAGGTATATCGCTTAAAAGGTTATGAAATTCCAGAATTTGGAAGGCAATCAAAAGGTTTACCTATAGTAAATTTACTTTCACTAGAAAAAAATGAGAACATTAGTTCTATGATTGAGTTGAATGCGGAAAATGAACCAAGTAAATATTTGCTTTTTGCAACACAAAATGGTTTGGTTAAAAGAACAGAAATTAGTGAATTTAATAATATTCGTAAATCTGGAAAAATAGCCATTATTTTAAAAGAATCAGATCAATTGATAGCAGTTCGAAAAACAACTGGAAAAGATGAAATTGTAATTGGATCAAGTAATGGAAGGATGGTTCGTTTTGAAGAAACAGAAATTCGTTCCATGGGACGTAGTACTTCAGGTGTTAAAGGAATTGATTTAGATGGAAGCAAAGTAATTGGTGCTGAAGTTATCAATCAAGGAGAAGAAATTTTAATTGTTACAGAAAAAGGATATGGAAAAAAGACTTCAATTGATGAATATAGACTGACACATCGTGGCAGTAAAGGTGTAAAAGCACTTAATGTAACTGAAAAAAATGGTAATATGGTTGCTCTAAAATATGTGAATCCATTGTTTATTGAAAAATTAGATATAATAATTATTACAGACAGTGGAATTATTATGAGAATGCCTTTATCACAAATTTCGACATTAAAACGTGCAACACAGGGAACAAGATTGATTCATTTAAAGGATGAACAAAAAGTATCTACGGTAGATATTGTAGAAAAAGAGATTGAAGAAAGTGAAAATGAACAAGATAAAAGAGTAGAAGAAATTGAATAATTTTTCTACTCTTTTAATATATAAATAAACTTTTTTGTTTAATCTCAAATTATTTCCCGGAAATAATTTGAGTAAAGTTCCACGTGAAACATAAAAAGTAAAAAAATATTTCCCGGGAAATAATTTGAGTAAAGT
>CANQEE010000024.1 GCA_947594595.1 uncultured Bacilli bacterium
GATGTATGTATGGATCCCAAGATATAGTTATACGATCAAGAGTGAAGATGGAGAGAATTACTATGGAAAGGGAGGAAATAGTAAAACCACTCCAGGAGAGATAGATATTAAATTTATAGGAATCGAAGAAAAAGAGGGAGGAGAAGGAAGATACACAGGAAGTAATATAAGTGGATGGTACACACCCCCAGGATTCACCTTTGGAGGAAAAGAGATAGCAGGAATTTGGGTAGGGAAGTTTGAGACAGGTACGAGTGATAGTTGTATACCGATAACAGGGTCAATTGACGAAAATTGTGATCAAATCAATTTAACAGTTCAAATTAAACCAAATATACCAAGTTGGAGAGGAATACGAGTATCCACGATAGATTTAGTGTCAAGAAATCTAACGAAAGAAAATAATATTTATGGATTTGATGGAACATATGATAGTCATGCAATGAAGAATAGTGAGTGGGCGTTAGTATCTTATTTAACACAAAGTAAATATGGAAAATATGGGAACACATTATATGAAGGAACCAATAAAGAAATCTATATGAATAACAACAATCAATATATAACAGGATGTTCTTCAGGACTTCCAAGTACAAGTTCAACAGGAAGTTGTACATATCGATATGATGATTTAGAAGATAGAGGAACAGGCCAAGGATATGGGGGAGCAGGAGCATCAACAACAGGAAACATTTATGGAATTTATGATATGAATGGAGGAGCCTGGGAATATGTGATGGGAACTTACAATAAATATTCCGGATATTCTGCAGCAAATTACGATGCAGAGACAGCAAAACAAATGGGCCGAACAGATGGAGCAGCAGTAAAAGTTTGGAACTCAGGATACACAGGAAAGACAGGATTTGATAGTAAAGAATGGACAAAAGAATTAGGAGGAAGAGATTGGCCAGATGAGAAATATTACGACTTATATATAAGTAGTGATGCAAACACAGCATGTGGAGGGAGTGCATGTAAAGGCCATGCAATGAACGAAGTTGCAGGGTGGTACGGTGATTCTTCTGGTATGGTGTTCGATTGGGGACCATGGACACGGCGTGGTAGTGATTGTAGTGAGGGTGAGAGAACGGGTGTTTTCAGGTTCAGCCGTGATTATGGTAACGCATACCATTACACCTCTTTCCGCATCGCCCTTGCTCCTTAATGACATTAAAAAAACTATAAATGATTCCCTATAAAATTTATTCAGTAATTTCCTTTAATATCCTTAATAACAAAAAATCACTCTTATGGAGTGTTTTTTAAATGATCTAAATTTTCTTTGATTTGCTTTAAATTTTGTTCATATCCTAATTCTTTTGGAGTATAGTATTTTTGATTTTTTAATAGATCTGGTAAATATTGTTGTTTGACAAATGCTCCCTTAAAATTATGTGGATATTGATAATCAGGACTTCCATTTCGAATGTGTCTTGGAATGGAACCTACATTTCCTTTCTCAATAGTCTCCATTGCTTTATCAATTGCCATAATAGCACTGTTTGATTTAGGGGAAAGAGCTAGTTCAATGACAACACTAGAAAGAGGAATCCTTGCTTCAGGCATTCCTAAGAGCTTTGCCGCTTCAATCGCAGCCATTACTTTTGGACCCATTCCTGGATTGGCAAGTCCAATATCTTCATATGCAATTACACTCATTCTTCTAAAAATACTTTCTAAATCTCCTCCTTCAAGAAGTCTTGCTAAGTAATGAAGGGCTGCATCTACATCACTTCCTCGAATCGATTTTTGAAAAGCAGAAAGACAATCATAATAACCATCTCCATCCTTATCATGGAAAAAGACTGGGCGATGATTTACTTCCAATACAAATTCTTTTGATATTTTTTTAGTAGGAGATGCAAAAGCACAAATTTCTAAAAGATTATAAGCAAATCGTAGATCATTTCCACTAAGATTTGCTATTGTTACAAGGGCTTCTTTTGTAAAGTTTGCACCTTCTAAATAAGTAGTTTTGACTGCTTTTTCAAGTCCTTCTAAAAGATCTTTTGTTTCTAGATCTTTTAACTCAAATAATTGACATCGACTACGAATTGCTGGGTTAATAGCATGATACGGATTAGCTGTTGTCATTCCAATCAATGTAATTAGTCCACTTTCAAGACAAGGAAGAAGAAGATCTTGTTTATCTTTATTAAGACGATGAATTTCATCCATAATTAAAACCATGCCGTCATACATTTTTGCTTCTTCTACTACAATATCAAAATCTTTTTTATTGTTCATAGTAGCATTTAATAAACGATATCTTACTCCTAGATCTTTTACCATGGCAAGAGCAATAGAAGTTTTTCCAATTCCAGGTTTTCCATATAAAATCATAGAAAACAGCTTTTTCTTTTCTACTAAATTTCTTAATATTTTCCCTTTTCCAAGAAGATGTTTTTGTCCAATTACTTCATCAATTGAGTTTGGTGCAAGCATCAATGCAAGAGGTTTATTCATGAAAATCACCTGTTTTTATTATATCAAATTAGAAGCAAAAGAAAAAGAATTAGAGAAGAACGTGAGAAAGATACATAAAGAAAATTCCAAGAAGGAAAAAAAGAAAAGTTCTTTTTGGAAAATGATAAGACCAAGATTCAGGGAAAAGTTCATAGATAGAGATATGAATCATAATTCCAGCAATGATTGCAAGGAGAAACCCCATCATCAAAGGTGTTATAAAAGGACTTAAGAAAAGAAAAGCAAGCAAAGCTCCTAATGGTTCAGAAAGACCAGACAATAGTGTATAAAAAAAAGCTTTTTTTCTACTGTTTGTACTATAAAAAATTGGAATCGCAATACTAATTCCTTCTGGAATATTATGAAGTGCAATAGCAATGGTTAGAACAAGTCCTAATTTAGTGTTATTACTTGCAGATAGAAAAGTTGCGATTCCCTCTGGTAAATTGTGAGCTATGATTGCAAGCATTGAAATAATTCCAACTCGATAAAGTTTGAAATCTTTTGTTTTTAAAGAAGAATTTTTTTTGAGAAATTTATCTAAAAAATTAGAAAATAAAACTCCTATTGAAAAAAAGATTAAAAGAAATAAAAGAGCTGGGAAAGATCTATATGTATTTTGAATGAATTGATAAGATTCTGGAATTAAATCAGTCAAGGAAACACAAATCATTACTCCTGATGCGAAAGCAAGAGAAGATGAAATCATAATTTCTTTTTTCTTACTTTTTCTAAGGATCGGAATCATTCCAAGGAGAGTAGAAAATCCTGCAAGAAAAGAAAGAAGAAAGGCATATGCTATTTGATTCATTTTTGTCTCACCTATTTTTATTTATTCATCCATAGAAAAATTATGTCTATCTAAAAGAAAAATTTCTCTTTTTCTTGCCAAAAAGAAAGAATTTATCTATAATAAAAGACGTTTGGAGTGTTGGGATGAATTACGAAATCATGTTTGAAAAGGAAATAGAAAAGATCAAAGATCAATCAAAGAAACCTACTTTACTGCTTCATTGTTGTTGTGCACCTTGTAGTACTACTTGTATTGAAAGAGTAGAACCTTTTTTTGATGTAACCCTGTTTTTTTATAATCCTAATATTGATTTAGAAGAAGAATATCAAAAAAGAAAAGAAGAGCTTCTTCGCTTTGCAAAAGAAAAAAAGATTCCTGTAATAGAAATAGGATACGAGAAAGCTTCCTTTGAACAAATTAGTAAAGGCTATGAAAAGGAAAAAGAAGGAGGACAAAGATGCTATCAATGCTATCTACTTCGTCTTTCTAAAACAGCACAACTTGCAAAAGAGAAACAATTTTCTTATTTTGGTACAACGCTTACTATTAGTCCCTATAAAAATGCCAAATGGTTAAATGAAATTGGAAAAAAATTAGAAGAGGAGATGGGTATTTCTTATCTGTATGCCGATTTTAAAAAGAAGAATGGCTATCAGCGAAGTATTGACTTATCAAAGAAATACCGTTTGTATCGCCAAGATTACTGTGGATGTATTTATTCAAAACAAGAAAGAGAAAGAAGGAGAAAAAATGAGAGAAAGTGAACAAAGAAAAATTTTACGATCTCCAGAAGAATTAAAAAAAGTAGCTCTTCTGGATGCAAAAGAGTATTTGAAAAAAGTACAAGAAGAAATTAGAATATTGGAGGACTATTATTCAGTAACTAAATATAAATTAAGATTGAAAGAACATGAAAAAATTCAAGAAGAACTAAATCGATTGAACTATTTACAATATAGTAAAAAAACAGCTCGTTATTATGAAAGTCCAATGATAGAAAAATTGAGGGATCAATATCATATTTCTATCAGTTCTCTAGAAATATCTCTTCCTACATTACTTGTAAGAGGTTTATTGCAAGCAAAAGAAGAGAAGCAAGAGGGAATGACTTATGCTGAGTTATCAGCTTATCGAGACTTTGTTCAAAAAAAACTACAAGTAGACCATAGTTTTGAAGATGATATTAAAACTAAAATTTCTATTTTTAATGCAGATATTTATTTGTCTCCAACCTATTATTCAATTGATTGGATTGATCAAACTAGACTTTATTATTCCATTCAAGGAGGATCACTCTTAAAAGAAATTGTAAAGATCAATAATGCAACTCTTCCATCTGATCAAATGAATTTAACTTTTGATAAAAATGCGAATTTAGAGATGTTGATGCAAAAATATGCTTATAATGAACAAACTTCTCAAAGAGAAAGATATGCCTTTGAAGAAGGGAAGCAATTTATCAAAAGAAGAAAAGATTCGATGGGATCGTTTTAGAAATTATAAAAAAATTAGATAAGTAAGGGAGCTTCTCCCTTCTTTTCGTTGTTTCATATTTACACAGAAAGTTCCATAGTTTATAATAAAGAAAGAAAGAAGGATGTTGATGAAGTATTATTGCATAGGAATTAAGGGAAGCGGAATGAGTACTTTGGCTCAGATGTTAAAAGATTTAGGAAATGAAGTTTATGGGTATGATGATGAAAAAGAAGAAAAGTTTACACAAAAAGGATTGGAAGAGAGAAAAATACCCATTTTTTATGATGACTCTTTTCCCCTTACAAAAGAGGTGATTGTCACTTCTTCTGTTGCTGTAGCAGAAACGCATAAAGAGCGAGTTCGTGCAGCTCAAAGTGAAGCAACTTATCAAAGTTATCATACAATTTTAGGAAATATTACTAAACAATTTAAAACCTATGCGGTTTGTGGAACTCATGGGAAAACAACGACAACTTCTCTTTTAACCCATCTTTTGGAAAAAAAGAATTCATGTAATTACTTCATTGGAGATGGTCGTGGAAAAATAGATCGAAAAAAAGATCTTTTGGTGATTGAAGCAGATGAATTTAATCGTCATTTTCTCTCTTATGAAACACAAGTTTCTCTTGTAACTTGTATTGAATTAGAACATACAGAAATCTATCAGAACTTGGAAGATATGATCAATACTTTCTCTACTTTTCTAAATCAAAATACGAAAGAAAAAGTAATTGCTTTCGGAGATGATGAAAACATTCGTAAAATATCTTTTCAGAAACCTGTTTTATTTTATGGAGAAAAAGAGAACAATCTTTATCAGATTCGAGACATTTTACTAGATGAAAAAGGCTCTTCCTTTACTCTTTTTAAAGAAGGAGAAAAAATTGATTCTTTCTATGTTCCTCTCTATGGAAAACATATGGTTTATAATGCTACTGCAGCAATTCTTGCTGCGCTTGAATTAGGCCTTACTTCTTTAGAAATCAAAGAGCAATTGAACACATTTATAAATGCAAAAAGAAGAATGCAAGAAACCATCATTAACGGGCATATTTTTTTAGATGATTATGCTCATCATCCAACAGAAATTAAAGCAACAATTCAAGCCATTCGACAAAAATATCCAAAGAAAAGAGTGGTGGTTGTTTTTCGACCAAATACTTACTCAAGAACCAAAGCTTTTTATAAGGAGTTTCAAGAAGCACTTTCTCTTGCAGATCAAGCTTATGTCACACCAATTTTATGTGATCGAGAAGATCCAAAAGAGTATGAGAATGTAACAAGTGAATTGATTTTAAAAGGATTAAAAAATGGGAAACTACTTACAGAAGAGACCATTGATATACTACAAAAAGAGATAGATTCTGTGGTTGCCTTTATGGGATGTGCATCACTTTCTCATTTAATAGAAAAATATAAAACACTTTTGAAGTAAAACATTTTTGTGTTTTTTTCTTGTAAAAAGAAACTACTTTACATTCGTTTTACAAATCAAATTGACGTTTTTAGCCAGTTCCGATATACTAAAAATAGAAAGAATATTCATTTAAAATATTGGAGGTAGAAATGAAATTTAGTATATTAAAAGAACAAGAAATTGAAGAAGTTATTGCACTTTGTGATGAAGTCTTTCAGGAACATACGGATCTTGATTATGCTAGACGTATGTATAACGAAACAAAGGAAGATCCTAACCAAATCTATTTAGTTGGAAAAATTGATGGAAAAATTGTAGCTCATTTAAAGGCAACAATTATTCCAACAATCTATGAAGAGATGAATACCTATGCTATTTTAAATCACGTATGTATGTGTTAGTGAAGCTTATCGTCGCCATAATTTTGCAACAGAAATGTTAGATGAAATTAGTCGTATTTGTAAAGAAAGAGGATGCAAAAAACTAGCTTTATGGTCTAAAAATTTCAGACAACCTGCTCATGCATGTTATCAAAAATATGGATTTGAAGTCGTTGATGCAAAATTCTTTGAAAAAGAAATAGAGGAATAAAATATGAAGATTGAAAAAATATATATTGGTGGGTGGTTTCAAAGAACAACTTTACAGTTGAGTGAAATTTATGATTTCTTGCGCGAAGGAACATCAAAGCTTAATTTAGAAAAAGAAAAGCTTCAAAAACTCCGAGATAATTTAGGATTAGAAGACATAGAATATTCCATTGATGGCCTTGAATTTTTACAATTTGAAACCCATGAAAATATTACAGTTAAAATTTTTGAAGATGGACTGATTGTTTTAAATTATAAAAATATGAAAGAATTTTCTTTATTCAAAGATATTGAACATTTGAGAGATTATTATGAAAATAAACTTTCTCCAGCTATTAGTTATTTATTTAGTTTAGGAGCACCTGTTCCAAAAGAACTTGCTAATATAGAGACAGTTTATCCATATTTTATTGTATTAAATAATGAAAGCAAAGAAAATATAGATCTTCTCTTGCAAAAAACAGAAGGACAAAAATACTTTGAATATCAAAGTACAAACTATGATGTTTTAAGAGGAGATAAATACTATTTTATCAATAATAAGAAAAAAACAATAAAAGAAGTAGAAAGATATATTGAAGAACAAATTTTTATTCGTGAATTTAAGGCTCAACTTCATCGCTACTTGAATTTACATCGTATTATTTGGGAAAAAATTGCAGATGTCAAAGAAAATGCTAGAATTAAAGGAAAAAATATTGTTAAACTTAGTTCTAAAATTGATGGATACGAAAAAACTATCAATTTAATTGATGCAAGAATCAATCAAATGAGCACTTATTTAAAAACAAGAGAAAAAATTGCAAAAGGAGATGTTGAATTAAAAGAAGCTCTTGATTTAATTGGATATCGATATGAAACTTTAGGAAATACCCTTGCTTATATGCAGCAACTTTGGGATATGACCCAAAATTATGTAAAATCAGCAGCTGCTCTTTTCAGAGATTTACGCCAGGATGTAACTTCTCAGTCCATCAGCAGCCTTACTATTGTTACATCAATGGGAGTAGGTGCATCTTTAATAGGATTGTTTACAGAATCAGCTCCTACTTTTACAATTTTTGGTCTTGCATATTTCTTTATTTTAGCTTTAATAGGGTTTATTTCAAACAAAGTAATGAAAACAGTTTCTGAAAATAAAATTTATGAAGTCACTGATATGGAGTATGATAAAGACATTTAATTATGAAACATCATATTCAGACATTTCGAAGTTTATTAAGTTTAGTAGAAAATAAAACAGGATGGATTCTTCAAATGTGCATCAGTTCATTTTTAGGGCACATTTCTTCCTTACTTCCACCTATTGCAACTGCAGGAATTATCGCAATGATTCAACAGGGAAATATAAGAGGAATTTTCTCTTATGCACTTTTGTATATTCTCTTTTATTCACTCTATTTTTCTTCTCGATATTGGCGCTATACTATGTATAGTAAAATTGCTAACTATTATCATTTAGAAGTTCAAAGAAAACTGTTTGAAAAAATTGGAAATAATGAAGCTATTTTTGAAAAATTAACCAAAGGGAAAATTATTGATACTTGTAGTGATGATGTACGTTATTTAGTTGATATCATTGATGCGATGATTGAATCTGTTATGTTGGTAGTAAGACTTCTTATTATTTTCATGATTTTTCTCTATTATAATCCTTTGATTGCTCTTTTTGTATTGATTCTTAATCTTTTTTATTTAGACCGTATGGATAAAAACTCTAGAAAAATTGCTAAATATTATGAAGGAACTAGAAAATACGATGATCGAATGATTGATATATTGAATCAAATGATTGGAAATATTAAACAGGTAAAAACATTAAATATGATGCCACAGTTAGATAATAAATTAAATCAGACAAGAAAAAAATGGCAAGAACAATATACACTGCGCCGATATCATATGACTTGTAGATATAGTATTATTCCAACTATTGTTTATTTTGGAAAAATTTTACTTTACATTATTTTGGCATTTTTAGTCATTAACAATCAAATGAGCTTGGATCAATTGGTACTTTTAATTAGCTATTATGAAATGGTTGTAACTTGTACAGATGAGTTACTTACTTATTTATTAGATTTAAGTAATTATGGAGTAAGAATTAACCGAATTCGAACAATTTTATCTTATTCTCCTCAAAAAGGACTTGATTTTGGTGATTTGGAAAATGATTATATAGAAGGAAGTATCCGTTTTCAAAATGCAAGTTACATTGTAAATGGAAAATCAATATTGAAACAAGTCTCTTTTAAAATTTATCCAAATGAAATTCATGCCATTGTAGGGCATAGTGGAAGTGGTAAATCAACTATTTTTAATTTGTTGTATCGTCTTAAACATATCACATCAGGAATGATTTATATAGATAATGAAAGTATCTATAATTATTCATCCAAAGTATATTCTTCTAATCTTTCTGGAGTCAATCAAAAAACTTTAATATTTGAGATGAGTATTCGTGATAATTTAAGTCTCATTGATAAGAATATAAAACATCAAATAGAAGTTTGCAAAAGAGTTGGTCTTCATGAATCCATTATGAAACTTCCTAATGGTTATAATACAGTGCTTAATGAAGAAAGTACAATTTTTAATGCTTATCAAAAGCAATTGCTTGCAATAGCAAGGGCTCTTCTTACAGAAGCAGAAATTTTATTGTTTGATGAGGTAACAGCAAATTTTGAACCTTCTATTACCAAAAAGATTGCAGAGGTATTGTTGGATTTAAAAACAGATCATACAATTCTTCTTATTACACATAAACCGGATATGATGGAATTAGCAGATCGAGTGATTGTTTTAGAAAAAGGAAGAGTGGTTGCTAAAGGAACAAATGAAGAAGTTTATCAAAAATCTTCTCTTTATCAAGAATTAAGAAGTAGAACTTTTGCAAGCATTAGCAGGGAAGAATAAAATTTCTTCTTTTTTTGACAAAACAATTCAGTAATTAAAAGAAAAAATCCAAATTTTGAATCTTTTAATGCTGATTCTTCAATCAATCTCATTTTATATGCCAAATTTTATCCATTTCAAATTTCAAAAAAAGCTTAATAATGAAGATATTAAAACAATAAATTTATATGCATGTAATATCAATGCAATTACCATTGAAGAACTTGCAAATTATCCAAACGTACTGTTTTTAGATATCACATAAATGAAGAAAATCATGTACATTATTATATTCAAGAAGATGAAAAATAAACGAAGTAGTATATCGTATGAGTACTTTTGAATCTGATATTGATCATAGTCAAGAACTTTTAATAAAACCAAAAGAAGAGAGAAAAAATTAGAAAAGGTCCAATCGTCTTTTTCTTTTTCTAAATTGTTTTTTGCATCCTTCCATGATAGAATAAGTATGGTGGTGTTTGATGCGAGATTTCTCTCAAAAATTAAAAAGAGTTCCTGAACTTCCTGGAAGTTATCAAATGAAAAACCAAGATGGAAATATTATTTATGTTGGAAAAGCAAAAAATTTGAAACGTCGTTTGAAAAGTTATTTTACAAGATCTGTGACAGGAAAAACAGCTATGTTAGTAGAAGAAATTGCTGATTTCGAATATATCGTAACAAACACTGAATTGGAATCCCTTCTTCTTGAAATTACCCTAATTAAAAAATATAATCCTAAATATAATATTTTATTAAAAGATGATAAAAGTTATCCTTATATTGAGCTTACAGATGAAAAATATCCTCGATTAAGAGTAATTCGCAATGTAAATCGAAAGCGAAGAAAAGCTCATTTGTTTGGACCGTATCCCAATGTTTCTGCTGCACGAAAGACAGTTCATATGTTAAATCGAATTTATCCTTTACGAAAATGTGATCCCTTAAAAAAAGATTATTGCCTTTATTATCATATTCATGAATGTCTTGGATATTGTAAAAAAGAAATTGAGGAAGAAGTTCTTTCTAAAATGAAAGAAGAAATTATTTCTTTTTTTAAAGGAGATAGTGAAAAAGTAATAACTACTTTGAAAGAGGAAATGCAAAAGGCAAGTGAAGCACTTCATTTTGAAAAAGCAAAAGAATTAAAAGAAATGATTGAAGATATTGAAATTACCCTTCGAAAACAGAAAATTGATCTAAATCGGAAAGAGAGTTTTGATTTAATTGCATATTCTCAAAAAGAAAATTATTTGGCTATAGTCCTCTTTTTTGTGCGAGATGGTCTTTTATTTGGAAGACATCAAGAACTCATTCGAACCATGGATGATATAGAAGAAGATCTTTTTCAATTTCTTATCCAGTTCTATGAGAAAAACAGTCTCATTCCCAAAGAAATCTTAGTTCCAGAAGGAATAGATACATCTCTTTTAGAGAATTATTTGAAAGTTAGAGTACGCGTTCCTCAAAAAGGAGTTTTAAAACAATTATTTACAATGGCAGAAGAAAATGCAAAAATGGTTCTGAAAGAAGAAGCTTCTAAAGTAGAACAGGATGAAGTAAGAAAAGAAAAGGCATTAAAAGAACTTGCAACTCTTCTACATTTATCTACTGTTTCTCGAATGGAGAGTTTTGATAATTCCCATTTATTTGGAACGTATTATGTAGGAGGAATGGTCGTTTATCAAGATTTTCAACCCCTTCGAAGTGAATATAGAAAATATAAAATTGATCGCTCTTGTAAAGATGATTTAGAGGCAATGAGAGAAGTTCTTTATCGCCGATATTATAAAGTCCTTATGGAAAATTTAAGAAAACCAGATTTGATTATTTTAGATGGGGGAATTGCCCAAATGAAGGTGTGTGAAGAAGTACTTACTTCCTTCCATTTGAAAATTCCATTTATTGGATTAAAAAAAGATGAGAAACATCGAACAAGTGCAATTATCAATCAAAATTATGAAGAGATAGAATTATCCAATAAGAGTGATTTGTTTTTATATCTTGCAAAAATCCAAGAAGAAGTTCACCGATATGCTATTACATATCATAGAACGATTAAACAGAAAGGAAATTTAGCTTCTTTATTAGAACTTGCTCCTGGAATTGGAGAAGTAAGACGAAAAGAACTCTTAAAACAATTTGGTTCTTTGAAACGAATAAAACAAGCTTCTTTAGAAGAATTGCAAACGGTTTTAGGAAAAGAATTAGGGAAAAATTTTAAACAATATTTAAATGAATTAGAAGAGGGTGATTGAATGAAAAAAGGATTTACTTTAATAGAATTATTGGCAGTAATTTCAATTTTGGGAATTCTATCAGGAATTGCGGTTACTTCTTTTCAAGTTTTTACAAATCGTGCTAAAAATCAAACATATGAAGATTTTGAAAAAACAATGAAAAATGCAGCAACAAATTACTTTATTACAGAAACCAATCAAATTCCTTCTTTAGGAGAAGAGAAAAAAATTCTTGCCACTACCTTGATTCAAGAAGGCCTTTTAGAGACCATGGTAGATCCAGAACAAAAGACAAATCGATGTGATGGAGAAAGTTACGTGTTAGTAAAACAAGAAGCAAGTCCAAATGGATATAACTTAAATCTTGTTTATACACCATGTCTTATTTGTTCTAAATATAAGAGTAATAGTTGTAGATAGGAGAAGGAAGATGTCAAATATTCAAGTGATGGATGCCACTCTTGCTAATAAGATTGCAGCAGGAGAAGTGGTTGAGCGTTCTATGAATGTAGTCAAAGAACTGGTAGAAAATAGTATTGATGCAGGAAGTAAGAGAATAGAGATTATTCTTGAAGATGCAGGAATAAAAAAAATAGAAGTAATCGATGATGGAAAAGGAATGAGTAGAGAAGATGCTTCCCTTGCTTTTTTGCGACATGCAACGAGTAAGCTAAAAGAATTAGATGATCTATTTCATATTACGACATTAGGATTTCGAGGAGAAGCACTTCCTTCTATTGCCTCTATTTCAGATGTAACTCTAATAACTAGTGATGGGAAAGAGGGAACATATCTCAAATTGAAAGGAGGGGAGGTTGTAGAAGAGAAATCTTATGCTTTAGTAAAAGGGACAACAATTAAAGTTGAACATCTCTTCTATAATACTCCTGTTCGATTAAAATATCTAAAAAATTTATATACAGAACTTGCCCTTATTACAGAGTATGTAAATAAGATGGCTCTTTCTTATCCATCTATTCAATTTCTTTTAAAAAATAATGATAGAGAACTTTTAAATACCAAAGGAGATGGAAATCTTTTAAAAGTAATTTATGAAATCTATGGAGTTGATGTTGCTAAAAAGATGCTTTTTATTGAAGGAGAAAATGAGGATTATCGAATTGAAGGATATATGAGTTATCCAGAAGTTGCAAAGGCAAGTAGAAATGCAATCACAACTTTAGTGAATGGAAGAGTCATTCGAAATAGTGGTTTGAATCGAGTAATTTTAGATGCATATCATACTTATATTCCAAAAGATAAGTATCCTGTTTTTGTGATCAATATTGAAGTAGATCCTCTTTTAATTGATATCAATATTCACCCAACAAAAATGGATATTAAATTTTCTAAGATAGATACGTTGAATACACTTCTTACAAATTTGATTCAAGATCATTTAAAAAAGACCCTTTTAATTCCACATGCATCTGTTCGAACAAGAGAAAATATTGAAGAGGTAATAGAGCAAGTACCAGTATCTATTCCCAATATTTTAGAAGAAGAGGAAGATGTAAAAAACGTTCAACCAAAACAGGAAAATATGCAATTTGATTTTGAAATTAGAGAACAAGAACCAATGGAACAAGATCTAGACCATGCTCCAATTGAGAGAATGTTTCCTATTGGTGTAGTACATACTACCTATATTGTTGCCGAAAACGAAGAAGGAATGTATATCATTGATCAACATGCGGCAGCAGAAAGAATCAATTATGAAAAATATTTAAAAGCACTTTCGAAAGAAACAACAACATCGATTCCACTTCTAATCCCGCTTTCATTAGAATTTTCAAATGAAGACTTTATTCAATTAAAGGAAAAAATGAATCTTTTACAAAAATTAGGAATTATTTGTGAAGAATTTGGTCATAATACTTTGGTAATTCGAGAACATCCAACATGGTTCTTAGAAGGTAGAGAAAAAGAATCTATTGAAAAAATTATAGGAATTCTTCTTCTGAAAGAGGAATTTTCAAAAGAAAAATTTATTGAAAAAACGGCAATTACACTTGCTTGTAGAATGTCTATTAAAGCAAACGATTATGTAAGTCTTGATGATATGCAATACTTGTTAGATACATTATGTGCCTGTAAGAATCCTTTCACCTGTCCTCATGGAAGACCTACTATTATTGCCTATAGTAACTATGATTTAGAAAAAATGTTTAAAAGAAGTGCTGAATAGGAGGAATAGTAATGATTATAGCAATCATAGGTCCAACAGGAGTGGGTAAAACAAAACTTTCTATCGCTCTTGCAAAACGATATCATGCAGAAATTATCAATGCCGATTCCATGCAAGTTTATAAAGGACTTGATATTGGAACAGCAAAAATTAAAGAAGAAGAAAAAGAAGGAATTCCACATCATTTATTTGATATATGTGAAATCAATGATATTTATACAGTTTACCAATATCAAAAAGATGCAAGAGAAAAAATAGAAGAAATAAAAAAAAGAGGGAATCCTATTATTTTTGTAGGAGGAACAGGTCTTTATTTAAAAGCAGCTCTTTTTCATTATCAATTTCAAGATGGAACAACAAATGATCTGTATGAAAATTTATCCAATGAAGAACTTCTTTCTGAAATTAAAAAATATTCTCTTGAGAGATATCCTCATGTAAATAATAGAAAAAGACTTGTGAGACTTTTGAATAAGTTAAAAAATAAAGAGACTATTTCAATGTCAGGAAATGAACCTTTCTATAAAAATATCTTTTTTATTTATTTAAAGGCTCCTCGAGAAGTTTTATATCAAAAAATTGATGATAGAGTAGAAGAAATGTTTGAAGAAGGTCTTTTAGAAGAAATTAAAAAATATCAATCATTTTATCCGACTTCAAAAGCTCTTCAAACAGGGATTGGATATAAAGAATTCCTTCCTTTTTTTGAAGGGAAAAATACTCTTGAAGAAGTAAAAAAAGTAATAAAAGCAAATACAAGACATTATGCTAAACGACAAGATACCTTTTTTAGAAATCAATTTCATGCTTCTATTGTTGTATCCTATTGTGAAGAATTTAAAAAGGTAGAAGAAGAAGTTTTTCATTTCCTGGATACGCAGATACATTTATAAAGAAAAGTACACTTCAGTGAAGTTGTACTTTTTATGATGCTAATATGGAATATTAAAGAAAGAAGAATTTTTGAATCTGTTATAGTTAATAATAAGGATAGAAGGTGTTATTATGGCAAAATATCAGAAGATAACAGTTCAAAAAAAAGAAATGACAGATCATAAAAAACAGAGAATTGCAATGGTTTTATTGTTGCTAAGTATTTTAGTATTTCTAGGAAGTAGTTATGCATTGTTTACGAAGACATTAAAAGGAGAAAAGAAAGTAACAATAGAATCAGGAGTATTTCAAATAGAATTAAAAGATGGAACTTATTTCAAATTAAAAGGTCAAAGAGGAATGAACGAAGAAGA
>CANQEE010000025.1 GCA_947594595.1 uncultured Bacilli bacterium
CATTCTTTTCACCTAGTTTCCTAGGTTCATTTTACTATAATTTACCCCCCCCCAGGCCTTTATTCCAACTTCGCATATTATCCTTTAGAACACAAAAAAAGTCTAAAGAAGCGTCTTAGACTAAACGATAAAACCTGCGCATTCGTACAGGTGGGTGCTCCTATTAAAACCAAAGGATCCCTACCTCTTTTGAGAAGGTCTTCAACACAGGTTTTACATGATTTCGAAGCTCCCTTATCGTTTCTTTAGTCGGTTTTATACATTGTCCGTTCGCATTCTTTAGACAATATTAGTATAGCATACTATTTTCTTTTTATTCAAGTATTTGTCTAAAATTTACAAGAATTTTCGCAAAATTATATTTTTAGAATAAAGTATTATAGGTGATGATCATGTTCTATAAAAAGGGAGATACTTCTATTTTTTATTCTATCTATGGAAAAGGAAAAAAGAAAATCTTAATTCTTCCTGGTTGGGGAGATACCGCTTGTACTTTCCAAGAAATAATTTTCCTTTTACAAGAAAATTATACCATCTATATTCCAGATTATCCTGGATTTGGAAAAAGCGCTCCTTTAAAAGAAACTTGGACAATTTATGATTATGCTTCTTTCTTTTGTTCCTTTCTGAACGACTTATCCATCACACCAACTCTTTTAATAGGTCACTCTTTTGGAGGAAGATTAGCCATTTTATTAAATGGATACTTTCAAGTTTCCATACCTAATACTTTACTAATAGATAGTGCAGGAATTAGACCCAAAAAAACACTTTCTTCTCTCCTTCGAAAATATAGCTATCGTATTTTAAAAAAAGTTCAATATCTTCTTCCTAAAAAGAAAAGAAAACAATATTTAAAATTCTTATTTTCTAAATATGCCTCATCTGACTATTATAATTTACCAGTTTTTATGCGAAAAACTTTTCAAAATATTATTGGAGAAGATTTAAGAAAATATCTTCCCAATATGAAAGGAGAAATTCTTTTATTATGGGGAGTAGAAGATTTAGATACACCTTTACGAGATGCTTATATAATGGAGAAAAAAATTCCAAACAGTGAGTTGATTTTATTGGAACGCTGTGGTCATTTTTGTTATTTAGAAAACCCATATTTAACGGCAAGAATTATCCTAGCATTTTTGCAAGAAAAAGAAGAACTCTAATACTAGACTTCTTCTTGATATTGTTCAATAACCCTAAAAAACTCATCCTTTCTCTCTTCTAAAGTTTTTTTATCTTTTGCTTCAAAACGAAGAGTGATATTAGGACCTGTATTTGATGCTCGAACGGATGCAAAACCGTCCTTGAAAAGAACTTTAACTCCATCAATCGTATGATATGAATATCCTTTTTCTTTACAATATTGTTCTAATTTTTCTATTATTTTAAATTTTTTTTCATCCGTTGTCGCAATTTTCATCTCAGGAGTTTCTATATATTCTTCAATTCCATCCAATAATGACTCAACTGTTTTATTTGTTTTTGATAAAATTTCAACGAGTCGAAGTCCTGCATAAAGGCCACTATCAAATCCAAGAAAACGATCACAAAAATAAATATGTCCTGAAAATTCTCCACCAAATGGAAGTTTCAAATCGTGAACTCCTTTTTTTGTATAAGAATTTCCCGTTCGAAATTCAATCGCTTCTCCTCCCAATTTTTCAATTTCTTCTTTCAATGCATTACTGCATTTAATATCAAAAAGAAAAGATTTTTTAGAAACTTTAGAAATGAGATCTCTAATAATAATAATCATATACTTATCCATCGGAAGAAAATTTCCTCGGTTGGAAATCACACCAACTCGATCCCCATCTCCATCAAAAGCAAGTCCAACATCTGCTTTTGTCTCTAGTACTTTCTTTTTTAATGAATCTAAATTTTCTTCTATAGATGGATCGGGATGGTGATTTGGAAAAGAACCATCTGATTGATCATAAAGAGTAATTAAATCAATAGGAAATCTTTCATAAAGTTTTTTTGCAAACGGAGAAGTAGATCCATTTCCACAATCAAGAACAACTTTAACACGACGAGAGCCAAAATGAAGACTTTCTTCAATTGTCTGATAATATTCTTCTTCGACTGAAAGCGAATACCTTTCTCCATTTCCTTCTACAAATTTTCCTTGTAGGAGAATATTATATAATTCTTTGATCTCTTTACCTTTTAAATTTTCTCCTTTAACAAGAGCCACTTTAAATCCATTTTCATCTTTTGGATTATGACTTGCTGTAATCATAATTCCTGCAGGAATTTCTTTATATAAACAGGCAAAATAATACATAGGAGTTGTACAAAGGCCCAAACAAAATACATCGACTCCTGTCGATCTAATTCCTTCTACCAATGCCTTTTCTAAAGAAGGAGAAGAAAGACGATTATCATGCCCTACAATTGCTTGTTTCATTCCTTTTTGAAGAACAAGAGTACCAAATGTCTTTCCTAATTGGTTGGCAACTTCTTCGTTAATATCTTGAGGATAAACTCCTCTTATATCATATTCTCTAAAAATGTTGGGATTGATTTTCATTTTTACACTTCCTCGTCTTTATTATAAACAATTTTAAAAGAATTCATTGAAAAAGAATGGAAAGTTGACAAAAAAAGACACTCTATCTTTTTTTATTCATTGAAAAAAGAGAAGCATCCTTTTTTTGTTTCTTTTTCTTGTCACGTTTTTCAAGATAAACTTTTATCTTATAAAGAGTGGATTTGTTATTTTCAATTGAAAGATTAGGAAAGGCTCGTAAAAGACGAATTACCAAGGCTTTATGATTTACAAGTTCTAGACGAATCATTTTAGTAATTTCTTCCGTTGCATCTTTCTTTTTAAATTTTTTTTGGGCAATGTGTAAATTCCACATCGTTGTAAGAGTTATGAAAATATCGATTAAAAACAGAATGAAAAAGACACTTGATAAAATAAGACGAATCGTTTTTGGAATAGAAAAGAAGAAAAAAGAAAGAAAAGGATGAATAAAATAAATCAGTAGAAGACCCCCTACTCCAAAAAGAAGAGAATTTTCCATACAGATTCTTCCTTCTAAATTCCATCTTTTATGACTATAATCCCACCATCTTGCATGAAATATTTTCTCCAATAAATAGCTAGTAAAATATTCTACAACAGAACAAATTAAGAAGGAAAGAGAAAAAATAAGAAAGGGATCCTGTGAATATTTTGATAAAAATGTAATCAATAAAATAGCTCCTACTCCATAAATTGGGCAATAGGGCCCAAGGCAAAATCCACGGTTTAAAATAATTTTCTTTTCTAAAAGTGAACAATGAATTATTTCGCAAAGATAACCTAAAAAGGAATAAAGAAGGAAAAAGAAAAACAGATTCAAAAACACTTCCAATATAATTCACCTCTTATTTAACAGTATACAAAGAAAAGGAAAAAATGACAATTAAAAAAGGAAGTTAGCTTCCCTCCTTTGGTATTACTTTTAATATCGTTCGATTCGAAAAATCCATGGATTTTAATACTTGATCAAGACATCTTTTATTCATAGACCGAATAATTTCAATTCGATTCGTACTTATTTCGTGATAGTCAATCAAATCACTAAATATAATTTCTCCAACATTTCCTACATAATCCATCATTCGAACCTCTGAAGAAATCCATACTTTTTTTTGTCGTTCCATTTGTTCTACTTGAATTTCAATGGTATTAAGTGTTTCGAAAATATAGGAAAGTAAGTAATCTGGCTTTGTCGTTTCTGCATAAAAAAGTAAAGTTCGAAAATTTTTATCATACTCATTTTCCCACTCATAATTCATCTGAGTCAATAATTGTTTTTCTCTTGCTGTTTGTTGAAATGTAGAAGTAGATCCAAATGTTAAAGTAAGAATCATATTCATATATAAATTTAATTCCATGTTTGAAAGAGAAATTTTCCGTTTATCAATTTTAAATCCAATTGCTATTTTTGGAATCATTATATTGGCTTTTAAAAGATCTTCTTCTACTCTTACTTTGAGTGGTTCTTTACATTCTTTCTTTTTTATTTTTTCATCTCGTTCAGGAAATTTTTTCTTTTCAATGACATCGAATGCATCTGTTTCATTAAAATTTCCAGTAATAATTAAAAACATATTCTCGGGACGATAAAACGTATTATAACAATCATATAATTGTTCTTTTGTAATTTTTTTAATATCTTCTTCGCATCCTAATACATCGAATCTTCTAAAATCTTCTTGATATAAATTTTGGTGTAATACCTCTTCCATTTGAAAATCTGGAATATCTTTATACATTCTATATTCTTCTAAAATAATCCCTTTTTCTTTTTCTACATTTTCATCTGTGAAGTAAGGCTGATTTACAAAATCAATTAAATAACTTAAATTTTCTTTAAAATTTTTCGTACCTGAGCAATAATATCTAGTAGAGTCAAAGGAAGTTGCAGCATTTGCATCCGTACCACTTTTTGCAAAAAACGCAAAAGGATCTTCTCCATTTTCTTGTTCAAAAATTTTATGTTCTAAAAAATGTGCAATGCCACTTGGATATCTTGTCATCTTTTTTGTTGTAGGTGATACAAATTCCAAAGTGCTTCCTCCAAAATGAACCCCATAGATAGCAAGATATTTATGCCGTTCATTATCAGGAGCTAAATAAACTGTTAGACCATTGGATAATTTTTTTTGATAAACTGTAATACTATTATTTAGTTGCAACTTTTTCATAAGATTCTCCTTCCAATGTATAAACTAACTCCATTTTTACCTTCTTTGCAACAGCAATGACCTCTTCTACACTTACTTCTTTCATTTTCTTCTTTTTTGTTTCAATGTCATCGACTCCTAATAATTCCATCATATAATAACTTTCAATAATTCTTCCCATAGAATCTTCAATCGCATCAAAACTTGAAAGATAAAACTCCTTTGCTTTTAAAAGATCTTCTTCTTGAATCTTTCCACTTGCAAGGGCTTTAATTTGTTCTTGAATGGCTTTTACAGCTTCCTTTTTTCTCTCTTTTGTAATTCCTGCTGTAATCAAAAGACAATTATCTGACTTATTTACTACACTTCGAATGGCATAACAAAGAGATTTTTTTTCTCGAACTTCTTTAAACAATCTCGAATCTCCACTTCCACCTAATAAAATATTGTATAAAGTAAGAGGATATTTTCGTTCATACTCTTCTAAATCACACAATCTTGAAACAAGAACCAAATGAGTTTGATTACTCTCTTCTTCTTCTGTAATGGTTCGTATTTTTTTTGGAATTTTAGGATTTGGTAGAATGGCTTTTCCTTTTTCTTTTTTAAAAGTTTTAAATTCAAATATTTCTTCTACTTCTTCCTTTGTTTTCTCAAAATCAATATTTCCGATTATAAAAAGATCTATGGTATCTTTTTCAATCATTTCTTTGTAGTGTTTATAAAGTGTATGCGGAGTTATTTTTTCTAAATCTTCTAAATATCCTTCTCCACGAATAGACAATGGACTTTTAGAATCTGTATTTTCTAAAGCTCTTACAATACTATAGTAAGATAAATTTTCTTTGGATGCTTTTAAATTGGTCTCCAGTTGTTCTTTTATCATTAAAAAATCTTTTTCTGAAAATGCCTCTTTTTCTATATTTGGATGAAATAAAATTTCATGGAGAAGTTCCAAACTTTTTCTAAAATTTCCTTTTTCTGTATATTGATCTTCTAAAACAGAAAGAGAAAAACTTGTATCTAAAAAGGCACCAATTCGGCGATTATTACAAGAAATTTGTGCAGCATATAAATCCTGGCAATGAATAGAAAGATCTTGTTTGGATTGAATGTTTTTTGTAGAAGAAAGTAATAAATTGATTAAAAAATTCCTTTCTGTCACTTTTTCTTTTTGAATTTGGTTGTGAAAAAATAAATTGACTGCGATACTTTTAAAGGCAGTTGTTCGAATCATATGAAGTTGATAGGATCCCATATTTTTCTTTACGTATTCCATAATATCCCTCTTTTCCTCTTTAGTATTTCCTTTTTTTCTTCTTTTATAACACTATTGCATCAAGTGCAAGTTGAATCATTTCATCCAATGCTCTTTCTCTTTCTTCTCTACTTAAATGTTGTTCGTCATTGCTACTATCTACAACTGTTAAAAGACATGCAGTTTGTCTATTTAAATGTTTTCCAATAGCAAAAAGTGCTGCTGCTTCCATTTCAAAAGCAAGGATTTCCTTTTCTTTTGGCAGATGAGTTAAAAATGTATTCATTTCTACATAAGGATCAAAGATATCACTTGTACAAATACATCCTTCTCGAAGTGGAATGGAATGATCTTTTGCTACTTGTTTAATAGTTTGATTCAAATTTTTATTTGCATAAAATTCGTTTTCATTATCTTCAAAAAATAAAAGTGGGTAGCTAGATTTTGTATAGCTTGAAGATGCTAAAAGAACATCTTTTATATGGATATCTTTATGGTAGGTTCCACAAGTTCCAATTCGAATCATTTTTTCTGCATCATAAAATTGAGCAAGTTCATAGGCATAAATTCCAATACTTGGCATTCCCATTCCTGTTGCAAATACGGTTACTTGCTTATTTTTATAAGTTCCAGTATATCCAAACATTCCTCTTACTCGATTTACTTGAACAGAATTTTCTAAAAATTTTTCTGCAATATATTTAGCTCGTAATGGATCTCCTGGTAATAATATACGTTTTGCTATTTCATTTTTTTTACTTTCAATATGTGCTGTCATTTCTACCTCCTATTTTAATATATCATAAAAAAAGAAGTTTCTCTACTTTAACCTTAGAACTTTTTAAAAGTTCTGTGAATTGTTTTCAATAGAGAAAAATCTAATACATTTCGACAAAAAAAGAAAGAAAAAGAGCTTTTATTCTTCTCCTTCACTTTCTCCTTCTAATTTTACAAGAACTTCCCTTGGTTTGGATCCATTTTGAGGTCCAATAATTCCTCGTTCTTCTAATAAATCAATAATTCTTGCTGCTCGATTGTAACCAAGTTTAAAACGTCTTTGTAAAAGAGAAGCAGATGCTTTTTGACTTTCTACTACAAAAGTAACGATTTCATTATAAAGAGGATCATCATATTCTTCTTCCTGATTCATATCTTCTGTCTGACTTGCACTCTTTGACGAAGACTCTTCTAAATGAAGAAGTGCCTCATCATATTCTGCTTTTTGTTGTTCTACTGTATAATCAATAATTCGTTTAATTTCATCATCTGCAATAAAAGCACCTTGTACACGTTGAGGAGCTATTTCTCCCATAGGAAGAAATAACATATCTCCTTTTCCAAGAAGTTTTTCAGCTCCTGTTGTATCTAGAATGGTTCTTGAGTCTATTCCACTTCCTACAGCAAAAGAGATACGGGAAGGAATATTGGCCTTAATCAGTCCTGTTATAACATCCGCAGAAGGTCTTTGTGTTGCAACAATCATATGAATTCCAGCAGCCCGTGCTTTTTGAGCAATTCTTAAAATGGAAGCTTCTACTTCTTTGGCTGCAACCATCATAAGATCTGCTAATTCATCAATAATAATAACAATATAAGGCATTCTCTTTTTTTGTTCGTCTTCTCCATGTTTTTTATTCCACTCATCAATATAAGTATTATAAGTTCCTATACTTTTTGTTTTTGTCTCACTAAAAGATTCATAACGTCTTTCCATTTCAGCAACCATTTTAGAAAGAGCAATTGATGCTTTTTTAGGATCCGATACAACTGGACATAATAGATGAGGAATTCCATTGTAAACAGAAAGTTCAACCACTTTTGGATCAACCATAACCATCTTTACTTCTTCTGGAGTCGCTCTCATTAAAATTGAAGAGATAATTCCATTGATACAAACAGATTTTCCAGAACCAGTTGTTCCTGCAACTAATAAGTGAGGAGTTTTATCTATTTCACACCAAACTACATTTCCCATAATATTTTTTCCAAGAGGAACAAGAAGTTTACTACTATCCTTTTCTTTTGGAATACGTTCAATAATTTCTCGAAAAGAAACAGGAGTCATTTCTTTATTTGCAAGTTCTATTCCAACCGTACTCTTTCCTGGAATAGGAGCTTCAATTCGAACATCTCTTGTTGCAAGGGCTAAAGAAATTTCTCTATGAATTCCTAAAAGTTTACTTACTTTCGTTCCTGATTGTAATTCGAGTTCATATTGAGTAACAGTTGGGCCTATGTGTACTTCAACTACTTTTCCAATAATCCCAAAATCCTTCAATACATTCTCAAGAGCTAGAATATTTTGTTCAATAGCACTTTGATTCATTCCTTTTTTATTTTTCTTTACCGGATTTAAAAGAGAAAAAGGTGGTAATACATATTTATGTTTTGCAGAAGATTTCAAAGAAACAGCTTCTTTTTCTTCTTTATTTTGTTCTTTTTGCGCTTTGGTTAATTCATCAATACTTGTAATTACAAGATGCTTACTTTCATCAGGCACATTTCCAGAGACAGGTTGTTCCTCTTCTTCTCCATCGATAATCACTGGTTTTTTTTCTTTTTCAGTAATCTCTTTTTTCTTTGATTGTAAAGCATTTTTACTTTTTTGAATAGAATTTTGTACCAAATCTACAATAGAAAATCCGGTAAACATCATAAGACCAAAGAAAACAAATACCCAAGCAATAATTTGCATTCCTTCACTTGAAAACAAAAGAGAAAAAAGGATAGAAAAACAACATCCAATCATTCCCCCTCCTACAATTTCTGGTGTAAATCCATTCATAATTTGATTAAAAGCACTAATCAATTGATCAATGGATGCTCCTAATATTGCTCCTGCATTCGAACCGTTTTCTAAAACATAATCTTGATGCATTAAAACAAGGATTCCTATTACAAAAAGATAAAGACCTAACAATTTTGTTGTAATAAAATTAGGCCATTCCCTTTTTAAAACTAGATAGCCTCCTATCAATAATAAAAGAACTAAAAAAACATTATATCCAACCCCTGTTAAAAAAAGACCAAAGGATGCAATTAAACAACCAACGGGACCATATTTACCAATTCCAAGGATTGCAGCTAAGATAAGAAGAACTCCATAGAGTTCACAACTATAAGCAAACTCTTTTTTCTTCTCTTTTTTGGTTTTCTTTTTTGCCATGTTTCCACATCCTTTACTTATTTTAATTATACTCTTTTTTTTATAAATAAAAAAGAGAAAGTGCGTTACTTGACAACACTTTCTAAATAATATCCACCTGATTGATATTGAAAAGTATAAGTCTGAGTTGGGAGGGTTCCTACTACAGATTGAATTGCTTTTTCTAAATCATCATAATAGTGATATTGGCTATAAACTTCATCTCCATAAAGTGCTTCTAAATCAAAAGCTGGATTTTGATCAGCCATTGCTTCTTCATAACTTCTAAAATAGCGAATCACGGAAAAAATATTTTCTTTTTTCTGAGAATAGAGTTGCTTCACTTGAACCACAATTTTCCCTGTTTCTTTATCTCTTGTTCCTTCTACAAAAATATTTTTTGTTTGAATTGGAAAGTCTGAGGTAGGTGTTTGTTTGATATAACTTTCTTTTTCTTCCTCATAAAAGTAACAAAGGGCTGGATCTGTACAACTTTTTTCAATAGAAAGGGATGCCTCTGGTCCAAAATATCGATTTAATATCTCGTTGATTCTTTTAATGGTTACTCCTTTGGTAAAATCTACATATTCAGTTTGTTTAATTGATTCTATAAATTGAATTGCTTTTTCAAATGATAACTCTTTCGATGAGAAAGAGGAATATGGTAACATTCCATCATAAAAAGATATTTTATTCAATAGATACTCCTGTTGGGTTTCTGTCAAAGGCTCCGTCTTATCTTCTTCCACTTTTTCTTCTATCTGTTCTTTTTTTGACTGGTTTTTTGACCAATAAAAAAATCCACCGATCCCAATGAGACCTACTAAAATGATACAAATAAGAACAATCATTGGTCCTTTCTTTTTTTTCTCAACATACATTTTCCCACTCCCTATTCTGTCTCTATTATAACAGAAATAATTTTTTTTACCAAAGAAAAAGGTTCTTCTTTACAAAGAAGTCCTTTTTTACAGAATCAGCATTGCATCTCCAAAAGAGAAAAAACGATATTTTTTCTTAACAGCTTCACGATAAGCATTTAATATGTTTTCTTTTCCAGCAAGAGCTGATACAAGCATTATAAGAGTTGATTTTGGTAGATGAAAATTTGTGAGGAGTCCATCGATTGCTTGAAATTGATACCCCGGATAAATAAAGATGTCTGTCCAACCACTGCAAGATTGAAACGTAGAATACTTCTTCATAACAGTTTCTAAGACTCTTGTAGATGTGGTTCCAACTGCAATAATTCTTCCTTTGTTTTTTCTCGTCTCGTTTAAAAGATGAGCAGCTTTATCACTCATAACATAATATTCACTATGCATTTTGTGTTCTTCTATTTTTTCAACTTCTAAAGGCCGAAAAGTACCTAGCCCAACATGTAATGTTACTGTAACAATATTTACTTTTTTCTTTTGAATTTCTTGTAAGAGTTCTTTAGTAAAGTGTAGTCCTGCAGTGGGGGCTGCGGCACTTCCCAATTCTTTTGCATAAACAGTTTGATAACGATTTTTATCTTCCAATTTTTCATGAATATAAGGAGGCAATGGCATAGTACCCAAAGCTTCCAAAACTTCTACAAAAATTCCTTCATAAGAAAACTCAAAAAGTCGAATTCCATCTTCTTTTTCTTGGGTACAAACTGCTTTTAATCTTCCATTTCCAAATTGAACTACTGTCCCTTTTTTAATTCTTTTCGCTGGTTTACAAAGACATTCCCAAATATCTTTCTCAATATTTTTTAAAAGTAACACCTCAATTACTGCTTTTGTTTCTTCCTTTTCTCCGATCAATCTTGCGGGAAGTACTTTGGTATCATTGATCACAAGAGTATCTCCTTCTCTTAGAAAGAATAGAATATCTCGAAATTGATGATGAGAAATTTCCCCGGTATTTTTGTCTAATACAAGTAATCTTGATTGATCTCTTTCTTTTAAAGGAGTTTGAGCAATAAGTTCCTTAGGTAAGTCGTAGTCAAATTCTTTTAATTCCATAATATCTCCCTTCTAACTATCAGAAAAATGATCTTCAAATATGGTATTTTGATAATTGATCTGTAAAGCTTGATAAGCCTTTTCTGTTACAATTCTTCCACGAGCTGTTCTTTTTAAAAAACCTTGCTGCAATAAATAGGGTTCTAAAACATCTTCGATGGTAGAAATTTCTTCTCCTATACTAGAAGCAATCGCTTCCACTCCAACAGGGCCTCCATTGAATTTTTGAATGATCGCTCGTAAGAGTTGATGATCTGTCTCATCAAGACCACTTTCATCAACACCCAATCGTTTTAGTGCTTTTTGCATAATTTCTAGATCAATGGTTTCTTTGCCTTCCACAAGAGCAAAATCCCTTACTCTTCGAAAAAGACGATTTGCAATTCGTGGAGTTCCTCTACTTCTTTTTGCAAGTTCAATGGCTGCTTCTTTTAAAATAGGCATTGCAAGAACACGAGAAGTTCTTTCTACAATTGAAGTCAATTCTTCTTGAGTATAAAATTTTAATTTTGAAATAATTCCGAAACGATCCCGTAAAGGACTTGATAAATCCCCTGCTCGAGTGGTTGCTCCAACTAAAGTAAATGGGGGTAAATCAATTTTAATGCTTCTACTATTTCCTTCTCCTCCAACTATAAGATCAAGAGCAAAATCTTCCATCGCTGGATAGAGTATTTCTTCAATAAACCTTGGCATTCTATGAATCTCATCAATGAATAAAACATCGCCAGGTTCTAAGGAAGAAAGAATAGCTGCAAGATCTCCTGTTTTTTCAATAGAAGGACCACTTGCAGTTTTTAAATGACTACCTAACTCTCTTGCAATGATATAAGCAAGAGTGGTTTTTCCAAGTCCTGGAGGTCCATAAAGAAGAACATGGTCCAAAGGTTCTTTTCTTAACTTTGCTGCTTCTACAAACACCTTAATATTTTCTTTAACTTCTTGTTGTCCTATATATTCGTCAATGGTTTCTGGTCGGATACTGTTATCTAATATTTCATCTTGTTCTAAAACTTTATTGGTAATAATTCTTTCTTCTTCCATTTTCTCACCGCCTTTTTTCTTTCGCACTACCGATATAAGTTTGTACACCACAATTAAAAGAGGGGCTTTCTTCAAACGTAAAGGTAGGCATCAATTTATTTTCTATATACTCCTTTTGAATTTTTGTCGTTTTTTCTTGATTGATAAGGAAAACACATGTTTGTTGTTGATTTTCAACATCTACTTCTAAAAATCCTAAATGATGAACTAAAAACAATTCACTTCTATGCATATTTCCACCCATTTCATTTTTATAGACTTGAGTGAGAGATGGATCTTTTATTAGATATTGATTTACTATTGTGTTTGCTAAAACCCAATGTCCAGGACATTTCCTTTTATCCAAAAAAAGTCCTGTTGGAGTAATAAATCCTTCTAAAAATGTTTCTTGAGATTGAAGTCCTATTCCAATATCACTAGCTTCCATCAATAACATATCTTTTTCTTGTTCATAAATTACCTTTTCCTTTAATGCTTGATATTGCTCTTTTAAGTCTAAATGTGCCACTTCTATTTTTGGAATCTGATAATATTGATTTTGATAAGCAACTAAATAATTTTCTCTTTGTAAAAGAGGATTGATAAAAATATAGCCTTTTTCTTGCATAACATAATCAAAATAGCTATCAAATAAATTGTTCCTATAACCAAAGTTAGAATGGTCTTGTTCATAAATTTGTTTACAAAAGTGATAGACTTCATGATAAGCCATTTCTATTTTTTTCCCATCAGGAAGCAAAAAACCTACTTCATTCATGAAAATCACCTACTTCAATAATAGTTGTAAAGCTTGCTTAATTTGTTCTTCTAAAGAAAGAGATTGCTCTACTTTTGGTAAAATGGTTTTTACTTCTTTTTCTTTATATCCCAATCCTTTTAAAACTTCTAATAATTCTTCTTGTGCTGTATCTTCATAAGGAAGAGAAACTAAATTCAGTTTTCCTTTTAAATCTAATATCATTTGCTTGGCAAGCTTTTCTCCGATTTTAGGAAACTTCTTTAAATACAATAAATTTTCTCTTTCGATCGCATCTGAAATACCAGAAATAGATCCGGTTGCTAAAATGGGAAGAGCCATTTTAGGACCTAATCCTTTTACTCCTATCAACTTTAAAAATAATTCTTTTTCTTCTTGGGTTTTAAAACCAAAAAGGGAATGCTCATCCTCTCTAATTTGGGTATATATATATATTTTATACTCTTTTCCTTCTTCAAAAGCATATGGGTTTGGTGTTTGAATCCAATATCCAATTTGTGCATTTTCTAAAACAATTCCCGTAGATGAAATTTCTGTAACGGTTCCAATGATATAACTATACATTTCGATTCCTCTTTTCTTTTTTAGTATATCATACAAACGTGCGTTCTTAAAGAAATTTTGCTTTTATATTAAAATTTTCTATTTTTTTTAAAAAAGTTAGTTTCAAAAGAAGAAAAGGAAAAACTTTAAAATAAAAATAACATCTTAAAAATGGTGTTATTTTTATAAGAAAATTTAAAATGTTTGATGAGACAAAATTTTTACTTTACCCTTTCTATAGAATCTAATGTAATTGGTCCAAAAGCACCGGTTCTCAAATCTTGCAAAATAATATGATATACTTTCTCATAGTCTATGATTCCCCCACGCATAATGGCACCTCTCTTCTTAGCAATTTGATCAAGTTTTTCTACTAAATCAAGATTTTCTTCAAAACTATATCGATGGTAAAGGGAGTCTTTATATTGTTCTTCTAAAATGGAAAGAGCAAAAACAGCAAGCTCCTCTTTTTCTAAAATTTCTTCTTTAATAGAAGAAAAAAGAGCTAAAATATGGGCACTATATTGGTCTTCTAATTTTGGCCACAAAATTCCGGGAGTATCTAAAAGTTCTATTTTGGGATTGATTCGAATCCAACTCACTTGTTTCGTAATACCTGGTCGATTTCCAACTGCAGTTGCTTTTTTTCCTACCAATCGATTGATAAGTGTACTTTTTCCTACATTTGGAACGCCTACAATTAAAGCTCGAACAGATCTTTCTTTCATCCCTTTTTTCTTTCTTTGTTCGTTTTCTTTTTGAAAAAGCTGTTCACAAGAATCAATAATTTTTTTGATTCCCATTCCTTTCATTAAATCACAGCAACAAACAATATACCCTTGTTGTTGGTAAAATTCGATAAATTTTTTTGTTTTATCTTGATCACAAAGATCATATTTTGTAAATACAAGAATTCTTGGTTTTTTTAAAAGAATTTCATCTAAATCCTTAATTTTCGATGAAAAGGGCATTCTTGCATCCAAAACCTCAATGATAACATCAATTAAATTTAAATTAGCTTGAATTTGTTCCTTTGTTTTTTTCATATGCCCCGGATACCAGTTGATATTTGTTTTATTTTCATTATTCATTTTTATCACCACTACTTTTACTTTCCTCTATTAACAAATCAAAATCTGATTTATATAATTTATCTTGTTTAACTCTATATTTTTCAAATTCTGTTAATGCTTTATCACAAGCAATTTCATGTGATATTTTTCCAGCATCTTTTAAAATATCTCTATCATCTGAAAGTAAGAATTTATCTATTCTTGTTGCCCAATCTTCCATTGTCATAGGTATGTTTCTTTTTGCTCTTGCTTCTGCCA